>JANPDG010000299.1:0-20002 GCA_031431335.1 Polaromonas sp. | reverse complement strand
GGGGGAGGATACGGGAGCGATGCAGCACGAGTGGGGGGTGCTTGGGCGGGCGCACCCCCTCCTGGTTGGCGCTGCGCTATTCACACCACGCGCCGCGGCAGTGACCTTGGTGGGATGCGCACCGGTTGAAACCAGCCAGCTCGCTAGATCATGTCGGCGGTGCGCTCAGCGTAGCGGCATCAAGGAGGAGTCGCTGGCCCTAGGCCAGCACGGGGGACAGCCGCGTAGCTGAGCGCACCGCCGGCATGAGCCTGCTAAGCCCCTAGCCCCTAGCCCCTAGCCCCTAGCCCAATGTATTCAAGCAACCGCAGTTCCATTAACCGCGATAATCTAGACATGACCGACATCCTCCAAAAAATCATCGAAGTAAAGCACCAGGAAATCGCCGCTGCGGTAAAAAAGATGCCCTTTGCGGCCATGCGCGCAGACGCTGATAGCCGGGTGCTGGTGCGCGACTACGTGGGTGCGATGCGGGCCAAGATGGCGGCGGGCCAAGCGGCGGTGATTGCCGAGGTGAAGAAGGCTTCTCCGTCCAAAGGCGTGCTGCGCGAAGAGTTTTTTGCGGCCGATATTGCCCAGAGCTATGCGGATGGCAATGCCGAGACCAAGAAGAAAACCGACGCGCTGGTTAGCGCTGCGTGTTTGTCAGTGCTGACTGACCGGCAATTTTTTCAGGGTGAGCCAGACTTTTTGCGCCAAGCGCGGGCCAGCTGCCAGCTGCCAGTGCTGCGCAAAGACTTTATGGTTGATCCGTACCAAATCTACGAATCGCGGGCGATGGGCGCAGACTGTATTTTGCTGATTGCCGCCTGCCTGGAGGACGCGGTGATGGCCGATTTGCAGGCCATAGCCCTCGGCCTAGACATGGCGGTGCTGGTAGAGGTGCACGACCGCGCGGAGCTGGAGCGTGCTTTAAAGCTCCCCAACGTGCCCACCAAAACCATGCTGGGCATTAACAACCGCAACCTCAAAACCTTTGAAGTCAGCCTGCAAACCACGCTGGACATGCTGAGCGATGTGCCCAAAGACACACTGCTGGTGACCGAAAGCGGCATTACGAGCCAGGAAGACGTGCAAAAAATGCGCGCTGCGGGTGTGCATGCCTTTTTGGTGGGCGAAGCCTTCATGCGTGCAGATGAGCCGGGGCTGGCGCTGGCTGAGTTGTTTGCGTAATTGTTGTGTGGCTGCAGCCTGAGTTACTCCTATATTAATAGCAAACTATTCAATATCCACGTCGGAAAAGTGCCCAAAAATCTTCCAAAAATCAAGTATTGAATATGACCAGCGCAGCGCAAAGCGCCTTGTTTGCCCAGCCGCCTCAGGTGCTACAAGGCGATGCCCTCAGCGCGCAAGCGGTTGCGCAGATCGCACCTGACTGGCAGCCGCTGGTGGCGCAGTTTGCGGCCAGCAGCGCAGGCCTGGCGCTGCAGCAGTATTTAACAGCGCGGCTGGCCAGCGGGGCGCGGGTGTATCCGCCCCAGCCACTGCGCGCGCTGCAGCTGACCGCACTGGCTCATGTCAAAGTCGTGATCTTGGGCCAAGACCCGTACCACGGCGCTGGTCAGGCCGAAGGGCTGGCGTTCTCAGTGGCGCGCGGCGTCAAAGTGCCGCCCAGTCTGCGCAACATGTTCAAAGAAAGGCTGCGCGACCTGGGCTTGCCGCCCCCTGCGCACGGCAGCCTGCAAGCCTGGGCTGCGCAAGGCGTGCTGCTGCTTAACACCACGCTCACGGTAGAAGACAGCCAGCCCACCAGCCACGCCAAGCAGGGCTGGGAAGTGCTCACTGACGCTGTGATTCAAGCCTGCGCTCAAAAATCTGCGTCCGTGGTGTTTATGCTCTGGGGCGGCCATGCGCAGGCCAAAGCAGCTTTGATTGCGGCGCACAACTTGGACAAGCGCCACACGGTATTGATGGCCAACCACCCGTCCCCCCTGTCAGCGCTACGGCCACCTGCGCCTTTTATGGGCTGCGGGCATTTTGGATTGGCACGGACGGCGCTGGCGCGGCGGGATGCATTGGCGGCTCAATCGCTATTTCACTGAGCCCTATCGCTCAGCCATCTCACGGCGATGCATTTTGGAAGAAAAATGAGCAGTTTTCCGAAGTGGATATTCAATAGTATGCTATGAAAATAATAGCATTAAGTGATTAATCTCCCAAGCTTCCCATTCGCATATCGTCCAAATAATCCCGCGCAATATCCACTGTGCTCTTCTCGCCTACATCAGCAAAGCGCTTTTTTAGCCACTTTTGTGCACATTCGCGCCCCAAATCACGCAGTTTATTAACTATTGCGCCATTCGCAGACGTTTTGCTCGACGCTGGGTACGCCTCCAGCGCCTCGCCGCCATCAATGCGGTGCAGCAGCACTTTGCGGTAACGGTTCTCGTCCAGGTTGCCCCGTTCGAGCATGCGGTTGACAAAGTCAATCGAGCGCATTTGCGACAGCAAGCTGGCGTTAAACGTCAGCTCGTTGATGCGGTCCATGATGTCGGCCCCGTCAGTGGGCGCTGCGTTGCGCTCCAACGGGTTGATTTGCACCAACACGATGTCCGTGGCATGGCAGCGGTAGATCAGCGGGTGCAGGGCGGGGTTGCCCGAGTAGCCGCCGTCCCAATAGTGCTCCCCGTCAATCTCCACCGCCTGAAACAGCATGGGCAGGCAGGCCGAGGCCATCAGCGCGGCGGGCGTGAGGCGTTTGCCGCTGAAAATCTCGGCTTTGCCAGTGTTCACATGGGTGGCCGAGACGTAAATGCGCGGGTCGGCCAGCTTGCCAATGCGCTCAAAATCAAATTGCTTTTCCACCAAGTTGCGCAGCGGGTTGATGTCCAGCGGGTTGGTCTGGTAGGGCGAGAGGCTGGTTTGCACGGCGGGCGCGGCGATCTTCCAGCCGCCCATCCATGCGTCCATCATGCTTTGCTGCAGGCTGCTGGCCGCGCCCATGCTGATGACCGCATTCCAAAAGCTGGCCAGCGCCTCGCGGGCGGCCTCGCGCCGGTCGATTTTTTGGGTTTTATTGCCTTTGGCCAGTGCAAAGCCGTGGCCCAGCGCCACCGCGTTCATGGCCCCGGCGCTGGCCCCGCTGATACCGTCAATGTGAAACCGGCCGTCTTCCAGCAGCGCGTCCAGCACCCCCCAAGTAAATGCGCCATGCGAGCCGCCGCCTTGCAGGGCGAGGCTGATTGTCTTGCTTGTCATTCAATGAATCCTTAAGAACTATACATCTCAACCCACCTTAACCGTATTTCGTGACAAACACACAGCAAATCCTGTGCCCATGAAGGTGTAACGCAGCTTTACATCAAGTTGCATTTCACTAAAATTGGACATGACCGTAAATTAGACGTAAATAAACTCACAATGCAATTTTCTAAATACGCTTCAAGCCTGACAGCGGCCCCCAGCCAATCTGCCTTCAAACGCACTGCTTTGTGGGCTTGCATGCTGGCCTTGGTCAGCGGTATGGCGCTGGCACAAGACGCCACGCTGCAAAGCGCGCGCGAGCTGATGGCGGCTAAAAACAGCAACGCCGCTTACAGCCTGTTGGCAGCCCAAGAAGCCAGCCGCGCAGGCGCGCCCGAGTTTGACTACCTGCTGGGCATCGCCGCGCTCGACTCGGGCCGCGTCACCAATGCGATTTTCGCGCTGGAGCGTGTACTGGCAGTGCAGCCTGGCAACGCCCTGGCCCGCGCCGAGCTGGCCCGTGCCTACTTGGTCGCAGGCGAGCTGGACACCGCCCAAAACGAGCTGCGGCAAGTGCAGATGGCCGACATTCCGCCTGCCGCCCGCGAAACCATTGCGCGCTTGCTGGGTAGCTTTGACACCAACCCAGCGGCTGACAAGCGCCCCTTAAAAGCCTATGTCGAGGCCGGTATCACCCGTGACTCCAACCTCAACAGTGGCCCCACCAACAGTTTTGTGACCATCCCTGTTGCCATTCCGTTTTTTGGTGGTTTGGTGGTGCCAGTGGCCAAGCCGCAGCCCGACACCGTGGCCCACGTCGGCGCGGGCTTGGTCCTGCGCACACCGCTGGCCACTAACGTCGAGCTGGTCGGTGGCCTGAACTTGCGCCAAACCCGTCCCAGTTCACATGATGAGCTGGACACCGGCTCTGCCGACGGCAATTTGGGCCTGATCTACAGCAGCGGCACCGACCAATTCAATGCCTCTATCAACATGGGCAGCACCAGCTTTAACAGCCAGCAATACCGCACCTTGTCGGGTATGTCAGGCCAGTGGACCCGCGCGCTCAGCACCCGTTCGCAGGGCAGTGCCTTTGTGCAATACACCCAGCTGCGCTTTCCCAGCGCCCAACTGCGCGACGCCAACCGCACCATCCTAGGCTTGGCCTATGCCGAGGCAATGACGCCCGCGCTCACCGCCTTTGCTACTGTGCTGGGCGGCCAAGAGCGCACCACCAATGCAGGTGCCCAGTTCAACGACCAAAATATTATCGGCCTACGCCTGGGCACCGAATATGCGCTGGGCGCAGACGCCAAGCTGTTTGCCAACTTGAACGCCGAGCAGCGCAGCCACCAAGGCCAAGATTTCTTTTTTGGCGTAGACCGCAAAGACACCCAAATGGACTTCTCGCTGGGCGCGCAGTTCACAGTAGCCCGCATGGCCTGGAGCAGCGTGCGCATCACGCCGCAAATCAGCTACACCCGCAGCCGCAGCAATATCTCGCTCTACACCTTCAACCGTACTGCGGCAGGTGTAACGGCCAGGCTAGATTTTTAAATCAACATCATATTTAGATATTCAGGGACACATTGACCATGCACACACCAAGATCCAATGCTCCATTTACTGCCTCTTTTGCCTTGCGCCCATTAGCTGTAGCTGTGCTGGCCCTGAGCACCAGCCCCTGGGCCAGCGCTCAGGTGGCGGGCACGGTGGAGTTTGTCCAAGGCCAAGCCGTCATCCGCACCAGCGCGGGGGCTGAGCGCGCAGTTCAGCGCGGCAGCACCGTGAGCAACGGCGAGAGCATCGACACCAAAACAGGTCGCCTGCAAATGCGCATGGTTGACGGCGCGTACATGTCACTGCAAAACGACACTGTTTTGCGCTTGGACGACTACAAATTCAACCAACCCGGCGCTGACGACAAAGGCTTCATGGCGCTGGTTCGCGGAGGCCTGCGCACCGTCACAGGCCTGATCGGCCGCAGCAACAAAGCTGCCTACAAACTGCAAACCGCCACTGCCACCATCGGCATTCGCGGCACTGGCTACAGCGCCACATCCGAGGCTGACGGCGTACGCGTCAAAGTCAGCGAAGGCGCAATTAACATGTGCAACGACGGCGGCTGCCTGGATGTAGGCGTACAGCAGTCGGGCTTTGCCCCCACCCAAAACGTTCGCCCTGTCCTTGTTGCAGTAGCTCCGAAGTTACCGCCGGTGGAAGCACCTAAGCCGGTAACAGTCGCTGCTAAGGTAGAGCCTACAGCGTTTGTCGAGCCGACCCCGGGGATCAACCCGTTTGCTTTTGATCCTGGTGCACCACCTTACGCCATAAACGCAGCAAATTCTGATGCAGGACAGTTGCTCACTAACTTAGAGACCGCAGGTGTGCCAATTTTTGACACCGCTAACCGATTAATTGAGTACAAAGACAGCACAGGCGCTACGTATACAGCAACCCCAGCCCAAGTGGTGGAGTATCAAGTGGATAACTTCATTGCTTGGGGCCGTTGGGATGCAGGCACCTACCAAGGTTTGCCAATTAACAGCTTTAGCTATGCCATAGGCACCACGGCACCCACCGCGCCTGTGGGCAACGCTAATTACAACGTCACCGCCTCCACTGCGCCCGTAATAGCTACTGGCGCCGGAGTAGTTACAGGCACTGGCGTAGCCAACTCTGTAACAGGTAGTTTGGCCGTCAACTTTGCTGGTAACACGGGCGGAAATGTCACTTATTCGTTAAACGTCCCCGTCAATAGCTTTAACTTTGTACTCAGCGGTACTGCCAACCAAACAGGCGCGGCCACTTTTGGCGGCGCAAGCGGCTCAGTCACCTCCCCCGACGGTGGCTGCATGGGAACCCCTTGCCTTACGGGCGGTGGCCCGTTTCAAGGCTTTTTCACAGGTGCTAATGCAGAGCGAGCTGGCGGCAATTATCGTTTCACCATCAACTACACCAATATCGTGACAGGGGTCGTCGTCTTGACTAGGGTTGTTAACGATTAATCAAGTTAACAAGCTTTGCGGTGCTGCCAATTAGCACTTGGCACTTGAGCTTTAGTGCTTATGGTCTTAAATTACAAATACTTTTGACAAGCTGCCAAAACCTATGGCATAATCAAAGACTTCGCGCAAAACGGCATTCGCTAATTGCGCATATCCGCCCAAACGTGGCTTGTCTGTATTTTTAATGCGGACAAATCCCGACGGGCCCAAGACTGCTTCTGGTTGCACTGTGCGTCTAGAAATAAGTTGGGAAGATTTGAAATGATCCAAACTGAATCTCGACTCGATGTCGCCGACAACACGGGCGCTAAATCCGTGCTGTGTATTAAGGTGCTTGGTGGCTCTAAGCGCCGCTATGCATCTGTGGGCGATGTAATCAAGGTGAGCATTAAAGAAGCCGCACCGCGCGCACGCGTCAAAAAAGGCGAAGTGTATAGCGCGGTAGTGGTTCGCACCGCTAAAGGCATTCGCCGTGGCGATGGCTCGCTCGTAAAGTTCGACGGTAATGCCGCCGTGCTGCTTAACAACAAGCTCGAACCCATCGGCACCCGCATCTTTGGACCCGTCACGCGCGAACTGCGTAACGAGAAGTTCATGAAGATCGTGTCCTTGGCGCCCGAAGTTTTGTAAGGACCGCAAAGCCATGAACAAAATTCGTACAGGCGACCAGATCATAGTGATCGCTGGTCGCGACAAAGGTAAGCGCGGCACCGTATCTGCTCGCAAAGATGACAGCCATGTGTTGGTTGAAGGCATTAACTTGGTGAAAAAACACACCAAGCCTAATCCGCTGAAAAACACCACAGGCGGTATCGTTGAAAAGGCCATGCCTATTCACCAGTCCAACATCGCTATTTTCAATGGCGCGTCGGGCAAGGCGGATCGTGTGGGAATCTCCATTGCAACTGACGGCAAGCGCTCGCGCGTTTACAAGTCCAGCGGCGAAGAAATTAAGGCAGCGTAAACATGGCACGCCTCAAACAAGTTTATCTTGACAAAATCGCGCCTGAGCTGGTCAAGCAGTTCGGCTACAAGTCGGTCATGCAAGTGCCGCGCCTAACGAAGATCACTCTCAATATGGGCGTGAGCGAAGCGGTGGCAGACAAAAAAGTCATGGACAACGCCGTTAGCGACATGACCAAAATTGCAGGTCAGAAGCCTGTGGTCACCAAGGCTAAAAAGCCTATAGCTGGCTTCAAGATCCGCGAAGGCTTGCCAATCGGCTGCATGGTCACCTTGCGTGGCGAACATATGTATGAGTTCTTGGACCGTTTCGTCACTGTGGCTTTGCCGCGTGTGCGTGACTTCCGCGGTATCTCTGGTCGTGCATTTGATGGTCGTGGTAACTACAACATCGGCGTCAAAGAGCAGATCATTTTCCCTGAAATCGAGTACGACAAAGTTGATGCTTTGCGTGGTCTGAATATCAGTATCACCACCACCGCTAAAACCGACGAAGAGTGCAAAGCACTGCTCGCTGGTTTCCGCTTCCCGTTTAAGAACTGAGGTGAACCGTGGCTAAAATGGCTCTCATTCAACGCGAACTTAAGCGCGACAAGCTCGTCGCTAAATACGCACCTAAATTTGCTGCACTCAAGGCGATCATCAACGATGCCAAGAAGCCCGACGAAGAGCGCATGGCCGCACGTCTGGATTTGCAGAAAATGCCCCGTAACGCAAACCCCACTCGCCAGCGTAATCGCTGCGCGATCACTGGTCGTGCACGTGGTACCTACCGTCAATTTGGTCTGGGTCGCATGAAAGTGCGCGAGATGGCATTTGCGGGCGAAATCCCTGGAATGACCAAGGCCAGCTGGTAAAGCGAAGGAAAAATCAAATGAGCATGAGTGATCCTATCGCCGACTTGTTGACGCGTATTCGTAACGCGCAAATGGTCGCTAAAACATCGGTGTCTGTGCCGGCCTCTAAAGTTAAAGTGGCTATTGCGCAGGTGCTGAAAGACGAAGGTTACGTGGACGGCTTTAAAGTCGTTCAAGAAGCTGGTAAGTCTGAACTTGTTATTGCCTTGAAATACTATGCTGGTCGCCCCGTGATCGAGCGTATTGAGCGTGTGAGCCGCCCTGGCCTGCGCGTGTACAAAGGTTCTGGTGCTATCCCTCAGGTCATGAATGGCTTGGGTGTGGCTATTGTGACTACGCCTCAAGGTGTCATGACTGATCGCAAAGCGCGCGCCACTGGCGTGGGCGGCGAAGTGTTGTGCTACGTGGCTTAAACGGCACATCGAAGGAGAAACTGAAATGTCCCGTGTAGGAAAAATGCCCGTCACTGTACCAGCTGGCGTAGATGTATCAATTAAAGACAACCAAATCAGCGTCAAGGGCGCTGGCGGTGCCTTGGCTGTTCATGCTAATGTGCTTGTAGTGGTGAAGAACGATGCCGGTAAGCTGACTTTTGTACCCGCTAACGATTCGCGCGAAGCTAACGCTATGAGCGGTACGTTGCGTCAATTGGTGAACAACATGGTTGTAGGTGTGACCAAGGGCTTTGAAAAGAAGCTCAACTTGGTTGGTGTGGGCTATAAAGCGCAAGCTGCTGGCGCAAAACTCAACCTTACCGTGGGTTATTCGCACCCTGTTAACTTTGAGATGCCTGCAGGCATCAAAGTAGAAACACCTGCGCCGACCGAAATTATCATCAAAGGTGCTGACCGCCAACGTGTTGGTCAGATTGCCGCTGAGATACGTGCTGTTCGTCCTCCTGAGCCCTACAAGGGTAAAGGCATCCGCTATTCGGATGAGAAGATCACGATCAAAGAAACCAAGAAGAAATAAGGAGCTGCGTCATGTTGACCAAAAAAGAGCAGCGTCTTCGCCGTGCACGCCAAACACGTATTCGTATCGCCAACCAAGGCGTTGCGCGTTTGAGCGTAAACCGCACCAATTTGCACATTTATGCGCAAGTGATATCCGGCGACGGTAGCAAAGTATTGGCCTCTGCATCAACTGCAGAAGCTGAAGTCATCAAGAGTATCGGTAGTTCTGGCAAGGGCGCTAACGTCGCCGCAGCTTCAGCTATTGGTAAGCGAATTGCCGAAAAAGCAAAAGCAGCTGGAGTAGAAAAAGTTGCATTTGATCGTGCTGGTATGGCCTACCACGGCCGCGTAAAGGCTTTGGCCGAAGCGGCTCGTGAAGCTGGCTTGCAGTTCTAACACAGCAGTGACGCAACAGATTTAAAGCGAAGCGAGAAAAAGCATGGCTAAATTACAAGCAAATACTCCCGCAGCCGGTCCAGAAGATGGCATGCGCGAAAAAATGATCGCGGTCAATCGCGTCACCAAAGTGGTCAAAGGCGGTCGTATTCTCGGCTTCGCTGCACTCACTGTGGTGGGCGATGGCGAGGGTGGTGTAGGTATGGGCAAGGGTAAATCCAAAGAAGTGCCAGTGGCCGTTACCAAAGCGATGGAGCAGGCTCGTCGCAATCAGATTAAAGCAAATCTGAAAAACGGCACTATCCACCATCGTGTATATGGCTCACACGGCGCTGCCAACGTCATGATGTCTCCTGCTCCTAAGGGCACAGGCATTATTGCTGGCGGTCCTATGCGCGCAGTTTTCGAAGTCATGGGCATCACCGACATTGTGGCCAAGAGCCATGGTTCGACCAACCCTTACAACATGGTGCGTGCTACTTTAGACGCGCTGAAGAACTCTACAACGCCCTCTCAGGTCGCAGCTAAGCGCGGCAAGAGCGTTGAAGACATCTTCGCATAACCGGGAGCACAGCAATGACTGCCCAAGCAACTGTTAAAACGAACCCAGTGAAAATCCAACTTGTGCGCAGCCCTATCGGCTGCAAAGAATCGCATCGCGCGACTGTGCGTGGTTTGGGTTTGCGCAAAGTTAACTCCGTCTCTGAGCTGCAAGACAGTCCAGAAGTGCGGGGCATGATCAATAAAATCGCTTACCTCGTGAAAGTTCTCTAATCATGGAACTCAATACAATTTCTCCAGCAGATGGCTCCAAGAAGGCCCGTCGTCGTGTAGGCCGTGGCATTGGCTCTGGTTTGGGTAAAACAGCAGGTCGTGGTCACAAAGGTCAAAAATCTCGCTCTGGTGGTTACCATAAAGTGGGCTTTGAAGGCGGTCAAATGCCTTTGCAGCGTCGCTTGCCTAAGCGCGGCTTCAAGTCACAAACTCTAAAGTACAACGCAGAAATCACGCTGACCAACCTTGAAGTGTTGGGTGCGGCTGAGGTCGATGTGTTGGCTCTCAAGCAAGCGGGTTTAGTGCGTAATATCGCTAAAGTAGTTAAAGTTATCAATACTGGCGCATTAACCAAGGCTGTCAAGCTCACCGGTATCGGTGCGACAGCAGGCGCAAAAGCTGCAATCGAAGCCGTTGGTGGCTCGGTGGCTGTTTGATCGCAGTTTGATTTGACGACAACAGGAAACCTGCGCAGTGGCAACCAATACCGCACAAATAGCAAAAACTGGTAAGTTTGGCGACCTACGTCGTCGTCTTGTCTTTTTGTTGCTCGCGTTGGTGGTATACCGCATTGGTGCACACATTCCTGTGCCTGGCATTGATCCTACGCAGCTTCAAGAGCTGTTCAAGGGCCAGCAGGGCGGCATTTTGAGTCTGTTCAACATGTTCTCGGGCGGTGCTTTGTCCCGCTTTACGGTGTTCGCACTGGGGATCATGCCCTATATTTCTGCTTCGATCATCATGCAGCTACTTACTTATGTGGTTCCTACATTTGAGCAAATGAAGAAAGAAGGCGAAGCAGGCCGTCGCAAGATTACGCAGTACACACGTTACGGTACATTAGGCTTGGCCCTGTTTCAATCTCTGGGTATTGCTATGGCTTTGGAAGGTTCGGCGGGCTTAGTTTTGGCGCCTGGTTTTGGTTTCCGTATGTCCGCTGTGATCAGTCTGACAGCTGGCACGATGTTTTTGATGTGGCTTGGTGAGCAGATCACAGAACGCGGTCTTGGTAACGGTATTTCGATTTTGATTTTTGGCGGTATTGCTGCGGGTTTGCCTGGGGCTATCGGTGGATTGTTAGAGCTGGTACGTACAGGTGCTATGAGTATTATTGTGGCGATACTGATTGTATTTTTGGTAGTCGCAGTCACCTACTTTGTGGTGTTTGTTGAGCGCGGTCAACGTAAGATTCTGGTGAACTATGCCAGACGACAAGTCGGTAATAAAGTATATGGTGGCCAATCTTCGCATCTACCATTGAAGCTGAACATGGCTGGTGTGATTCCTCCAATTTTTGCTTCGTCGATTATTTTATTGCCTGCTACGGTGGTTAGCTGGTTTAGCACTGGTGAGTCGATGCGCTGGCTAAAAGATATTGCTAACGTGATGACTCCAGGTCAGCCTGTTTATGTGATGTTCTATGCGGCCGCAATTGTATTTTTCTGCTTTTTCTACACTGCGCTGGTATTCAACAGCCGCGAAACAGCAGACAACCTCAAGAAGAGCGGTGCGTTCATCCCCGGCATTCGCCCTGGTGATCAAACTGCACGCTACATTGACAAGATTTTGGTTCGGTTAACATTGATTGGCGCTGTGTACATTACCTTTGTATGCTTATTGCCAGAGTTTTTGATTTTGAAATACAACGTTCCGTTTTATTTCGGTGGTACATCTTTGTTGATTATCGTGGTGGTGACTATGGACTTTATGGCCCAAGTGCAAAACTACATGATGAGCCAACAGTATGAGTCGTTGTTGAAAAAAGCTAACTTCAAATCTTAAATTAGATTCGAGTAGCCCAATTAACAATCAACATCACCATTGACATTAAGAGTTTTAGGAGAAAAGACATGAAAGTCTCAGCTTCAGTTAAGAAGATTTGCCGTAATTGCAAAGTCATCCGCCGCAAAGGCGTCGTACGTGTGATCTGTACAGATCCACGTCATAAGCAACGTCAAGGTTGATTGAAAGATTTAGAGGAACGCTATGGCACGTATCGCTGGCATTAATATCCCGCCACATCAGCACGCTGAAGTAGGCTTAACCGCAATTTTTGGTATCGGTCGCACCCGCGCCCGCAAAATTTGTGAGGCAACAGGTATCGCTTATTCGAAGAAGGTCAAGGACCTGACCGATGGCGATCTCGAAAAGATCCGCGATGCTATCGCGACGATCACGATCGAGGGCGACCTGCGCCGTGAAACTACCATGAACATCAAGCGTCTGATGGACAATGGTTGCTACCGTGGCTTCCGCCATCGCCGCGGCCTGCCTATGCGCGGTCAGCGCACACGTACCAATGCACGTACCCGTAAAGGTCCGCGTAAAGGTGCTCAGGCGCTGAAGAAATAAGCCAGTAAGAGAGAATTAATATGGCAAAAGCACAAGCATCCACCACCACCCGTGTTCGCAAAAAAGTCCGCAAAAACATTGCTGACGGTGTGGCGCACGTTCATGCATCGTTTAACAACACGATCATTACTATCACTGATCGCCAAGGCAATGCGTTGTCTTGGGCTTCTTCGGGCGGTCAAGGCTTCAAGGGTTCGCGTAAATCGACCCCGTTTGCAGCCCAGGTAGCATCTGAGATGGCCGGTCGCGCTGCGATGGAACAAGGTATTAAGAACCTCGACGTCGAGATCAAAGGCCCAGGCCCAGGTCGCGAGTCTTCGGTTCGTGCATTGGGCGCGCTAGGTATCCGCATCACCTCTATTCGTGACGTGACTCCTGTCCCGCACAACGGTTGCCGCCCACAGAAGCGTCGCCGTATTTAAAGGATCTCTAAGCCTTGCGCTTAGATCCGCTAGAGCCGCTGAGCGAGAGCCAGCGGCTTTGGTTATAATAGAGGGTTGCCCCAAAGGGCAATCTTCGCATGAAGCCCACTGCCATTGAGTGCTGTTTAAACATAATTGATTAAATAAAACCAATGGCTCCCGCAGCCAGTCCTGCGGTAGTAGAAACCAACGTGAACAAAGGAAATTAACGTGGCACGTCTCTTAGGCCCTAAGGCTAAACTCTCCCGCCGTGAAGGCACCGATCTGTTTTTGAAAAGCGCACGCCGCTCGATTGCAGACAAATCAAAATTTGACTCCAAGCCAGGCCAGCACGGCCGTACTTCTGGTCAGCGTATGTCTGACTTCGGTTTGCAGTTGCGTGAAAAGCAAAAAGTAAAGCGCATGTATGGCGTAATGGAGCGTCAGTTCCGCCGCTACTTTGAGGAGGCTGACCGCCGCAAAGGCAATACCGGTGCAAATCTGTTGTTCCTTTTGGAGAGCCGCTTTGACAACGTCGTGTACCGTATGGGTTTTGCTTCGACCCGCGCTGAAGCGCGTCAATTGGTGTCGCACAAAGCGATGTTGGTGAACGGTCAATCGGTCAACATCCCTTCTTACCTCATCAAGGTGGGCGATGTGGTGTCGGTGCGCGAAAAATCGAAGAAACAAGTGCGTGTTGCAGAAGCTTTGCAACTGGCTGCTCAGGTGGGTTTTCCTGCATGGGTTGAGACCAATGCTGACAAAACTGAGGCCACTTTCAAAAAGGTGCCTGACCGTGATGAGTTTGGTTCAGACATCAACGAATCGTTGATTGTCGAATTGTATTCACGTTAATTAATTGAAAAGTGGCCAAGACGTTGGCTACTTAAGTTCCCCATCACAGATGCATCTGAGGTGGGGTTTTCCAGCCTTACCGATGTAACGAGTCGGGGGCAACCCAAAGGAAGACTGCATGCAAACCACTCTGCTAAAACCAAAAACTATCAATGTAGAACAGCTCGGCCAAAACCGCGCCAAAGTTACTCTCGAGCCTTTCGAGCGCGGCTACGGTCACACACTGGGCAACGGCTTACGCCGTGTTTTGCTGTCCTCGATGGTGGGTTATGCAGCTACTGAAGTGACTATCGCTGGCGTTTTGCACGAGTTCTCGTCGATTGACGGTGTGCAAGAAGATGTGGTCAACATTTTGTTGAATCTCAAAGGCGTGGTATTCAAGCTGCACAACCGTGATGAAGTTACCCTGTCGCTGCGTAAAGACGGTGAAGGCGTGATCACCGCTGGTGACATCCAAACCCCGCATGATGTGGAGATTATCAATCCTGAGCACGTCATTGCCCACCTGTCGCAAGGCGGTAAGCTAGACATGCAAATCAAGGTCGAAAAAGGCCGTGGTTATGTACCAGGCACTATGCGCCGCTATGGCGATGAGCCTACCAAGTCGATTGGCCGCATTGTTTTGGACGCATCGTTCTCTCCTGTTAAGCGCGTGAGCTATACCGTTGAAAGCGCCCGTGTTGAGCAGCGCACCGATCTGGACAAGCTGGTCATGGAAATCGAAACCAATGGCGCTGTTACTGCAGAAGACGCAGTGCGCGCATCGGCCAAAATCTTGGTTGAGCAGTTGGCTGTGTTTGCACAGTTGGAAGGCAGCGAGTTGGCTGCGTTTGACGCACCAGCCCAGCGCGCTAGCCAGCAGTTTGACCCGATCTTGCTGCGTCCTGTGGACGAGTTGGAGTTGACGGTTCGCTCTGCTAACTGCCTCAAAGCAGAAAACATTTACTACATCGGTGATCTGATTCAGCGCACCGAGAACGAGCTGCTCAAGACCCCTAATCTGGGTCGCAAGTCGCTCAACGAAATCAAAGAAGTCTTGGCTTCTCGTGGTTTGACTCTGGGCATGCGCCTAGAGGCTTGGCCACCAGCTGGTCTGGATAAACACTAAGCTAAGGCTTAGTGTGACAAGCAGTGATGTAAGCACCACTGCGGGCAAGCAGTTAACGATATTATTTTTAAGCGCCCCATCGCATTCATAGGGGCAAGTGCGTAGGTGGTACCTGACACGGCCATCTCGATAATTTTGAAAGGAAAAGCACCATGCGTCACGGACAAGGACTTCGTAAACTCAACCGTACCAGCGAGCACCGCCTCGCTATGTTACGTAATATGATGAATTCGTTGCTACTGCACGAAGCCATCAAAACCACTTTGCCTAAGGCTAAGGAACTGCGCCGCGTGGTGGAACCCATGATCACTTTGGCTAAAGTGCCTACCTTGGCTAACAAGCGTTTGGCATTTAACCGTTTGCGCGACCGCGATATGGTTGTCAAGCTGTTTGCTGAGCTGGGCCCACGGTACCAAACCCGTCCAGGCGGCTATACCCGTATCTTGAAGATGGGTTTCCGTGCTGGCGACAACGCGCCAATGGCTTTCGTAGAGCTGGTTGACCGTCCGGATACCAGCGCTGCACCAGAGGCACCAGCAGCTTAAATTTTGAACGCGTGGCGTGAGTGCGCAGCAGTGACTCTGAGGAGTAACTGGCAGCCTCTTACACCATGGGTTTATTTATCCTCATGCTCGTATTGACAGAGCAATAAGAGTAAAATAGAAACATGACGCGGAGTGGAGCAGCCTGGTAGCTCGTTGGGCTCATAACCCAAAGGTCGTTCGTTCAAATCTAGCCTCCGCAACCAATATACAAAACGCCAACCTACCCGGTTGGCGTTTTTTTTCGCCTGCAATGTTTCATCTGCATGATGCGGGCACAGTGACTCACACAAACGGATCGATTTGTACCGATAATTAAGCTATGCGCAAATCTAAGCTCCAATCGGTCATTGTCGGCGGTACTGCCGACGATGTGGAGGCTTTGTTTTATGAGGCTTTGCAAACCGGTGATATCGACAAGCTGATGGGCTGCTGGGCCGATGAAGATGAGGTCGTGTGTGTGCACCCTGGTGGGCCGAGGGTGGTAGGTATTGGCGCGATTCGAGCGGCCTTCGACGCCATGTTTTCTAACGGCACCATCAAGGCCACGCCGCAGCGCGTGCGCAAAATTGAGTCCCTGGCCAGCGCTGTGCACAACGTGCTGGAAAAAATTGAAGTGCTGACCGAAGACGGGCCGCGCGAGGCGTATGTGATTGCCACCAACGTGTACCATAAGACCGCCCAAGGCTGGCGCATGGTGGCGCACCACGCCAGCCCCGGTACCCCGCACGAGATGCAAGAGCTGTCAGACGCACCGATGGTGCTGCACTGACATTCACCCATATTGAGTAAGTTGATTTTGCAAGAAAATAAGGCAGTTTTCCGACGTGGATGTTCAATAGTTTGCTATTATATTGATAGTAATTTAAATGGACTGAATTAACCACCCAAATTAGCCAGCCAATTAACCGCACAAATCAATAACCACTTCAAAACAATATGCACTACACAGCGCCCCGTTGGCTGCCAGGTGGGCAGGCGCAGACCATCTGGCCTGCGTTGTTCTCAAAGCGCTATTTCGGCCCCAAGCCTGAGTACCGCCGTGAGCGCTGGGATGCGCCGGATGGGGACTTTATTGATGTTGATTTTGCGCTACCGCATGCTGCATCCAACGCCAGCTATAGCGTTATTAAAGCCGACACTACAGTCGATACCGCAACCAAAACCAACAGTCAGCGCACTAGCTTTCATGCGCCTTTACTGGTGCTGTTTCACGGCCTCGAAGGCTCCTCGCGCAGCCACTATGCCGAAGCCTTTGCCGACTGGGCCGCGCAGCACGGCATGGCCTTTGCGGTGCCGCATTTTAGAGGCTGCAGCGGCGAGATCAACCGCGCCCCGCGTGCCTACCACTCGGGCGACTATGAAGAGATTGGCTGGATCTTGCAGCGACTTAAAGCCCAGCAGCCCGAGCGAGCCATTGTTGCAGTGGGCGTTTCGTTGGGCGGCAATGCGCTGCTGCGCTGGGCACAAGAGGCGGGCGATATGGCAGGCCGCACGGTCAGCGCCGTGGCATCAGTGTGCTCACCGATTGATTTGACGGCGTCAGGCCACGCGATAGGACGCGGCTTTAACCGGCAGGTGTACACGCGCATGTTTTTGCGCACCATGAAGCCTAAGGCGCTTGAGCGCCTGGCCCTGCACCCCAAGCTGTTTGACGGTGCCGCGCTTATGGCTTCGCGCGATCTGTACGAGTTTGACAATATCTTTACTGGCCCGGTGCATGGCTTTAAAAACACCGACGATTACTGGAGCCGCGCCTCGGCCAAGCCCCATTTGCACCGCATCCGCATTCCCGCCCTGGTGCTCAACGCGCTGAACGACCACTTTGTCCCTGCCGCCAGCCTGCCCGCGCAGCACGAAGTGGGCAGCTACGTGACGCTGTGGCGGCCTGCGCATGGCGGGCATGTAGGCTTTGCAGCAGGGCGCTTGCCCGGCCATGTGCGCGGCTTGCCAGATGCGGTGGGCGGTTGGCTACAACAGCATCTTTAAACCACAGTGTTAGTGCCCACTTATTCACTAGATCAATACAGCAAACACATCATGGACGACATAGTTCTCAAAGCCATCGCCAAATGGCCCAATGTACCCCACTGCTACGGCTGGCTGGGGCTGGATGCGCGGGGCCAGTGGTGGATGCGCGACGACCGCGTGCAGGCGCTGGGCAGCTTTACCTGCGGTGCGGCGGGTGCCAAAGGCTCAGAGCTAAAGCACGAAAAGCTGATCGAATTCATCCACCGCAACTACGCTTGTGACGCGCAAGGGCAGTGGTTTTTTCAGAATGGGCCGCAGCGCGTGTACATTGAGCTGCAGGCCACGCCCTATGTGTGGCGCGTGCAGGCGGATTACAGCCTGGTGGCGCACACGGGCTTGCGCGTGCGTGCGCAGCGCTGCGTGGTGGACGAGCTGGGCCGCGTGTACATGGAGTCTGACGCAGGCTTTGGACTGGTACACACCCAAGACGTGGGCTTGGCCGCCGAGGCCGTAGAGCGCGGGCTGTGGGTGCCGCAAGAAGCGCTCTCGTGCGAGCTGGCGCAGCGCTACGGCTATGTGCGCAGCCCGCAGGCGGCACATGAAGCGACACTGAATACTCCTAATTAAATAGCAAACTATCTAATATCCACGTCGGAAAACTGCCTATTTTTCTTCCAAAAGCGTGCTTGAAAAATAAACTCATGGCATAAAAAAACCGCCCGAAGGCGGTTGTAGTTAGAGCAAACAGGTCGCAGCTTACTTGGCTGCCACTGCAGCCGACGCACCATCGGCTGCAGGCGCTGCAGCGCGGTCGGGCACGGCAAACTTAGCGCCAGCGCCATTGGCCATGTACACCACAGCACGGCCGATTTCAATATCGTCATAGTCGCCACCGCCTTGCGCGCCCATCGCGCCTTTGCCTTTGAGGGCCGACGCCCACAGCGCTGGGTAGCCTGTAGCAATGCGTGCGCCCCAAGCGCCAGCGTCGCCAAACTTTGGCGCACCTGCCAAGCCAGCTGCATGGCAAGCCAAGCACTGGGCTTTGTAGATCTCTTCGCCCGCTTTGAGCGCGCGGCTGGCATCACGAATCTCTACCGTGCCTACTTTTTGAATACGCGCAGCCACTGACTTTTCTAAGTCCTGGGCCGACAGACCGCCCAAGCCCAAGCCGTTTTTGCCACCCGCTTCAGCGGCAATCTCCGATGCGCTGGTGGTAGGCTTGGCCTGCGTGGTCACGTAGTACACCAAGCCAATGATGACAAACACGGGCACGATAAACGAAAACAGCACCGTCATTAGCAGCTGCATGGGGGTTTTGATAGGGCCGTCGTGGCTTTCGTCGTGGTCGTGGTTCTCAGAGCTGCTCATAGGGATCTCGGCAAAAAACAATGTCAAAAATTGAAGATGGGGCCCATGTGATGGGTTCACACAGGCCCTGCGCAGGACACAGCCCGCCAAACAACCTTTAATTATAGCCGTGCTCCCCGTGACAACCCCCGTGCGCACTACAATAAGGGCGCAATGTGCGGCTGTAGCTCAGTGGATAGAGTATTGGCCTCCGAAGCCAAGGGTCGTGGGTTCGATCCCCGCCAGCCGCACCATTTCACTCCACTTCGCTTTTGAGGCATCTTTGTGTATGGAAGACGATCCCAGATGTTGCGGCACAGGCCATTGCCTGATTGATGCGCAGGGACACTGTTGGTGTGGGCAGCAGTGGGACGGTCAGCAAATGTGTTTTCCGAAGCCCGGTGCCGTTGCCCCAGCGGCAGCTGTGACGCCCGCTGATTCACCCGCCAGCGACAATGCTGCAGCGCCGCCGTCTGCTTGAATACGCCGGCGCAAGCACGCTGGCCACCACGCTGCTGCCCACGCTCACGGGCTGCACCCTCGCGCCTGACTACAACCATGATGACCTAGATGCACCGCGCTTTGACCCTGCGCTGGCCCGGCCAGCGCGCATGGCCTGGGTGCTTAGCTCGGGCGGGCCGCGCGGCTTTGTGCATGTGGGCGTGCTCAAGGCGCTCGAAGAGCTGGGCTGCAAACCAGATTTGATTGTGGGCGGCTCAGTGGGCGCGCTGGTGGGCTCGCTCTATGCCTGCGGCATAGGGGCCAAAGAGCTGGAGCGTTTGGCGCTGGACTTGAGCATTACCGAGATGGGCCGTTTGGCCCTGACAGGCGAGGGCCGCTTTGCGGGCACGCCGATCGCCAGTTTGATTAATCGTGAGCTGCGCGATCAGCCGATTGAAAAGCTGGGCACCCGGTTTGCCGCTGCCGTCATCGCGCGCGCCAGCCGCACGCCCATGCTGTTTAACGCGGGCAACTGCGGTGTGGCGGTGCAGGCCAGCTGCGCGATTGAGGGCACATTCACGCCGGTGCGCATACGCGGCTTGCAGTATGTGGACGCCGACCTCGCAGCGCCCATGCCTGTGCGCATGGCGCGTGCGCTGGGCGCTGTGAAGGTGCTGGCGGTAGACGCGTCTGCCCACGAGAGCCGCGCCCCCGAAGGTGCCGCTCGGTATAAAGAGAGCGACCTGCGCAAACGCACCCTGACCGAACCCGACACCCGCGCTGCTGATATGACTCTGCACCCCGACTTCGGCTACTACGTGAGCGTCACCCGCGAGTTTCGCGAACGCGCC
>JANPDG010000298.1:0-3279 GCA_031431335.1 Polaromonas sp. | reverse complement strand
CGCAAATTTTGTCTGTGCCCGCAGTGGGGATGGGCGTGTGGCTCTGGATGGAGTATGGAATAGGATATGGAATCGGGAGCGGAAACGGCTGGATGCACTCCAAGCAGGCCGTGGTGGCGCTGGCCATTGGCTACCAGCACCTGTGCGGCCGCATTCACCGCCAGTTTGTAGCTGGCCAAAATGCGAAAAGCCATGTGTGGTTCAGATGGTTTAACGAAGCCCCCGTATTGATGCTGGTAGCAGCGGTGGTGCTGGTGATTGTTAAGCCGTTTTGACGGCTAAGGGCTAAACCCTGTGACGCCCCCAAACCCCTCGAACCCCCGGAATTCCGGAGCGTCCCCGACCGCCCAAGCAGACGCGGGCAGGCCGGCTTTGCCGGATGCCTCGCGTCGTCCCCAGCAGGGGGAAAAGGCACTACACGCAGCGCAGCGAAGTGAGAACGATAGGGGGTTGCAACATCTTTATAGGGGGGTGCCATCAGTCTCTTGGCCCCTGGCCCTGACCACCATCTGCGTCATCATTTACGCCAGCCTGTACCCGTTTACCGACTGGCGTAACCATGGTTTGTCGCCGTTTGAATACCTGGCCGCGCCGCTGCCAAAGTACTGGACGCGGTTTGACATTGGCATCAATGTGCTGGGCTATGCGCCGCTGGGCTTTTTACTGGCGCTGGCTGCGCTGCGCAGCGGGCGTGCGGTGTGGCCGGTAACGCTGGCTGTGGCGGTGGCTGCGCTGCTGGCGCTGACCATGGAAACGCTGCAAAGCTACTTGCCTGACCGCATTCCGTCTAACCTTGACGCGGCCTTAAACGTGTTGGGTGCGTGGCTGGGAGCCAGCGCGGCGTGGGGGCTTGAGAAGCTGGGGGTTATCAACCGCTGGAGCGTTTTCAGGCAGCACTGGTTTACGCCGGATGCGCGGGGGGCGCTGGCGCTTCTGGTGCTGTGGCCAGCGGCGCTGCTGTTCCCGCCAGCAGTGCCGATGGGGCTGGGCCAGGTGCTGGAACGCCTTGAGTTTGCGCTGGCCGAGGCACTGCAAAACACACCGTTTTTGATGTGGCTGCCGGTGCGCGACATTGAGCTGCAGCCGCTGGTGCCCAGCGCCGAGCTGGCCTGTGTGGCGTTGGGGGCGTTGATTCCGTGTCTGTTGGGGTACTGCGTGGTGCGCACAGCTGCGAAGCGCGCGGCGTTTGCCAGCACGGTGCTGCTGACGGGCCTTGGCATGTCGGCTTTGTCGGCGGCATTGAGCTACGGGCCGCAGCACGCTTGGGCGTGGCTGGATGTGCCTGTGCAGGCCGGAATAGCAGCGGCGGCTTTGCTGGCGCTGGTGTTGCTGCCACTGCGGGGCAAAGGCGCGGCGGCGTTTGCGGTGGTGGCGCTGGTGGCGCAACTGGCGCTGCTGAACCAGGCGCCTGAAAGCGCGTACTTTGCGCAAACGCTACAAACCTGGGAGCAAGGGCGGTTTATTCGCTTTCATGGGCTGGCGCAGTGGCTGGGCTGGCTGTGGCCGTATGCGGCGCTGGCACTGGTGCTGGCAAGGTTGTTCAGTAAAGCCAAGCCGCAAGCGCTGGTTAAGTAAAATCTTGGCATGACATTACCCAAAACGGTTCCTGCTTACCCTGTAGATTCTTATTACGAGCGGCACATTTTCTTTTGCCTGAACGAGCGTGAAGCAGGCAAAGACTCATGCGCCAACCACCGCGCGCAAGAGGGGTTTGACCGCTGCAAATCACAGGTTAAATCGCTCGGGCTGTCAGGCCCCGGCAAGGTGCGGGTAAACAAGGCAGGCTGCCTGGACCGCTGCGCTGCTGGGCCAGTGGCGGTGGTGTACCCGGAAGCGGTTTGGTACACCTATGTTGATGCCGACGACATTGATGAAATTGTGGAGTCGCACCTGAAAAACGGCGTGGTGGTGGAGCGGCTGGTAACGCCTGCAGGCGTGGGTAAGTAGGGTTTTAAAACTCCCTCCCCTTCCGGGGGAGGGAGCAAGAGGCATGCGCTAAGAGAAAAACAATGCCGTAGCGCAGATAATACTTGCGTAAGCCGCTCTTATTATGCTAGCAATATTCATCAGTAGATTTTTCGCACCATGAACACCCAAACCCAAAAAACCACCGTGCAAGGCGCTGCTGGCGCAATTGAAATTGCGACCGACCAGCCCACTGGCCCAAGCCGGGGCTTTGCGGTGATAGCGCACCCGCACCCGCTGTTTGGCGGCACGATGGACAACAAGGTGGTGCAAACTATTGCGCGTGCTTTTACCCAATGCGGCTGGACGGCGGTGCGTTTTAACTTTCGCGGTGTGGGCTTGAGCGCTGGCACGCACGACGAAGGCCGTGGCGAGCTGGCCGACATGCTGGCGGTGGTTGCCAGTGCCGCACCCACCGGGCCACTGTGCCTGGCGGGATTTTCATTTGGTGCGTTTGTGACGACGCACGCGTTTGCAGCGCTGCACGCGGTGCGACCAATTGAAAAACTGGTGCTGGTGGGCACCAGCGTAAGCCGCAGCGTGGCCGCGCCGATTGATGCGGCAGCGCATTTAAAAACACTGGTTCTGCATGGCGAGCAAGACGACACGGTGCTGCTGGCCGATGTGATGGACTGGGCGCGCCCGCAAGCACTTCCGGTAACGGTTATTCCGGGGGGCGGGCACTTCTTTCATGGACAATTGCCGTTGCTGAAAAGCTTGGTGATGCGTCACCTTTCGCCCTCTGCTCAAGCTCAAGCTTAAGCCCCCTGTTTGACTTCTCTGGTATCGGATTTTTGATATGTTTGGATCTTTTGCGCCCAATTTACGGGCGCTAGCAGCTCTTTTATTTATAGCGTTTGGTGCAGCTTCAGGCGCAGCGTTGGCGCAGGCCCCGCAGCCACCAGACATCGCCGCCAAGTCGTACCTGCTGCTGGACGTCACGGCCAACCAGATATTGGCCGAGAAAAACATCGACGCGCCCATTGAGCCGGCATCACTGACCAAGCTGATGACCGAATACATCGTGTTTGACGCGCTGCGGTCCAAAAAAATCGACTTGAAGCAAACGCTGCCAGTCAGCCAGCGCGCCTGGAAAATGCCGGGTTCCCGCATGTTCATTGACCCAAAAATGATGGTGCCAGTTGAAGACCTGATCAAAGGCATGGTGGTGCAGTCAGGCAACGACGCCACCATGGCGTTGGCCGAGGGCGTGGGCGGCACGGCTGAGCGTTTTGTGCAGCTGATGAACGAGCAGGCCAAGGCGCTGGGCATGAAAAGTACCAGCTACAAAAACCCCGAAGGCCTGACCGAGCC
>JANPDG010000297.1:0-2311 GCA_031431335.1 Polaromonas sp. | reverse complement strand
CACCATCCCCAACCAGTCGTCGGTCGCCAAAGCCTTTATGGAGTTTGACGATGCGGGCCGCATGAAGCCATCTGCTTACTACGACCGGGTGGTGGATGTGATGGAAGAGCTCGTGAAATTCACGCTGCTGACACGCGATGTGTCGCCGTACTTGGTGGACCGGTACAGCGAGCGCAAGGAAAGCGCTGAAGATTTGATGAAGCGGGTGAACCAGGCGTCAATCTGATCCACGATGCTCTTCGTACGGGGAAGATGACAATCAGGTTTAAAAACTTCGTAAAACTTGACTTCTATATTTTTAGGTTTATAGTAAATACATGAGTAGTCAAAAAAGCCTCCAAAACATGTCTGACATCCAAGCCGCCCCGATGCTGGCCGCTCTGGGCAGCGAGGTGCGTCTGGGTCTGTTCCGCCAGTTGCTGCGGGCGGGCAGCGAGGGATTGAGCGTGACAGGTTTGCAACGTATGAGCGGCATTCCGGCCTCTACGCTAGGGCACCACGTCACGGCCCTCGTGTCTGCCGGGCTGGTGTCGCAAGTGCGCCAGGGGCGTGAGCTGATTTGCCGTGCTGAATATGCTGACATTCGGCTGTTGAGTGCGTTTTTGTTGAGTGAATGTTGTGCCGATGCGGCTTGCATGCCAGTAGCCCATTCTGCAAACAAGCGTGATGTGGTGGCGGCGTAAAGCTGCATTTTTTTGATCTTTATTTTCTATTATTTTAGAAAGATAGTTTCATGAAAACTTTTAATTTGACTTTAAACAAATGGCTGCACCAACCTTCAAACTTATGGGTCCACGTCGACAAGGTGATTCTGACCATCGCCGCTATTTTGCTCGGTATTGCAGCAATTGACTTGCCGCAGTTACCCGCCACCTTGCAGTTTGTAGCCACCGCAGCCACCAAGACTTTCGGCTTTCTACTGCTGTCCGTCGGCCTGACAGCCTATGCCAAAGCCAGCGGTGTTGACAACCTGATCTCACGCGCTTTCAGCGGCCCGCCGCTAGTGGCCGTGACGTCTGCAGCGCTGATGGGCGCGCTGTCGCCGTTTTGCTCGTGCGGGGTGATTCCCATCATCGTGGCGCTACTGGCTATGGGCGTGCCGCTGGCGCCAGTGATGGCGTTTTGGCTGGCATCGCCCTTGATGGATCCGTCGATGTTTGTGATGACATCCAGCGTGCTGGGGCTGGAGTTTGCTGTGGCCAAGACCATCATTGCCGTCAGCATTGGCCTGCTGGGCGGACTGGGAGCTTATCTGCTGACGCGCAGCGGTGTGATTACCGAGGTACTGAAAAACGGCGTTGGGAACGGCGGCTGCGCAGGCACCCGCATACGCGATCCGAAGGCGGTGGAATGGAAGTTTTGGGCTGAACCCGCCAGGGTTGAAGCGGCCATTAAGAGCTTTAAAACCAACTCACTGTTTTTAGGCAAGTGGCTGCTGCTGGCCTTTGTGCTGGAAAGCCTGATGCTGGCCTACCTGACCAACGACCTGATTGCAAAGGTGGCAGGTGGCACAGGCGCATGGCCAGTGCTGCTGGCCACGCTGGTGGGCATACCGTCGTACCTGAATGGCTACGCCGCGCTGCCCTTAGTCAACGGCTTGATGACTCAAGGCTTGTCACCGGGTGCGAGCATGGCGTTTTTGGTGGCGGGCGGTGTCACGTCATTGCCCGCTGCCATGGCGGTGTGGGCGGTCGCGCGTGGGCGGGTGTTTGCGGCCTATCTGACGTTTGCGTTTGTAGGTGCGCTGGCCAGCGGGTTGGCCTTTGGGCTATGGATGCAATAGATGAGTTGGGTGGCGAACTCGGTCGTGAGCGCCCGCTGGAAGTGCTCTCGCCTCTACTAGACCTACCGGGTGAATTGAATCAAATACTAGCTTCCAGCATAGGTACGCTGGAAGCGCAAAAGCCAACATGGTTTTTGGTTGTTCGCAGGTTTCTTGTGAGTTGGTGTCGTCCTTCGTTGTGGACGTGGTGCAAGCGCTGGTGAAGTTCCTACTGCTCCAGCGCTATGGGGCGCGTTACGTGGTGAAGCTGCTGACGTAAAAAAGCCCGACCACTTTCAGTGATCGGGCTAACCGGCTTGACCGGAACTGCTTTGTTTTATCGGGAAAACCGTTGCTGCGGAGATTTAGCTGCCGATCAATCCGCTATCGTTCTTCGTGATGACGATAGTGGCTGAACGTGGGCGTGCCAATGCGCCGCCTGCACCATAGCCTGCATTGCCGGGCCAGTGGCTGATGAACTTGGCGGGCGTTGCGAGGTCAGCTTTGGCAATTGCTTCACCGGGGTGCTGAATGTTGATGAACAGTGTT
>JANPDG010000296.1:0-7692 GCA_031431335.1 Polaromonas sp. | reverse complement strand
GCATAGGCCACGCCTTCACTCGAGTGGCTCACCCACGGCGCAGCCCACTGCTCTAGCTGCAAATACTGCACCAGCGCCATGCCCACGCTAATGAGCGCCACCACCAGCCATGTAGCAGCCAGCGCGCGCACGCCGTGCTGCATTAGCTGCTGTACATTCACATCTGCATTGTTTGCGGTGCTTGTGCCCCAATGTTTCAGAGCCACCCCCACCCAAGCCATGAGCGCCACGCAGCCCCACGCTAGCACCGTAGCCGCCACCTCAGAGCCCGCCACTGGGCCTGCGTCATCCGCAAATCTTTGCGCTGCAGTGCGCAACACAAAATACACCGCGTTCGCCGCAAAAAACCACAGCACATACCCAGACAGCCCCGCGCGCTGCACCACAGCACCACCGGCCAAGCGCCCGCCAGCGCCCGCACCGCGCCAAGCCACTAGCGCCCCTAATGCCCCCACACACGACAGCGACACCAGCCAAGGCACCATCGCCGCCGAAGGCCCGCCCGCAAACGGGTTAAGCCACGGCAGGGCGACCAACACACACATTAACAAAGGGTTCAACAAACGCATGTCCATTAGTCTAACCAACTAGCTAAGTCGCCTCGGCAGATTAACCCACTGCGGCTGAAAGATTAATAGTAAAATTTCATGTCTATGTTGCACCGACACCTCAACCACCAGCGCTTTACGCTTGCGGCGATTGACGACTTGATTTTGCGTGGCAAGTGGAACGATTGGGCCGAGCTGCGGCTTGCCGCGTTGGCAGATGCAGCGTTGCTAGACAAAATAATCCGCGTGTGCAGCCCCTATGTGTCCGACCCTTATGCGCAGCGCCATCACTTTTGGATGAACTATGTCAAAGCACACCGCCCCGCTGCCTGATTGGGAGCGGGTGTTATCGTCTGCTGCGCACTTGCAGCGGATCTTCCTTGTTGCAGTCTTAGCAGACGCCTAAGCAAACCCACGCGGATACTGGCTTTGCCAGCGCCAAGCGTCGCGGCACATATCGTCCACACTGCGCTTGGCTTGCCAGCCCAGCAGCTCTTTAGCAAGCGATGCATCGGCATAACACTGGGCCACATCGCCCGGCCTGCGCGGGCCGATCACATGCGGCACTTTAACGCTGTTGACCCGCTCAAACGTATCGACCAACTCTTGCACACTGGTGCCCCGCCCGGTGCCCAGGTTCACGGTAAAGCTGCCCGGCGCAGCCAACAGCCTGCGCAGCGCCGCCACATGGCCCTCGGCCAGGTCTAGCACATGAATATAGTCGCGCACGCCAGTGCCGTCGGGCGTGGCATAGTCGTTGCCATGAATGGTTAGTTGCTGGCGCTGGCCAGTCGCGGTCTGCGTGATGTAAGGCATTAAATTATTCGGCGTGCCCTGCGGGTGCTCGCCAATCTCGCCACTCTCGTGCGCACCCACGGGGTTAAAGTAGCGCAGTGTGGCAATGCGCCAGTCCACATGCGCAGCCTGGCCCGCTGTGTTGGGTGTGCTAAGTGTGTTATTTGCGTTTATTTGCGCGCGCGCTTGGGTATCAGACAACTTGGCTAACTCCGCCAACACCTGTTCCCCCATCAGCTTGGTTACCCCATAAGGCGACACCGCCTGCAGCCGCGCCGCCTCAGTCAAAGGCACAAATTCAGGGTCGCCATACACCGTGGCCGACGAGCTGAACACAAACTTGCCCACACCCCGCGCCTGCAGCGCATTCAGCACCGCCAGCAGCCCACCCATGTTGTTGTGCAAATAAGCCAGCGGCTGCGCAGTAGACTCACCCACTGCTTTAAGCGCCGCAAAATGAATGCACGCACCCACAGGGTGCGCGCTCAGCAGCGCGCCCAACGCAGCCTCGTCCCGCACATCCAAATGTGCATGCACCAGCCTGCCAGACGACCCCGGCGCATGCAAATCCGCCAACCGCTTCACCCGCGCATACACCTCAGCCGAGCTATTGCAATGGTTGTCCACCCCCAACACGCTGTAGCCTTGGGCTAGCAAGGCCAGGGTGGTGTGTGAGCCGATGTAGCCGGCTGCGCCGGTGAGGAGGATGGTACGAGTTGCTGAGTTCAAAATTCAGGCATCGTTTTTAAAGTTCAAAGCTAGTGTATTACTGGTTCAGTAGTTACTGATGAACATGTTTTAGGAGCATGCTTGACATCAACATTGGTGATGCACGTCCAAACGCCTTGCGCAGTTGATCCTGCCGTCACAGTGTCTGGTGTGCGCTTCCAAGCAATCACTTTGTCCTTTACAGCAGAATTGCCTGTAGCATCAATTTTGCATAAAATACTAGCTTCCCCGTTTAAGCTGAGTTTTGATGTGTTGGCGCATCGCGATGTAACTGCAAGTACACCTAAATCCGTCACAACCGTTGTTACTGTGCCTATACCACTCGATATCTTTTCTTCTGCGTTGATCTTTGCTGGAGTGATGTCTGCCAACGCTACCGCAACTTGTGTACGTGCAATGTAGTCCTGATAAGCTGGAAGTGCAACAGCAGCGAGGATGCCAATAATTGCCACTACAATCATAAGTTCAATCAGCGTGAAGCCTCGTTGTAGTCTTTGTAGGGTGGGAATCATCATGCAACTTTCTATTAATTTTGGTCTGTAAGCTTTACGCAACGCCAAGTTCTAATTCAATTTAATTAATCTGCTAGGTTAAATCTCGATAGCGGCGTAATGGCTTGATAGCAAACCATTTAGTTTCAAATGTCCGTGATATTGGAAGGGTTGAAACTAAAAAGGGCAGCAATTAAAATTGCCGCCCTTTACGTATTTAAAGTGAGCAGTTGTTAATGTACAGCAGGTGCAGTTGTGCTGGAGGTGCAGTTTTTCGGTGCATGTTTTGCATCAACGTTAGTTGTGCATGACCAAACGCCTTGGGCAGTTGCGCCCGCAGTCGTGGTGTCAGCAGTGCGCTTCCATGCAATAATTTTGCCTCGAACAGATGCATTGCTAGTTTGGTTGATGGTGCACAAAATACTGGCTTCACCATCTACACTAAGTTTCGATGTGTTGTCGCAGCGTGAAGTGGCGGCAATAATCCCCAAATCCGTGACTACGGTAGTTACAGTTCCGACGCCACCAGATACCTTGTCTTCAGCATTAATTTTTGCTGGTGTGATATCAGCCAAGGCCACAGCAGTTTGCGCACGAGCAATGTAGTCTTGATACGCAGGTAATGCCACAGCAGCCAAAATACCGATAATCGCCACAACGATCATCAATTCGATTAGGGTAAAACCCTTTTGCACTTTTTGCATAGTAGTCAGCTTCATATAAATTCTCCAGTTAGGTTAAGAAAGCGATATATCTTTGCAAGCGGTGTGCCAACTGGTAATTTGTTGTTTTTAGCCTAATGTGTGTGGCAAAGCGCACTGTTGGAGGGGTGCTGAGCAGCGTTGCGGGCTTGGGAAGGACACTAATGCTTACAAAACGGGCAGTTAAGGGGTTGTTGTGGTGACAAAAATGTCAAAAATGACGCTTTGATTCTTGCTTGGGGTGGCCGAAACTGACCTTTCTAGGGGCTAGTGCTTCAAAAACTGCCTTGAACATACAGTCTATCGACAGAACATCGTTTTTGGAAGAAAAACAAGCGGTTTTCCGACGTGGATATTCAATAGTTTGCTATTAATTTAGGACTTTTAACTTGACTCCAATGCCTCGCTCCACACGGCCTGCATGTGCTGCCTAAGCGCTGGGGGGATGCCGCTTTGGCTGTGTGCTAGCTGTATGGCTTGGTGCATGCCGCTGGTAATTTGGGCTAGGACGGCGCTGGGGTTGACTACGCCGCAAATGTCGCGGCCAAATTGCGTTAGCTCGGCGCGGGTGGGATAGCGGCGGGCGGGGGAATTTTCGCCGCTGCGCTGGCCGCGCCGCAGCTTGAGCGCCATGGTGTGGTCTACCGTAGGTGGGCTGCCGGGACGCTCGTAGGTGTACAGGGTGGTGGTAACTTGGTCGTACAAGGGGCTTAGCCAGACATTGAGGGATTGGGCTTCTTGGTGTATAGGGCTGTGGTCTGTGCCGTTGCCAGTGGTTTCGCTGTACAGCACGCCAAAGTTTTTCAAGTGGGCGTCACCGTTGCGCAGCAGCACGCTGAGCGCTAGGTAGCCAAAAAACTGGCGCAATGCGGCGCTGGCGTCGGTGCAGACCAGTTGCAGTGCCGTGGCAACGTCTTCGTAGCTGCCAATGTATTTGCGGCTGCTTAAGCGGTCGCGTACGCGCAGCTGCATCACGGCGGCAATGTCCTCAAACCCCAGGCGCTGGCCGCTGGGGGTGATGTCAAACCGGTCAATCACCAGCAGCTTGGCGTCTTGGGACAGCGCAAACTCGGGCACGTGCAGGCCTGCGCAGCGCGCAGCGGTGAGGCACATCCACTCGTTGGCGCACAGGCCGGGGTAGCGCGGGCCTTCGGCTTTAACGATAACGCTGGGGGTGGGCACCAAGGCTTTGCCTGCCACGGGCACCATGACTTTAGGCTGCACGCCGGCCAGGGCAGTGCCTGCGCCCATATAGGTGTTGACCAGCTCGTCAAACAAGGCTTGGCTACGCCCGCCTGCCAGCAGCTCGTCCTTGGTGATGCCTGGCGGCTGGGCAGCAGGTATTTCACCCGGCACTTGGTAGGCCAAGCGGCCTATGCCGCCCGAGCCCATCAGTGCCAGCAAGTGCATTTTGGACAAAGCAAACTTAGGAAAGCGGTCGACGATACGGTCAAAAAGGTAGCCTTCGGGCAAGTTCATGTCCAGCGCAGCAAACAGGTCGCCGTCTTGCGCCACGCGCTGCGATGGCGGCAAGCCTAGCCCTACGCAGCGCTGGGCCTGGGGCTCATACACAAGCTGGTAGGTTGACTGCTTTATGAGACTGGCGGTTGGCTGGCTTGCCACGCTGATGTGCAGCTCTTTGAGTTTATCGGGCCACATTAGGAACCGCCCTGTCCGGTATGCGGGCCATTGCCTTGCTCGCTGTCTTGCTCATTGTCTTGGTGTAGGTGGGCAAAAGCGTTTTGCAGGGTTTGCACACTGGGCACACCTTGGGGCAGATGCTGCAATTGCAGCCCCATGCGCAAAGCTGCCAACACCGATAGCAGCGTGCGCAGCGACACATCGTGCCCCGCTTCAATGCGGTAGACCGGCATGCGAGACAAACCCGCCGCCTGCCCAAGTGCGGTTTGAGACAGTTTTTGTGATTTACGGGCTTGCCGGATGGCTGCACCCACGTCATTAAGACTTAAACAATTCATTAAAATGCTACTCATTAAATGCATTTTATCTATTTACTGATTTAATGCAATTTTTAAGTAGCAATAAGTTGCTTTACTAATTCTTATCTGTAACGTGTACTTTTTGGAAGAAAAACAAGTAGTTTTCCGACGTGGATATTCAATAGTTTGCTATTAAATTAGGACTAATATGGGTCTATAAAGCCACCACACCTTGCGCTGCTACGGCAGTTTTGAAGTCGGGGTCGGCTTGCTGCCAGTCAACCAGGTCGATACAAATGGGGATATTCGAGTCTTCAAACGACGTTTTAAGCTGGCTTAGAGTGCGCAAGCTCAGTGGCTGGGGCATGATGATGGCTAGGTCGAGGTCAGAGTATTTGCGGGGCGTGCCACTGACGCGGGAGCCAAAGGCAAACACTTGGGCATGGGGCAGCTGCTGGGCCAAGATGGCTTGCACTGCTTGTCGGTGGCCAAGGTCTAGCTGCAAGCGCAGGGGCGACAAGAAGTGCAGGCCGTGCGCCTTTTCAAGTTGGGCGAGAGTCACTGGGTTCATGCACCTGAATATAGGACAAGTGTAAGGGCGGCTCAAGCAAGCTTAGTAGCTAGGGGCATCGTTTATTGGAAGAAAATCGAGCAGTTTTCCGACGTGGATATTCAATAGTTCGCTATTAAATTAGGACTAATGTGGGTCTAGTGAAGCATGCGTTAAGGCCTAATAATACTGCTGGCTGTAGCGTTCAATTTTGGCATATACTCTGGTATATCTCAATTTTTTGAAGGTCACTATGGAACAAGTAGCCAAACTTTTTGCCAATGGTCGTAGCCAAGCGGTGCGCTTGCCTGCGCAGTTTCGCTTTGATACGGCTGAGGTGTTTATCCGCCAGGACCCGATAACGCAGGATGTGATTTTGTCGCGCCGCCCGTCAACTTGGGATGGGCTGTGGGTGGCGCTGCAGGCTGATGTGGTGCCGGCAGACTTTTTAAGCCCCGGTGAGCGCGCCCAAAATCAGCCTGGCCGCGACCCTTTGGAGGGCTTAGATTGATGCAGCGCTATATGCTGGACACCAATATAGTGAGCCACTTGCTGCGGCAACAGCCGCAGGTGGTAGCCCATGTGATGGCGGTGCCTATGCAGGCGCTGTGTATTTCGGCAGTGACTGAGGGCGAGCTGTTGTTTGATCTGGCCAAGCGCCCCGAGGCGCATGCTCTGCACTTGGCGGTGCGCGAGTTATTGCGCCGCGTAGAGTCGATAGTTTGGGACAGCGCCGCTGCAGTGCACTACGGGCCAACCCGCGCGCAACTGCAAAAGCGCGGTAAAACTTTGGACAGCCTTGATTTGCTAATCGCCAGCCAAGCGCTGGGCTTGGGCGCTACGCTAGTGACCAACGACCGGGCTTTTGGGCAGGTGAGCGGCTTGCAGGTGGAAGACTGGACATTACAGGGCACTGCACCTGTGCGCCACTAGCGCTTATGAGCTGGCTTAGGACGCAGGGCAAGTAAAAGGGCAGTCGAGCACGTCTAGTAGCTGGACGCAGCAATTATTGGAAGAAATTTAAGCAGTTTTCCGACGTGGATATTCAATAGTTCGCTATTAAATTAGGACTGCCCAAGATGCTCTGTCCCACTGCGCTAGATCTGTTGGTAATCGCTTTCTTTCTGGTGGCGGACTGCATACACGGTGATGGTGTCAAACATTTCATCAAAGTCATATAACGCTAGGTAGCCGCTACTTCCAAAGTCAATCACCAGCTCTCTAAATCCTTCTTCTACGGGGTGCCCTATTTTGGGCATGCGGGCGCGGGCGCTTTGGGATTGTTTTGCAATTGATCAACCCAGCTACTGAACTCCTCATGGGTAATGTGCTGACCTGTTTTTTTGTAGTGGCTACGCGACTCTTTGGCTGCGGTAATAAATCGCTGCTCTGCTTCTTCTTGCGCTAGGTAGTTATGCACAGCTTCTTTCATCAATTACACCTTACTTAATACACACCGTCCGCACCTGCTTAAGGTCAGTCAGCCCCATCAAAATCTTCTCCATGCCGTCCATTTTGAGGGTGCGCATGCCGTTGGCTACGGCTTGGGTGAAGATTTCGGCGACGCGGGCGCGTTCTTGGATGAGTTTTTTGATGCTGTCGTCGGCTACCAGCAGCTCGTGCAGGCCGACGCGACCTTTGTAGCCGGTGTTTTTGCATTTGTCGCAGCCGTCTTTGGCACCGTCTTTACCAGTGCGCGCTTTGTACAGCTTGAGGCTGCCGTCCGTGCCGTGCTGCTCGGTCCAGGTGTCTAGCAAGGCTTGCTGTTCGCCGCCGGCATCCAGCTTCCAGGGTTCGGTGTGGCGCAGCTCGTCGGCGTATTCGGTGATGAAGGCTTTAAGCTCGGCAGGCGCAGGTGTGTACTCTTCTTTGCAGTCGCACAGGCGCTTGGCCAGGCGCTGGGCCAGGATGCCTAAGAGCGCGTCGGCAAAGTTAAAT
>JANPDG010000295.1:0-11396 GCA_031431335.1 Polaromonas sp. | reverse complement strand
CGACATTTCAGCGCGCATGTCTTGCGTGCTGTCAACTGGAGGCACGGGAAAGTAGCCGCCCTTGACGGTTGGACGGTGGCCTTTATTGCCGCCTTCCATTTTCTTGGAGCTGTTCCACGGGGCTTCCTGTTCGTCGATTTTGACAAATGAGCCGGACATGTCCGCACCCCAACGCACGTCGTCGAAGATGAAGAATTCTGGCTCGGGGCCAAAGTAGGCGGTGTCGCCCATGCCAGAGGCTTTGAGGTACGCCTCGGCGCGCTTGGCGATCGAGCGTGGGTCACGGTCGTAGGCCTTGCCGTCACCGGGTTCCAGCACGTCGCAGCTCAGGATGATGGTGGTTTCTTCGAAAAATGGGTCGATGTTGGCGGTGTTCGGGTCTGGCATGAGCAACATGTCAGAGGCTTCAATACCCTTCCAGCCAGCGATGGACGAACCATCAAAAGCGTGACCGTCAGTGAACTTGGCTTCGTCAAAGTGGGACACAGGCACAGAGACGTGCTGCTCTTTGCCACGGGTGTCGGTGAAACGGAAATCAACGAATTTAGCTTCGTTGTCCTTCACCATTTTCATTACGTCTGCGACGGTCTTGGCCATCAGATGCTCCTAAGGATGGGTGGGTGGTTGAAAAACTGCGCTCTTTTGAGTTCTAGCTCGCGCTACGTGTATGCACTTTTTGTGCCAAAACGGTGCGCAAAGCCAAGTGAAGTCAAAACCTATTGATTGTGCGCGATTTTTGACTCAATTTGATGGGTTTTAATGGGCGGGTTGAAAGCAAATGAGGCTGGGTGACGTTTGGGCGACTTTTGTTTGTTTGGATGCCCTGCATTGGCCAAAAGCCTTGGTTAGCGTTTTGGCTAACGATTTGCAAGCCTGGGCCTGCTTTCATATTGATCAGAAACATTTTGGAAGATTTTAGAGCACTTTTCCGACGTGGATATTCAATAGTTTGCTATTAATAGTATAGTAATTTGCCATGCATAAGCCTGCACTTTAAACTACGCAACACCACACTATCGCCATAGTAAAAGTTCAAATATCCAACCCAATACCCAACCCAATATCCAACCCGTTTAACCAGCCAACCAAGCCCATGCCCCGCTACATCGCTCTGCTACGAGGAGTCAGCCCGCTCAACGCCAAGATGGTGGATTTGAAGCGCAGCTTTGAGGCGGCAGGCTGGGCTAATGTGCGCACGATTTTAGGCACTGGCAACGTCGCTTTCGACGCGCCTGCCAGCGCGCAGGCGGCTTTGGAGCAGCGCGCTGAGCTGGCCATGCAAAAGGAGCTGGGGCGCAGCTTCTACACCATTGTGCGGCCAGCTACTGCGCTGCAGGCGCTGCTGGCCACAGACCCCTTCTCAGGGCAGCCCCTTGCGCCGGGCGCCAAGCGAGTGGTCAGCTTCATGCGCGCCCCGCGCCAGCCTGCAGTGCCCCTGCCGCTGGCCCAGGACGGCGCAGTGGTGCTGCGCGTGGCGGGCGCAGAAGCTTTCACTTGCTACGTGCCCAACGCCAAAGGGCCCGTGTTTATGGCATTGATTCAAACCGCGTTGGGCAAAGAGGTCACCACGCGGACGTGGGACACCGTGCGCAAATGCGCCGTGGCTTGAGCTGCCGCGTCTTTGCGATCAGTGCGGCTTGGAGAAATTTAGGGCAGTTTTCCGACGTGAGTATTCAATAGTTTGCTATTTATATAGTAGCATTAGGCATGAACCGTGTCCTGTTATAGGATACAAAGCTGCCGAGATAACTTGCGCATGCCGTGTGAGTGCACACTGTAATTTACGCACTAATTTTGTGCAAAACTTCTTTCGCAGGGCTTAGGTAAATATCTATCGCACAATATTGGTGCGAAAAACTACCTGAAAACCGTGTAGATTCCACTGCACACCTACCGCACCACCATGCACACTATCCGCAAATTCACCCCCGCCGACTGGCCCGCCCTGTGGCCCTTGTTGCAGACCACTTTTGCCTCGGGCGATACCTATGCGTATGCGCCTGACAGCACCGAGGCTGACATTTACAAAGCCTGGGTTGAGCAACCGCTGGCCACCTATGTGGCGGTATCGAGCAGCGGCGATCTGCTGGGCACCTACACGCTCAAGGCCAACCAGCCGGGGCTGGGCAGCCATGTGTGCAACTGCGGCTACGTGGTGGCCGCGCACGCCCGTGGCCAAGGCATTGCGGTCAGCCTGTGCGAGCATTCGCAAACTGAGGCCGTTGCCTACGGATTCAAAGCCATGCAGTTCAACTTAGTCGTAGCTACCAACACCGTCGCCGTGCGCCTATGGCAGCGGCTGGGCTTTGCCATTGTCGGCACGGTGCCAGGCGCGTTTAAGCACAGTGCGCTGGGCTATGTGGCAGCGCATGTGATGGTGAAAGATTTGCTGCAGGCTTGACCAACACAGTGCGGCAGTTTATGACACTGTTGATTCAAGTACTTGAGCCTCTTTAAGTGAAAATTTAAGCATTTTTCCGACGTAGATATTCAATAGTTTGCTATATATTTAGGAGTAAATTAACACATGCCAGCATGCAGAATCCGCCCTGAAGATCGCAGGAACCAAACGCGACTTGTGGGCAACGACTTGTTGAAAAACTATGGACGCAAGCAATACTACAGCGTTGAAGAAGTTAAAAAAGCCAATTGGCGACAAAAAATTGATGTCGACTTTGCTTGCTGGTCACACGCCATTTTCAACTCGCACACAGACTTTGACAGCTACCACGCCTCCATCGGCGAAGTCTGCGATTACGCCTCCATGAAAAGCGAGATGTTGTCCTCGGTGAGCTCATCAACCGACCCGTCTTGGTTCGATATCGACCTGTCTTGGCTTGAGTTTCCCGACATTGATCTGTCGCTGTTTGATTTCTTGGATTTCTGATGTCAGTGCCCTGCCCTGGCCTGTACTGCTTTGGCACAGCAGCAGCGGGCGAATCGGCGACTACACAAGCTATTAAAAGCTATTAAAAACTAGCGCACCAGCTCCACACCCAACTTGGCCCCAAAGTCAGTCAACCCCTGCAGCATCACGGGATAAGCCACGTCCACATCACCGGGCGCGCCTTTGACACCCAGCTCAATGTGGCGGCCGTACTGCGGGTGGTCGACGCTAGGCAGGCTGAAAACTTTGATGCCTGCGTAGGTAGCTTCTAGCTGCTGCATCAACGGCGTGAGCGACGCCTCCATCGCGCCGAACACGATGATGGATTTTTCAACATAGGCGGACTGCTGGTGCAGGTGCGGGTACAGCGTGTCCAGCACCCATTCGACCATCGGCCAAGCCATGACGGGAAAGCCGGGCACGAAAAACACCCCTCCACGCTCGCCTGTTGCACCGGATTCGCGGCCTTCCAAAGCGGCTCTTTTTTCTGGGGTCAGTTCGCCAGACAAGGGCGTGTTGCCCAAAACATAAAACCCCGGAATTTTGTTGTACGGATTAGGAATGATCTTCGCGCCCACGGGGATCATTCCCATGTTCAGGCGGTGGATGTTGTCAGGATGGTTGGGTAGATATTCTGTGCCTTGGTCGCGCGCGGTGTCTTGCATGCGCTCGCGGATGAGGGCCTCGGCCTGCGGGTGCAGATGCAGCGGCACACCCAGCGCTATGCCTGCGCAATTGCGGGTGTGGTCGTCTGGTGTAGCACCTATGCCGCCGGTGCTGAACACAATGTCGCCGCTGTCAAACGCGCGCTGCAATGTGGCAGTAATGCGCTCTGGCGAGTCGCCTACATATTCGGCCCAGTCCAGCGCAATGCCGCGTGCGGACAGCAGCTCGATGATTTTGGTCAGATGTTTGTCTTGGCGCTTGCCAGATAAGATTTCGTCGCCAACGATGATGAGGCCGAAGTTAGGGCGTTGTGGTGGGATTAGATGGGTCATTTGGCAAAGCGATAGGGGCAGATTTGGGCAATACGTCGGTGGGCGGCGTGGACGAGGCGGTAGCGATTTGCGCCAAGCTGGGTTTGATGGCAGCGGCGGCGGCAGCGGCAGCACGGTGCTTTTCTAGCGCTGCCAAGCAGTAATGCGCAAACCACAGCGACGAGAAGGCAAACACCAGCGTGTAAATCCAAATAGCAGCAGCCACCAAAAACGGGGCCAACACCAAAAACAGCGCGCCCGAGGCCCACAGCAGCGTGGGCGCAGCACCTAAATAACCACACACCACGCCAATGGCCAGCAGCGGGCCACGGTGCGCTTTGATCACCGCGCGCCGCTCTTGCGCGCTGGCGTGGTCGGCCAGCGCGTCAAAGCTCATTACGCGATACGTCAGCCAGCCCCAAATCAAAGGCGGGACCACCAACACCAGTGGCGGGATCAGCCACAGCGGAATCGACGCCACCAGCGCTATCAGCGCCAGCACCGTGGAGCCCAGCGACCACAGCATGCTGGTGGCAAGACCGTTGCCTTTTTTGCGCTCTAGGTTGGCAAAGCGCCGCTCGCCGACCATGGCCACCATGGCAGGCGTCATCAACAGCGCCACGGCCAGCAGCGAGACCACCACCAGCACGGGTGTGGCCGCCAGCACCACCAGCAGCGGCGCGATGGCCGACTTGAGTCGGCCCGCGCCTACGCCATCCAGCCAGCCGAGGATGCGGGTGATCCAGTCGGTGCCGCTGAGCACGGCATTGACGGCAGACAACGCTGCGTCCCAAAAAAAGTAGCCCGCCCCCAGCGCCAAGCCCACCATGATGATCAGCGGCAAAACCGACAACGCGATCACGCGCGGGTGCAGGCAATACGCCGCAGCGCGCCAAAAAGCATCAAAAACAAGGTTCATTGGCAAAGCATACCCCGATTTAGCCGCCCTACCGCAGCCCAAGGGGGCCACAAGATGCGAAAATACCGGGTTGCTCGGCCCACACGGCCATAGCGCAGCCTTAATTTACAGCTTGGAATTCTTATGGACGCAGAACAAATCAACCAAATCGGCACGGCCCTCGCGGACCTAGCGGCGCGCACGCTAGATTTACGGGGGTATCTTTGACTACGAGTCCAAGCAACGCAAACTGGAAGACGTTAACGCCGCGCTAGAAGACCCTGCAGTTTGGAACGACCCCAAGCGCGCCCAAGAGCTGGGCAAAGAGAAAAAAGCCCTTGAAGGTGTGGTGTTGGTGATTGCCAAGCTGGACAGCGAAATAGCCGATAACACCGAGTTGTTTGCCATGAGCAAGGACGACAACGACCTAGCGGGCTTGGCCACGATTGAAGCCGAAGTGGCCAAAATCGAGGCGATTGTGGCGCAGCTGGAGTTTCGCCGTATGTTTAACCAAGCGGCCGACCCACTTAACGCTTTCTTGGACATTCAATCTGGCGCGGGCGGCACCGAAGCCTGCGACTGGGCCAGCATGCTGCTGCGCCAGTACCTGCGCTACGCCGAGCGCAAGGGCTTTAAAGCCACGATCGAAGACGAATCCTCAGGCGATATTGCAGGCATCAAAGGGGCCAGCATCAAGATTGAAGGCGAATACGCTTTTGGCCTGCTGCGAACCGAAACTGGCGTGCACCGCTTGGTGCGCAAAAGCCCGTTTGACTCATCTGGCGGACGCCACACCTCGTTTGCGTCAGTTTTTGTCTACCCTGAGATTGACGACACGATTGAGATCAACATCAACCCCGCCGACGTGCGCGTGGACACATACCGCGCCAGCGGCGCGGGCGGCCAGCACATTAACAAAACCGACTCGGCTGTGCGCTTGACGCACATCCCCACGGGCTTGGTAGTGCAGTGCCAAGACGGCCGCAGCCAGCACGGCAACCGCGATGTGGCCTGGAAGCGCCTGCGCAGCAAGATGTATGACTTTGAAATGCGCAAGCGCCAAGAAGAGCAGCAAAAGCTAGAAGACACCAAAACCGACGTAGGCTGGGGTCACCAAATTCGCTCGTATGTGCTGGATCAGTCACGGATTAAAGACCTGCGCACCAGCGTAGAAACGTCAAACACGCAGAAGGTGCTGGACGGTGATTTGGACATGTTTATTGAGGCGAGTTTGAAGCAGGGCGTGTGAGCGTCTGTGCCTGAGATGTCGGCCCTAGACGAAAAATAGTTTTTGCAGATGACTGCATGTACGAACAGATACATGGCGGTGTGTAATAAAACAAGCTGGCGCAAGACCAATTAGTTCTCATAACTCAGGAGCATCCCATGCAAAAAATCGTTCTCGCCTGCTTAGGCTTTGTTCTCAGCACCAGCGCTTTCTTCCTCAGCACCAACGCTTTAGCTCAAAATGCCAGCCCGGCCGACGGGTTGGTGACAGTCACCAGCCCGCACAGTACCAGCCAAACCATGGCGCGCTTGGAGGCGGTTGTCAAAGAGCGCGGTCTGAATGTATTTGCCAAAATCGACCATGCTGCGGGTGCCGCCAAAATCGGCAAAACGCTGCGCCCCACAGAGCTGCTGATTTTTGGCAATCCTCAAGGCGGCACCCCGCTGATGGAATGCGCGCAAAGTGCAGGTATCGACTTGCCACTCAAAGCGTTGGTGTGGCAGGACACCGCAGGCAAAGTCATGCTCAGCTACAACGACCCTGACTATTTAGCCAAACGCCACGGCGCGGCCAGCTGCCCGGTGGTGGAAAATTTGAAGAAAGCGCTGGGCGGCATTGCGCAAGCGGTTATTGCGCCCTGATTTGCGTGGGCAGAAGCAATTTTTTGCTATATTAAAAATAGCGAACTATTGAATATCTACGTCGGAAAACTACCTGTTTTCTTAAAGCTAACTAAGCACCAAAGCATCCATAGCCAAGTAGCGGTACATTACCTCGCGGCTGAGGTATTGCACAGCAGGCGCAGCCCTATTGCCCCAACCTGCTGCGCCCAGTGCGAAGTACAGCGGCACAAAATGCTCGTCCGTTGGGTGCGCCCGCAGCGCATGTGGAGCGTGCTGCTGGTAATCAAACAATGTATCGCTGGCGCTTTGGCTGGTGTCATCGGTGCTCGTTCCCTGGGTTATGGCCTGCTCCACCCACCGTGCAAAATCAATGGCGTATTGCTCGGCTTGGGCTTCCAGCGGGGGCACACCATGGGTGAACAGCTCACGCAAATTGTGGGTCATGCTGCCCGAGCCGATAATCAAAACACCTTCTTCGCGCAATGAGCGCATCGCCTGGCCCATAGCCCACACGCTGCGCGGGGTGTAGTCGGTTGGCAAGGACAGTTGCACCACAGGAATATCAGCCTGTGGAAACAAATGCATCAGCGGCACCCAAGCGCCGTGGTCTAGCGGGCGCTGGTCGTCTAGCTGGGCGGCAATCTGGTGTGCTTGCAGCAGCGCAGCAACCTGATGCGCCAAAGCGGGTTGGCCCGGTGCGGGGTATTGCAGCGCAAACAGCGCAGCTTCAAAGCCGCCAAAGTCATGCCAAGTGGTGGGCTGCGGCGTAGACATCACCGTGGCCACAGGCGTCATCCAGTGCGGTGACATGATGACAATCCCCGTGGGTTTGACCGACAACCCATCAGCCCATGCGCGCAGCGCAGGCGCAGTGCTGCCGTGCTCTAGCGCAAACATAGGCGAACCGTGGGATACAAATAAAACGCTTTGGTTGCTTGGCTGGCTAATCATGTGTTTTAGGTAGGGGCTGGGTGGTGGAGTTCAATAGCTTTTCTATGAATTGACTTGTAGTTCATTACTACTTATTTAATAGCGAACTATTGAATATATGCGTCGGAAAAGTGCCCTATTTTCTTCCAAGCGTTCGTTATCTGAGATGGCTTGCTTCGCTGGGTCTGGTTTTTCTTTTTTGTCTTGTACGGGCGCAGGCCGACGGTGCTACTTCAGCTGCGCGGCTGTCCCCCGTGTTGGCCTGGGGCCAACAACACCGCCTTGACGCCGCTACGCTGAAGTAGCACCGCCGGCCTGCTTGGTGACTGTGGTGGGGTATGAGCCGTTGCATGCCTGCCGCTTACCGTACTTGCTTGCTTGCTTACCCACTTATTCTTCGTGCTTCCCCTGCCTGCTTTCCCCAGCCTAACCCACGGCCCTGGCGCTTGGTGTGAATAGCGCAGCGACGTCAAGGAGGAGGCAGCGGCCCTAAGCCGCAACGGGGGACAGTCGCGGAGCTATTCACGCCAAGTGCCAGGGCGGCGTACATAACTGTGGAGTCAAATCCCCAGACCGCAGAAAACAAGGTTCGCCACGGGCTGTTAGAAACCCGAAGAAAACCTACAAAGCCCGAGCACTAAAAGTGTCGCAAGACTTCATGTTACCTGACTGCAAACCCGTGTTAAACCACGCCATGCGCTGCTTGCTGGAGCCGTGGGTAAAGCTGTCTGGCTGCGCATAACCTTGGCTCTTCTTTTGCAACGTGTCGTCACCGATCGCCGAGGCTGCGTTCAAGGCCTCTTCAATGTCGCCTTTGTCCAAGCCCAGCTTAGAGTTGCGCGACCAAACACCGGCAAAACAGTCGGCCTGTAGCTCAAGGCGCACGCTGAGCGCGTTTTGTTCTTTTTCGCTGATGCGCCCGCGCATCGCGTCCACCTTGCCGCTGATGCCCATGACATGCTGAATATGGTGGCCTACCTCGTGGGCAATCACGTAAGCTTGCGCAAAATCGCCTGGCGCGCCGAGCTTGTTTTTCATGGTTTCGTAAAACGCCAGGTCGATATAAACCTTTTGGTCCCCTGGACAATAAAACGGGCCCATGGCGGACTGGCCTGTGCCGCAGGCAGTGGGCGTTGCGCCGCGAAACAGCACCAGCTTGGGTGCAGGGTATTGCGCTTTGCCTTGGGCAAACATTGCACCCCACACGTCTTCGGTATCGGCCAATACTTTGGACACAAAGCTGGCCATGATGTCATCTTTGGGTGGGCGCTGGGCAGGGCCTTGGCTGACCTGCTGGGTGGGCGCACCGCTACCACCACCGCCGCCCAAAATACCCAAAATCGTCATCGGGCTGATATCCAAAAAGTACGACGCTACCAGCGCAATGACGATGCCGCCAATGCCTAAGCGGCCACCGCCCAAGCCGCCAATACCTCGGCCGCCGCCGCCCACGCCACCGCCTTGGCCACGGCGGTCTTCTACGTTGTCTGATTCGCGTCTGCCTTCTACGTCCATGGTGGTGTCTCCAACGATTGATTTGCTAGGGTGTTAATCCCGTAATGGTACACCCTGTGGCACACCCCCATGTCACATGCAAAGGCTCAAGCTCACGCCCAATGCTTTAACCGTGAAACACTGCAAAAACGCGCATGGCGCATTGGCGCAGGCGTTCGCTGGTAAAGGTGTGGCCTAGCGCCAGCTGCGCAAAGGCATAGTCGCTGTCGGCCAGCATGCGCTGGGTGTCCACGGCAGCGCCGTCGTACGCCATCTGGTGTTTAAAGTCCGATAGCAGCACCAAGGTGGAAGCAAAGCCCAGCTCGGTGACCAGCGCACTGGCGGCTACGCCTGCATCGCTGGGCACTGTGCGATTGCGGGGTACGAATACGGTCTGTGAATGCATAGCTACCATGTCAAAAACTCCTCTTATGAAGGTTAAAACTCTTAGGCCTTGCACGCTGCTTGTATAGCGCTTGAGGCCCTACTCACACACAACGCATTGTGGTTCAATAGGGTTGATAGACTTAGAGATGCATACTGCAATGCGGTGTGCAAAATTCACGAATACCGCCATTTCTCAAAAACGCTTTTGAAAACACCTTTTCCCCCATCCCGTTTATCGGCTCGCAAGCCCCGTTCAGCGGCACCGCTGCAGGCAATAGCCCATGCACTGCCCAGCGTGTTGCTCACAGGCTTTGAAGCCTTTGGCGACGACCCTAGCGGCTTAGGCTTAAACCCCAGTGCCATAGCGGTGCAGGCTTTGCAAGGCCAGACGATTGCGGGCCACCAAGTGGTGGTGGCCGTGTTGCCCTGCGTGTTTGGCCAATCTGCGCGCGTGCTCAAAGCGTTGATCAAGCAGCACCAGCCCAGCCTGGTGATGTGCGTGGGCCAAGCCGGTGGCCGCGCAGGCATCAGCCTGGAGCGCATTGCCGTCAACCTGGACGACGCCCCACTGCCCGATAACGCGGGCGTGATGCTGCGCAATGCAGCGGTGGTGGCCACCGGGCCCGCAGCCTATTTCAGCACCCTGCCTGTGCACGCCATGCTGGCCGCACTAGAGGGCAGCAACCTGCCCTGCGAGCTGTCCAGCAGCGCGGGGCATTTTGTCTGCAACCATGTTTTTTATGCGCTGATGCACAGCGTTAAAACTAAACGCATACCCGCAGGCTTTGTGCATGTGCCGTACCTTCCCGAGCAGGCCGCGCAGGCTGCACCGGGCGTGCCCAGCATGGCGCTGACCGACATGACCCGCGGGCTACACGTAGCCCTGGACGCTGCATTGAAAGCCACTGGCGCAATTGCAGCAACTGACACACAGCCAAGATAGTATTCACCCCATGCATGATTATTTAAATACACAACCTGACACCCTGCCGCCCGAGGCCGCTGAGTCTGTGCCCCCCAGCCTGCCCGCTGCACCTGAGCCCGAGCGCGTGCCTGAGGCATTCGTCTCGCCCAAGCCGCCCGCGCCATGGTCACTTTTCCATTGGCTTGGCGCGGGACTGCGGGCCGCAGTTTTTCGCAAAGTGGCGGTTGACGCAAAGCAAATAGGTGCATTGCAATTTGTGGCGATTGTGCTGTTGCTGCTGGGCCTGCCTTTGGCAGTAGGCAGGCTGGAGATTGAAGGCGCTGCTTTGTTCAATGCGGGGGCTTGGCTGCTGCAATGGATGTATTTGCCTTTGGTGGCGCTGATTGCCTGGTGGGTTTTGCAGTCAGACAGGTTATCCGAGATGCGCTCTGGAATGCGCTCTGTAGTGCAATGGAATAAAAGCGCCTTGCCACTCCAAGCGCCGGGAGCAAAGTATCTGGGGGCTTTTTTAGGCGTGCTTTTTGCAGCGTACCTGCCCATCTACGTCATTTCAGCGGCACTGGCGGTGGGCAGCATGCGCTTTCCTGCGCTATTGAACGAGCTGTTATTTCCCAAGGCGATGTGGGTTGCGGCATGGGTGATATTTGTTTGGTTCATCGCAGTGACCTTTTGGGTCGCACGCGTCTTTAAGCTCAGTATGCGTTGGGCGCTTTGTTTTGTCATTGCCAGCGCGGGTTTGAGTTATGCGCTCAACAGCCAATTTGCAGAGCGCGCATGGGAGGTTGATTACAGTGCGCAAGCAGCCAACGAGCCGCCTCGCATGAAGCTAAGCCAAGACCTGTTTGAACGCCAAACCACGCTACTGCAAACCCAGCTGGCAGCGCTGGCGCCCGAGCGGCCAGGGGTGCGCGAGATGTATGCCCTGGTGTTTGCGCCCTACGCCTCGGAGAACGTGTTTATCAATGAAAATAAAATGGTCAGCGACGTGCTGGCCACGCGGTTTGACACTGCTGGCCGCACCGTGCAGCTGGTGAACCACGCCAGCAC
>JANPDG010000294.1:0-26254 GCA_031431335.1 Polaromonas sp. | reverse complement strand
CTGGCGGAAGCTGTGAGATTCGAACTCACGGAGGTCGTAAAACCTCGGCAGTTTTCAAGACTGCTGCATTCAACCGCTCTGCCAAGCTTCCTTTTGGTTGTAAATTATATTTTAACTCAGCTAAGGCTGTTTCTAAGGGCGAGTTTAGAGATCCTTACCTTGGCTGCGCCGAGCCCTACGCACTGAGCCGCGTATTCAGCTGTCGGCTAAAAACAAACTTTGCAGATCGCTTAAAAAGTCCATGCCGCGCGCAGTGGGTTTGACGCTGACAAAATCACGCTCAATCATGCCCTTGGTTTCTGCCTCGTTCAGCCCTTTTTGGATCGCGGTCATGGCCAAGCCGGTGCGGTCACAAAAATCTTGCAACTTAAACCCACCTGTCAGGCGCAGGGCGTTGAGCATGTACTCAAACGGCAGGTCGGCGCGGGTAACTTCCGTGTCTTGCACCACGGCATTGGATACGCCGGAAGAATCTGCAATAGCATCGCTGGAACCTGCACCCTTGAGTGCGACGGCACCATTGGAGCTAAGCGCTGCTATGCCGCTCAAAGCAAGCGGTTGGTGGTCTGCACAGACAGCATTAGCCGTCTGTGCCGGAGCAAATTTTGCCCCTAGTGCTTTGTCCATGTAAAGCTGCGGATCGCGTGCACGCACATGGCGCACCACGCGGTGGGCAAAGCTGAGCTTGCTGTGCGCACCAGCGCCTATGCCCAAGTAGTCGCCAAACTGCCAATAATTGGTGTTATGCCAGCACTGAAAGCCTTTTTTTGCAAACGCACTCACCTCGTAGCGCGCCATGCCCTGCGCTGCGGTGAGCTCGATGATGCGGTCAAGCATGTCATAGGCCGTGTCGTCCTCAGGGATAACGGGTGGGAACTTAGCAAAGTAAGTGTTGGGCTCAATCGTCAGGTGGTAAATGCTGATGTGGGGCGGACTAAAGCTGAGCGCTGTTTGAATGTCTTGCGCACACTGCGCCAGGGTTTGACCGGGCAGCGCGTACATGATGTCGAGGTTGAATGCTTCAAAATTTGCAGCAGCCTCGACAATAGCCGCCTTGGCTTGGTCGCTGTTGTGCACACGGCCTAAGGCTTTGAGGTGTTCATCGTTGAAACTTTGTACACCGATAGACAAGCGGTTAACACCAGCGGCTCGAAAGGCTTTGAAGCGGTCTTTTTCAAACGTGCCGGGATTGGCCTCTAGCGTGATTTCGCAATTGGCCTCTAGCCGCAAACGGGCGCGTACGCCCGCGAGCAGTTGGTCAATGGCTTGCGGTGAAAACAAGCTGGGCGTACCGCCGCCAATAAAAATACTGTGCACCGTGCGGCCCCAGATCAGCGGCAGCGAAGCCTCTAAATCTGCCATCAGTGCGCTGAGGTAACGCTGCTCTGCGGCATCGCTGAGTTTGCCAGTGGCTGCGTCGGGCGCAGCAGCGCGCGCAGTCGTGCGTATTTCATGCGAATTGAAATCGCAATACGGACATTTTTTAATGCACCACGGCAAGTGAATGTACAGCGACAGCGGCGGCAAGCTGGGCAGCTGCAGCGTGCCAGGGCGCATGTAATGCTGGATGTCTTTCACAAGGTTTTCAGCCAATGGGTACGAATCAGATCAACCATTTGCCGCGCTGACTGGCCACGGTGGCTGATGGCGTTTTTGTGCATTGCATCGAGCTGGGCCATGGTTTTGCCTAGCGACGGGATATACATCACCGGGTCGAATCCAAAGCCGCCGGTGCCGACGGCCTCACGGGTGATCTCGCCTTGCACGCGGCCCACGGCGATGAGCGGTTCGGGGTCAAACTCGCTGCGCACCGCCACGATGGTGCTGACCATTTTGGCGCGGCGGTTAGGTTCATTGGCCATTTGCTGGAGCACTGCGCGCCGGTTGTTGTTGTCGCTTTTTTCATAGCCGTGTTGCACGCAGTAATACGCAGTGTCAACGCCTGGCAATCCGCCCCATGCGTCGATGCACAGGCCAGCGTCGTCGGCTATGGCTGGCAAGCCAGTGTGTTGCGCGGCGTTGCGCGCTTTGGCCAGCGCGTTTTCTACAAATGTTTTGTAAGGCTCGGGCGCCTCAGGCACGCCGAGCGCGCCCTGGGCAATGAGCTCTACACCCAGCGAAGCAAACAAGGGCATCAGCTCAGCGAGTTTGCCTTGGTTGTTGGATGCCAATACTATTTGCATAAAAATCGAGAGTTTTCCGACGTGGATATTGAATAGTTAGCTATAAATTAAATAGCAAATAAATAAAATTCAATTTGACTTAATTAAAAAAATTAATTCTTGCAGCATCTGTGAACACCACTTGGTCATGACTGCGCAGTCGCTGCACAGCCGCGACTAGCTCACACTACGTCACTGTGCCAGCGCAGCCTGCTGCAGTTTCACCAGATCTGCAATACCCGCCTCGGCCAATGCCAGCAGCGCGTCCATCTCTTTGCGAGAAAACGCAGCGCCCTCTGCAGTGCCCTGTACTTCTATGTAGTGACCCGCGCCGGTCATCACTACATTCATGTCGGTGTCGCAAGCTGAGTCTTCGGTGTACTCTAAATCAAGCAATGGCGTACCTTGCACAATGCCTACTGAGATAGCGGCAACAGGCCCAACGATGGGCGACTCGCTGAGCTTGCCTTGTGCCATGAGTGTGTTCACTGCGTCTTGCGCAGCTACAAACGCGCCTGTGATGCTGGCAGTGCGCGTGCCGCCATCCGCTTGAATCACATCGCAGTCTAGGCTGATAGTGCGTTCGCCGAGTTTTTTCAGGTCAAACACAGCTCGCAAGCTGCGGCCAATCAAGCGCTGAATCTCTTGCGTGCGGCCTGTTTGCTTGCCTTTGGCCGCCTCGCGCGCGCTGCGCGTGTGGGTGGCGCGCGGCAGCATGCCGTACTCAGCAGTCACCCAGCCTTCGCCACTGCCTTTTTTATGCGGCGGCACACGCTCTTCCACGCTGGCGGTGCACAGCACTTTGGTATTGCCAAACTCAATCATCACTGAGCCCTCGGCGTGCATGGTGTAGTTGCGGGTAATTTTGACAGGGCGCAGTTGGTTGGCGGCGCGTTGGTCTTGGCGTTGAAATGTGGTCATACTAAATTGAAGGAGAAAAGATGAAGATAGGATGCAGAGGACGCAAAAGTTACTCAGAAGGCGCAAAAGGAATACAAAAATAATTCAGCACCATGGAGTTACCAAAATTGCTGATGTAACTGTATTTTCTTTTTTGTGTCTTTTGCGTAACTTTTGCGCCCTCTGCGTCCGCAAGTTGGAATTTAAAACTAAGCCGGGTATTCAAGCCTTCTTAGCCGCGCTGCGGCGAATGGCTTCGTTGATCTCGGCAATTGAGCGTTCGATGGCTGCGTCATCCAAATCTTCCACAATCGTATCGAGCACGCCCGATTGAATGGTGGATGCAAATACGCCGTCGCTGATGCTATCGGTGGAGATGCCTTGGGTGGCCTCGAATGCGTCGGGTGTTTCCCACTGCATTGCAATCACGGTGACGTTATCGCAGTGCTCGCCGCCGTTGCGCAGAGCCAGCTCGACCATGTCGGGCACCGACGTGGCCACCGAGCCTTTAGACAGCTGGTGCACGATATCGTTATCGCTCACGGTGCCCCATAGGCCATCAGAACACAGCATCAAACGGTCACCTTGCTGCAGCTGTGTAGGGCCAGCCACATCGAACACAGGCTTGGTGGGTGAACCTAAACAAGTGAACAAAATATTGCGGTTGAGGCGGTCCATGCGGATGATGCCCGCTGCGTGCTGCTCAATGTAGGAGTGGTCGCGTGTACGGGTGACCATGTCGCTTTCACGAATAAGGTACAGGCGCGAGTCGCCGCAGTGAATCCAGGTGGCCGCGCCGCCTTGCACCACGCAGGCCACAAAGGTCGTGCGCGGTGTGTCTAACATGCCTTTTTCGCTGGCATAGCGGATGATCTGGTGGTGCGCTGCCATCAGCGCGCTGGCCAAAAACCCGGCTACGTCTTTGATAACCGGACGGGCTTCTTTTTGGTACAGTGCAGACACGGTTTGCAGCGCCAGCTGGGCTGCGACTTCGCCCTCGGGGTGGCCGCCCATACCGTCGGCCAAGACAAACAAACCCGACTCCCGCGTGTAGCAGTAGCCCATGCGGTCTTCGTTTTTTTCGCGGCCGCCTTTGCGACTGACTTGAAACACTGAAAATTTCATGAACTAGATGCTCTGTTGTATTTAGTTTTTACTTAACTTTGCCAAAGCCAGTGGCCTTGCCTACGGCTTTTTTGGTATCCGCCATCATGTTGTCAAACTGCAAGCGCATCTTCTCGCCCACTGACAGCTTGGTATAGCGGCGCTCGTTTTCTTGGCTCAGCTCTTTTTGCAGCGCAAACACCGACTGCGGACGCGACAGGGGGTCCAGCGACATGCACCACTCCACCACTTCAATCAAATTGTCAGAGTACACGCCGCGCAAGCGCGATAGCGCCAGCGACAAACGGTCTTTTTCTAGGCGCTGGGGCGCGTCGTTGGGCGGGTAGCCTTGCATGCAGGCGTAGATACATGCGCCAATCGCGTAAATGTCAGTCCACGGGCCCATCGACGAGTCGCGGCGGTACATCTCGGGCGCGGCAAAACCGGGCGTGTACATGGGGCGAATAAAGTTGCCTTCTTTAGACAACACCTCACGCGCTGCGCCAAAGTCAATCAGCACAGCTTTGTTTTCATCGGTGACAAAAATGTTGGCTGGCTTAATGTCTAGGTGCAGCATTTTGTGCTGGTGCACGATGCGCAGGCCGCGCAAAATCTCGTCAAACAGACTGCGGATCGTGGACTCGCGAAAGACCTTTTGCTTTTTAAGCTCGCGCGCAGTGATGATGAAGTCTTGCAGGGTCGCGCCCTCCAAATAGTTCATCACCATATAGACGGTTTCGTTCTCACGGAAGAAGTTCAGCACGCTGACCACAGAGGCGTGAGAGATTTGCGCCAGCGATCGGCCTTCTTCAAAAAAGCTTTTCAGACCGAGACGGTACAGCGACAGCTTGTCGGGCTGAACCTGGGGCAGCAGCTCGCCGGGCGCGCGGGTGGCAAGCGACGAGGGCAGGTATTCTTTGATGGCGATCTGCTGGCCTTCGTTGTCCACGGCCAAATACACCACGCCAAAACCGCCAGATGACACCTTGCGCACAACGCGGTAGCCACCAATGACGGTATCGGGCGGAAGGGATGCGGGTTTAACCTTTGACATAATCGCTATGCTGGTCGCTTTGGTTGCGGAGTTGAATTCTGTGCCTAGAGTGGCCTGCAAAAATGCAGTTTGCGTCTTAATTACGTTGATTTGATCGGTTAAAACCAAATTTATGCCAGTTTACAGCATGACAGGCTACGCAAGCGTGCAATCGAACGAGGCCTGCACCACTGCCAGCTCTAGCACCAGCCCCAGCCCACGTTTAGGTTTGGAGATCCGCTCGGTCAATAGCCGCTTTTTAGACCTGGGATTCAAGCTGTCTGACGAGCTGCGCCAGTGCGAACCCGCTCTGCGCGAGCTGCTCACCCTGAGTCTCAAGCGCGGCAAAGTTGAGCTGCGAGCCTTTGTGGGCGCAAGCAAAGACTCTGTCAGCTCAGCGCCGAGCGTGGCGTTGTTGCAACGCTTAAACCATTCCCAGGACAGCATTTTGGCCTGGCTGCCCACTGCCAAGCCTTTGAGTGTGGCCGATGTGATGCGCTTGGCAGCCAGCGACACGGGCACCGAGCAAGGCGCAGGTCAAGGCCATGACCACAGCGTGCAGATATTGGCGCTGGCCCAGCAAGCACTGGCTGACCTGCTGGCGTCGCGCGAGCGCGAGGGTGCCCGCTTGGCCCAGATGCTGCTAGGCCACACCACCCAGCTGCGCGCGCTGGCAGCCGCCGCCGCACCGCTGGTGCCCGAGCTGGTCGCCCAGCAAAAGCAAAAGTTCATTGACCGCTTTATGCAAGCCTTGCAGGCCGGCGCAAGCACCGAGCCCGGCAGCAGCCCCATCAGCCAGCAAGCCGCACATGACCGCGCGCTGACCGAGGCCACGGCCTTTGCCATTCGCATTGACGTGGCCGAAGAAATCACCCGGCTGGGCGCACACCTCCAAGAGATTGAGCGTTTACTCACGGTGCCCAAACCCCAGAAAACCGCCTCCAAAGCAGAGCCCAAGCAAGCCGAAATAGGCAAGCGCCTGGACTTTGTGATCCAAGAGCTGCACCGCGAGGCCAATACGCTGGGCTCGAAGTCGTCTACGCTGGAGATGACACGGATCAGTGTGGACATGAAGGTGCTGATTGAGCAAATGCGCGAGCAGGTGCAAAATATTGAGTGATGTACTGACCCGCAGTGTGCATGAATAGACACCAAATATACTATATAATTAATAGCAAACTATCCAATATCCACGTCGGAAAAATGCCAAAAAACTTACCTAAACTAAGGAACCGCAGTTGGACTACCCCGGTAATTTATTCGTTGTAGCTGCGCCCAGCGGGGCTGGCAAGTCCAGCCTGGTCAAGGCGTTGCGCGAGCTGGATGCCAAAGTGCAGCCATCGGTGTCACACACCACGCGTGCGCCGCGAGGCCAAGAAAAGCATGGCCGCGACTACTACTTTGCCAGCGACGCAGACTTTGACGCCATGGTGGCGGGCAACCAGTTTTTTGAGTGGGCCCATGTGCACGGCTACCGCTACGGCACATCGCGCCAAGCGATTGAGGCGCGCATGGCCCAAGGCCTCGATGTGATCTTAGAAATCGACTACCAAGGCGCATTCCAAATCAAAAAACTGTTTACAAACACAGTTCTAATCTTTATCCTGCCCCCCAGCTTAGAGGAGCTGCGCGCCCGCATCGAGCGGCGCGGTGAGGACAGTGCAGAGAAAATCGACCTGCGCATGGAAAACGCCCGCACCGAGATAGACCAAGCCCAGCACTTTGATTTCGTTATAATCAACGAAGTGTTTGACAGCGCTGTGTTTGACCTCAAATCGGTCGTTCATGCCCAGCGTTTGAAATTTTCCGCCCAGCGTCGCGCCCGCGCCGACACATTCAAGGCGCTAGAAATCAATTAAGCTTTGGCTCCCCAAGCACAGCAATTTAAAAGGAATCGTTATGGCCCGCATCACCGTTGAAGACTGCTTGCAGCAAATCCCTAACCGCTTTCAGCTCGTGTTGTCTGCCAGCTACCGCGCCCGCATGCTCAGCCAAGGCCACGCGCCCAAGATTGAGAGCAAAAACAAGCCTGGCGTCACGGCTTTACGCGAAATCGCCCAAGGCAAAATCGGTATCGAAATGCTGAAAAAAGTGCCCCTATAACCCAATGACGTACGTCCCTTTGGGCGTAACCACCAGCTAAAGCACCTGCGCGCAGGTGCTTTTTTTGTACCTGTCAATGCCTCTGGGGAGTAATTTAGGTAGAGTACAGGTGTGGATAACATTCTCAGCGCGCCTTCTCACGAATCAGCAGCCCCTGTTCTAGCGGCCGCTAAACCGCGCCGCGCGCCGCGCAAACCTGCCGCAGACACGTCCAAACCAGTGGCCAGCAGCACGCACAAGGCTGCTCAAAACGCCGCCTCGGCCAGTTTTGCCAGCCTCACCAGCAAGCTGGGTTATCTGGACAAAGCCGATATTGACCGCATCCGCAAAGCCTACCGCTTTGCCGACGAAGCCCACCTGGGCCAAATGCGGGGCAACGGCGAGCCGTATATCACCCACCCGATTGCCGTGGCCGCGCAGTGCGCCGAGTGGAAACTAGACGCCCAAGCCATCATGGCCGCGCTGATGCACGACGCTATGGAAGACTGCGGCATCAGTAAGCCCGAGATCATTGAGCGCTTTGGTGCACCTGTGGCCGAGCTGGTGGACGGACTAACAAAGCTCGAAAAACTTGAGTTCACCACCCGCGAGGAAAACCAAGCCGAGTCGTTTCGCAAAATGCTGCTGGCCATGGCCCGCGATGTGCGCGTGATTCTGATCAAACTGGCCGACCGCAGCCACAACATGCGCACCATGAGCGATATGCCGCGCAGCAAGTGGGCGCGGATCTCGCGCGAAACGCTGGACATTTATGCCCCGATTGCCCACCGCCTGGGCTTAAACCAAAGCTACCGCGAGCTGCAAGAGCTAAGCTTTCGCTATCTGCTGCCTTGGCGCTACGCTACGCTGAACAAAGCCGTGGGCAAGGCGCGCAGCAGGCGGCGTGACTTGATTCAAAAAGTAGAGCGCGATGTGCAAGCTGCGTTTGAACAATCAGGCATTTACATTAACCTGTCGGGCCGCGAAAAAACGCTCTACTCGATCTACCGCAAAATGGACGAAAAGCACCTGAGCTTTGCGCAGGTGACCGACATGTATGGCTTCAGGCTAGTGGTGCCCAATGTGATTGACTGCTACACCGCACTGGGTGTGCTGCACCAAATGTACAAGCCCGTGCCCGGCAAGTTCAAAGACCATATCGCTATTGGCAAGCTCAACGGCTACCAGTCGCTGCACACCACCGTGGTGGGGCCAGCGGGCGTGAATGTGGAGTTTCAAATGCGCACCGAGGCCATGCATGTGGTAGCCGAGTCGGGCGTGGCTGCGCACTGGCTTTATAAAGCCGACTCGCCTGAGGGCGCTGAGGCCGAGCGCTTGGGCACGCAGTGGCTGCAGTCGCTGCTGGACATTCAACACGAAACGCGCGATGCAGCGGAGTTTTGGGACCACGTGAAGGTGGATTTATTCCCGGACGCAGTGTATGTTTTCACCCCAAAAAGCAAAATTATGGCCATGCCGCGCGGCGCCACCGTGGTGGACTTTGCCTACGCCGTGCACACCGATATTGGCGACCGCACCGTGGCGGCCAAGGTCAACGGCGAGCAAGTGCCGCTGCGCACTGAGGTGAAAAACGGTGACGTGATCGAGGTCATCACCGCGCTGGTGTCCAACCCTAACCCCGCTTGGCTGGGCTTTGTGCGCACAGCGCGCGCGCGCAGCAAAATTCGCCACCACCTTAAAACCATGGCGCTGGACGAGTCGCAAAGCCTGGGCGACAAGCTGCTGTCGCAGTCGCTGCGCGCCGAAGGCATAGAGCACCTGCCCGAAGAAGACACCGCGCACCAAGGGCTGTGGGACAAGCTGCTGCGCTTCTCGGGCAACAAAACCCGTGCTGAGCTGCTGGTGGACATTGGTCTGGGCAAGCGCATCGCCAGCATTGTAGCCAAGCGCTTGGTCAGCCTGCTGGCCGAGCTGGGCGAAAAGCCCAACGCGCTGCTGATGAGTAAAGAGCGCTTTACAGCCCACGAGAGCATCTCCCAAGGCTCTATCGTGCTGGACGGCTCCGAGAGTGCCACGGTGCAATATGCACCCTGCTGCCGTCCGCTGCCTGGCGACGCGATTGTGGGCTACCTCGGCCGTGGTGAAGGCTTGATCGTGCACACAGGGCAGTGTGCAGTGGCGCAAAAGCTGATTCAAAAAGACAGCGAACGCTTCATATCAGTGGAATGGGCCGACGAGCTGGTGCGCGCATTTGACACTGCGGTGGTGGTGACTGTGCAAAGCGGCAAAGGCGTGCTGGCGCGGGTGGCAGCAGCCTTGGCCAGCGCCGAGGCCGATATTTTGCAAGTAGACCTAGGCCGCGACAGCGAAGTAGGCGCGCCCACCGCCGACCTGCGCTTTGTCATCAACCTGCGCGACACCGCCCACCTGGACACCGTACTACGCACCCTGGCCCGTACCCCCACCGTGCTACGCGCATGGCGCGTGATGTCATCTTAAATGTGACGTTTTTGGAAGATTTTAGGGCTGTTTTCCGACGTGGATGTTAGATAGTTTGCTATATAAATTATAGCAATTAACTTTTCTTTGGGTAACTCACTTGCAACACCTCTAGCGCCTGCATGCCTGCGGGCGTGACCAGTCTCACCGCGTCGCCCGCGCGCGCCTTGAGCAGCGCTCTGGCAATCGGTGATATCCAGCTGACTTGCTGCAGTGTGCTGTCAGCCTCGTCAATCCCCAAAATCGTCACCGTGCGCTGCACGCCTTGTGCATCGGCATAGGTCACCGTAGCGCCAAAATAAATCTGGTCAGAGCCGTGGTGCAGCGAGGGGTCGCTTATTTGGGCGATCTCTAGCCGTTTGGCTAAAAACCGAATGCGTTTGTCGATCTCGCGCAGGCGCTTTTTGCCGTACAAATAATCACCGTTTTCGCTGCGGTCGCCGTTTTTAGCCGCCCAGTGCACAGCCTCGACAATTTTGGGCCGCTCACTGTCCATCAACTCAAGCAGCTCTGCGCGCAGGCGGGCGTAGCCTTGTGGAGTGATGTAGTTTTTACCGCCCGGCGGCAAGGGCGGCAAGCCAGCGCCGACGTCATCGTCTTCATTGCCGTCGGTTTCTTTGGTGAATGCCTTGCTCATAGCCCATGGTAACAAATGAGTTTACAAAACGCGGCGGATGCTTAAAGCCGATTGCCCAATGAAAAAGCCTGCAACTTAACGTTGCAGGCTTTTCATTTTTGGTGCGGCTGGCAGGAATTGAACCCACGACCCCTTGGTTCGTAGCCAAGTACTCTATCCAACTGAGCTACAGCCGCGAAGCCTTGAATTATAGCAGCGTTTTGGCTCGCTATTTGTGGTGACTGAGCGCATTGCTCACCAGCTTAGAGGTTATGTCCACAATTTGAATCATGCGGTCATAGGCCATGCGGGTGGGGCCTATGACGCCGAGTGTGCCGACAATCTGTCCGTCCACCTCATAGGGCGCGCTGACCACAGACAGCTCTTCAAACGGCACAATGTGACTCTCACCGCCAATGTAGATGCGCACGCCTTCGGCTTGGCTGGACACATCGAGCAGGCGCATGATTTGGGCTTTTTGCTCGAACAGATCAAACGCGCGGCGCAGTTGGCCCATATCGGTTGAAAAGTCGCTCACCGCCAGCAGGTTGCGCTCGCCCGAGATCACCACTTCGCCGTCGCCCTGACCCATGGCGTCACTGCTGACTTGCACCGCCGCTTGCATCAGGATGGCTATTTCGCTGCGCAGCTGCTCAATCTCGTTTTTGAGCTTTTCGCGCACCTGCTCGATGGCCAGCCCGGCGTAGTGGGTGGTAATAAAGTTGCTGGCCTCGATCAGCTGGCTCTGGGTGTAGTCGCTCTCGGTAAAAATCACACGGTTTTGTACATCGCCATCGGGCGCAACGATGATGACCAAAATGCGTTTTTCAGACAGGCGCATGAACTCAATCTGCCGAAACACCGAGCTGCGGCGCGGTGCCATTACCACGCCCACAAACTGCGACAGGTTAGACAAGAGCTGCGCGGCATTGGTAATGACCTTTTGCGGCTGCTCAGCGGCCAGCGTGGGCGAGGCAAACTCGTGGCGGTTAGCGGTGAGCATGGTGTCTACAAACAGGCGGTAGCCGCGCGCCGTGGGGATGCGCCCTGCCGAGGTGTGGGGTGAGGCGATCAGCCCCAGCTCCTCCAGGTCGCTCATCACATTGCGGATGGTGGCGGGCGACAAGTCTAGGCCCGAGGCGCGCGAGAGCGTGCGCGAGCCAATGGGCTGGCCGTCGGCGATATAGCGCTCGACAAGCGCTTTTAGCAACAGCTTGGCGCGGTCATCGAGCATGAAATTGGGGGTGCTGCATATTTATGGTCATTTTAATGTTGTAATTTATAAATGTCTTCGCCCAAAGCCTCGCATTTTCGCCACATCGCCCTGATTGGCAAATACCACGCCAGCAGCGGCCCCGGCGCGCGCGAGATTTTGCTGGACATTGCACGTTACTTGGAAAAATCTGGCCTCGAGGTTGCGCTAGAGAAAGACACTGCCGACTACACCGGTATTAACCATTACCCCAGCTTAGATGTCAATGGCATTGGCGCGCAATGCGATGTGGGCTTGGTGGTGGGGGGCGACGGCACCATGCTGGGCATCGGTAGGCAACTAGCGCGCTTTGGCGTACCGCTGATTGGCATTAACCAGGGGCGCTTAGGCTTCATTACCGATATATCGCTGGACAGCTACCAATCTGCACTTGAGCCTATGCTCAAAGGCGAATACACCGAAGACCGGCGCAGCCTGATGCACGGCCAAGTGATGCGCGATGGGCGCTGCGTGTTTGACGCGCTGGCCATGAACGATGTGGTGGTCAACCGCGGGGCCACTGCGGGCATGGTGGAGCTGCGGGTGGAAGTAGATGGGCGTTTTGTGGCCAACCAGCGGGCTGACGGCTTGATTATTGCCTCGCCTACCGGCTCGACTGCGTATTCAATGTCAGCGGGCGGGCCGATTTTGCACCCCTCGATTGCTGGCTGGGTGATGGTGCCGATTGCGCCGCACAATCTGTCCAACCGGCCATTGGTGTTGGCCGACACAGCGCAGATTGCGATAGAAATTGTGGCAGGGCGCGACGCGAGTGCTAATTTTGATATGCAGTCTTTGGCATCACTGCTGCACGGCGACCGCATCATGGTGCGCCGCTCGCAGCACAGCGTGCGCTTTTTGCATCCGATGGGTTGGAGCTATTTCGACACCCTGCGCAAAAAGCTGCATTGGAATGAGGGAGGGGTGTAGACGTGGCGCTGCGAAGAATGAATTTGCGTGACTTTGTGATCGTGCACGAGCTAGAGCTAGAGCTGGCCTCTGGCTTTACCGTGCTCACCGGCGAGACGGGTGCGGGGAAATCTATCCTGATTGATGCGCTGCAGCTGGTGCTGGGCAGCCGCGCAGATGCAGGCGTGGTGCGCGAGGGCGCTGCCCGCGCTGAGATCAGCGCCGAATTTGACACGCCGAGTTGGCTAGGTGGCTGGCTCAGTGAGGCGGGGTTTGGCACCGAGGGTGACTTGCTTTTAATCCGCCGCACGGTAGATGCCCAGGGCAAAAGCCGCGCTTGGATCAACGGCAGCGCAGCCACCGTAGGTCAGCTGCGCGAAGTGGCTGACCACTTGGTAGACATTCATGGCCAGCATGCTTGGGCTGCACTCACGCGCACAGACGAAGTGCGCGGCCTGCTAGACGCCTACGGCAAGATCAGCAGCAAAGACGTGGGCAGTGCCTATGCCGTTTGGAAAGCGTCTCTCAAATCACTAACTGATGCCCGCGCCGCACAGCAAAGCTTAGACACCGAGCGCGAGCGTTTAACCTGGCAAATCAGCGAGCTGGCCAAGCTGTCTCCCGCGCAGGGCGAATGGGTCAGCTTGAACGCTGAACACGGCACGCTGGCCAATGCGCAGGCGCTGCTAGATGCTGCACACAAAGCACTCGAGGCCTTAGAGGGCGATGAGCACGGTGCCACAGGGCAAATAGCCAAAGCCCAGCAATGGCTACAAGACCAAGAGCAGCACGCCGCAGAATTTAAAGGCTTTGCTGAGCTGTTGACGCAAAGCTTGGCACAAGTGGAAGACGTGGTGCACAGCCTGCATGCCTACACGCGCAGCACCGGGCCTGACCCACAGCGCTTAACGCAACTCGACGAGCGCATGACGTTGTGGATGTCGCTCTCGCGCCGCTACAAACGCAGCCCTAGCGAGCTGTTTGACCTGCTCACGCAGTGGAAGGCTGACCTGACCCAGCTCGATGCCGCCAGCAATATCGCTGCATTAGAAGCGGCCGAACGTGCATCCCTTGCAGCCCTGACCACTGCGTGCAAAACTCTCACTGCCCAGCGCCGCAAAGCAGCGCCCCTGCTGAGCACTGCCATCACCCAAGCCATGCAAGGGCTGGGCATGCAGGGCGGCAAGTTTGAAGTGGCGCTCGCGCCGCTGACTGAGATTGCAGCCCACGGCTTGGAGAACATCGAATTTTTGGTAGCGGGCCACTCGGGCAGCACGCCGCGCCCTGTGGGTAAAGTAGCCTCGGGCGGTGAGCTCTCGCGCATCGCGCTGGCCATTGCTGTGACCACCAGCCAGCTGGGCAAAGCCCAGACCCTGATTTTTGACGAAGTGGACTCTGGCGTGGGCGGCGCGGTAGCCGAAACCGTGGGGCGACTGATGAAACAACTGGGTATGGATCGCCAAGTCATGGCAGTGACGCACCTGCCCCAAGTGGCAGCCTGCGCGGACCATCATTTATTGGTGTCTAAGCAGCTTAAGCTCAAGCAAACTGCCAGCGAGGTTCGCGCCATCAGCGGTGAACAACGGGTTGCTGAAATCGGCCGCATGCTCGGCGGAGAAAAACTCTCCGGTACGACGCTTGCACATGCCAAAGAAATGCTGGGCCAAACCAACTAAAGCGCTTGAAGCAGGTGGTAGTGCACCATGCCCGCCTTGCCGTGGCGCTCTACGCGCAGGCCAAATGCTACTAAGTCATCATTCGTCCAAGGCTTGGGTGCTTCTAAATAAATAGCACCTTGGCTTGATGCGGCATGGGCTGCTGCTTGAATCGCTTTGTCAAAAATAGGTGCATCAAACGGCGGGTCGATAAACACGACATCAACACTACCTTTGGGCAATGCCTGCAGCACCGCAATGCCATCGCCGCGCTGCAGGCGCACCATATCTGCCTTAAGCTTGGATTTGGTCGTGCCTAGCTGGGCAAACAGCTTGGCGTCTGATTCGATCAACAGGACATCTGCTGCGCCGCGCGATGCTGCCTCTAGCCCCAGTGCGCCTGTACCCGCGAATGCGTCAACGCAGCGCAAACCGGCCATATCTTGGCCCAGCCAGTTAAACAGCGTCTCACGCACACGGTCGGGTGTGGGGCGCAGACCTGGCAGATTGGCCACAGGCAGTTTGGTGCGCTTCCATAGTCCGCCAATAATGCGGATTTCGCCTGCTGCTAGGCGTGCGGGACTGGTAGCTTTTGATTTAGGCGCTTTCAATTCGCGCCCCCCACCACCACGGTCACCATCGCTGCAGGCTGCAGCTTGCGCTGCAGCGCCGCCTGAATATCCGCTTGCGTGATTTTGGCAACCTGCTGCGTCCAGCCCTGCAAATAGTCCAAAGGCAGATCGAGCCAGGCAATATTGGCCACGTTGTCCAGCAGTTTTTTATTCGAGTCAATACGCAGCGCAAATCCGCCAATCAGGTTGTCTTTGGCCGCTTGTAATTCGTCTGCAGTGGGGCCTGTGGCCACATAGCTGGTCAGCACTTCGCGCGAGACCTGCACGGCTTGCGCGGCTTGGTCAGGTCGAGTTTGCAGTCCAATAGCAAACGCCCCCGCATGCAAGCCGGGGCTAAAGTAGCTGTACACGCTGTAGCTCAAACCGCGCTTTTCACGCACCTCCCGTGTGAGGCGCGAGGTAAAGCCGCCACCACCCAAAATATGGTTACCCACGAGCAGCGCAAAAAAATCAGGGTCGCTGCGCTTGTAACCCGGCTGGCCCAGCATCACATGGGCTTGTGCAGAATCAAATGGCACCGTCACATTCAGCGCAGCCGTCAATGACTGCACCTCAGCTACCGCAGGCAGCGAGTCGCAGCCGCTTTGTGGTAAACCTGCTAACAGCTGGGTGGCTATTTGCATCGCTTGCTCTTTGGTCACAGCGCCCACGATGCTCACCTTGGCGCGGCATGCGCGCACATGGGTTGTATAAAAATTGCGCATGGCATCGGTAGTGATCCGCTGCAGGCTGTCCTGGGTCAGCTCATTGCCGTAGGGGTGCATGCCATACACAGCGGCATTAAACCGCCGGTTGGCAATCGTAGCGGGCCTGGTATCGGCCTCTTTGAGGCTGGCGCTCAGGCGCTGTGCATCGCGCTGCCACAGCGGGTTAGAAAAAGCAGGTGCGGCCATTTGCTGCGCGGCCAAAGCCACCGATTTGGGCAATAGATCAGGATAGGTCAAAGAGCGTAGCGAAAAACCCATGCGGTCGTCGCCTGCGCCCGCGCCAAAGCTGGCGCCCAAGTCTGCCCAGGCCTCGCCAAGCTGGTTTTCGTCCAACGCTGGCCGACCCGGCACCGCCAAAGCGCCCTTGCTGAGCTGGCTGCTGGCGGCACTGGCCAAGCCGGCCATACCCGCTGGGTCGCGCCTGCCTCCGGCATCAAACTCTATCTGCACGTCCACCATGGGTATGCCCATGCTGGACACCACATACACTTGCGCGCCGCTGGGCAGGCTCAGTTTCTCTATCGGCAAGTTAGCCCACGATGAGGTAAAAAATAAGCAGTTTACCGACGCAGAGATTAGAAAGTTAGCTATATATTTAGTAGTATTCATGGTGCAATCCTTCTCTTCAATGGCGTCCGCCAGCAGCGGGTTTGCGCAGCTTGCGAGCAGGGTCTACAGGCTGCGGAATCAGCGTGCCCACGGTCAGCGCATCGTCACCAAAATACTTGGCCGCCACATCTTTAACTTGCGCTGCAGTCACCTTGCGCAACCGCTCAATCACCACTTCATCTGCATCAACGGCCAGCCCAGTGGCCCAGTTAGCCCCCAGCGAGCGCGCCTGAGAAAACACCGAGTCTTGCTGGTACACCTGCCCTGCGACCCATTGCGTTTTGACCCGGTTGAGCTCTGCTTCACTCACGCCGTCTGCGGCTACCTTGGCCACTTGGGCGCGCAGCGCGGTCTCTAGCTGGGCAGTGGTCTTGCCCTTGGCAGGCACGCCATCGAGCGCGCAGATCTGCGGCCCACGCCCCGATAAACCGCAATATGCCCCCACGCTGTCAGCCACAGCGCCCTCGCCTTGCGTGAGCGCGCGGTCTAGGCGCGCGCCGCTGTAGCCGTCGAGCACCGCAGACAGCACGATCAGTGCGTAAGCGTCTAAGGTGTCGGTATCAGTGCCACTAGGAGAGGAGATTTGCGGCACTTTAAAAGCCAAGCTCACATAGGCTTGCTCGGCAGGCGCTTTAAATTCCATACGGCGAATGCCGTTTTGCGCAGGCTCTGTTCGGGGTTTGCGCTGCGGCACAGCGCGCGTGGCAAGGCTGCCATAGTGCTTTTCTACCAGTGCCTTGGCACTTGCGACATCCACGTCACCGGCAATCACCACGGCAGCGTTATTGGGTGCATACCATTGGCGGTAAAACTGGCGTGCGTCGTCGGGTGTCATGGCATCGAGATCGCTCATCCAGCCAATGATCGGGCGGCGGTACGGCGAGGCCGTAAACATCACTGCGTTCATGGCCTCCCACATCAGGCTGCGTGGGTTGTCCTCGGTGCGCGAACGGCGCTCTTCTTTGACGACTTCGAGTTCTTTCTTAAATTCTTCGTCTGGCCAGCGGTTGTTAGCAAACCGATTGGCCTCGAGTTTCATCACCTCTTCGAGTTTATTGGACGGTATTTGCTGGTAGTAGCCCGTGTAGTCGCGGGCGGTGAAGGCATTTTCACGCCCGCCCAGTGCCGCCACTTTTTGCGAAAAATCACCCGGCTTGAGCACATCGGTGCCTTTGAACAGCATATGTTCGAGTACATGGGCCACGCCGCTGGTGCCGTCCACCTCGTCCATCGCGCCCACACGCAGCCACAGCATATGCACCACGGTAGGCGCGCGCCGATCTGGCTTGACGATGACCGTTAGGCCATTGGGCAGCATAAATTGGCTGGCCAGGCTGGCGGTAGAGGTGTTGGCTGGCGGATTTGCGGCGGTTTGGGCACTGGCAAAGGCCATGCAACCCAGGCCCAAACCAGCAGATAAAAGTATGTTGAATATTTTCATAGAATGGTGTGATTGTAGAAACCCACCAAATGTTCTCGTTTTTTCGTAAAAAAGCCCCTGAAATCCCTGCGCAAACTGTCTTGGATGCCCCTGCAGCACCAGCTATTGCTCCTGCAACCCTGCCGACAACCGCGCCTGCTTTGCCGACTGCTCTGCCTGTGGCGGCCCATGTTGCCCCCCATGCTGCGGCCACGCCTGCACCAGAGCGGCAAGGCTGGCTTGCCAAGCTCAAAAATGGCTTGCGCAAAACAGGCAGCTCCATCACAACGGTCTTCACTGGTACCCGAATTGACGACGCACTTTACGAAGAGCTGGAGTCAGCACTGCTCATGAGCGACGCGGGTGTAGCGGCCACCGAGCATCTTTTGGCCGATCTTAAGCGCAGAGTCAAAGACAGCAAAACAACCAACCCTTCAGCGGTCAAAGCCCTGCTGGCCGATGCATTTACCGACTTATTACTGCCGCTGCAAAAACCTTTGACCATAGGCGAGTTCAAGCCCACCGTGATGATGATTGCAGGTGTCAACGGCGCAGGCAAGACCACTTCGATAGGCAAGCTCACCAAGCATCTATCAGACTCTGGCGCCAGTGTGTTACTGGCCGCAGCAGACACCTTTCGGGCGGCGGCGCGCGAACAGCTCGGCGTTTGGGCTGACCGCAACAGCGTAGACATCATCAGCCAAGACGGTGGCGACCCAGCGGCAGTGAGCTTTGATGCTGTCAGCGCTGGCAAAGCACGCGGACGTGATGTCGTCATGGTCGATACGGCGGGCCGTTTGCCCACCCAGCTGCATTTGATGGAGGAAATCAAAAAAATTAAGCGTGTGGTTGCCAAAGCGGACAGCACAGCGCCGCACGAGGTTTTGCTGGTCATAGACGGCAACACGGGTCAAAACGCGCTCGCGCAAGTCAAGGCGTTTGACGAAGCCCTGCAAGTCACCGGCCTGATCATCACCAAGCTCGATGGCACAGCCAAAGGCGGCGTGATAGCGGCAATTGCGCTGTGGGCACGCGAACGCGCCACCCAACAGCCTGCGCTGCGACCCATGGGGATTTACTTTATTGGTGTGGGCGAAAAGCTAGAAGATTTAGAAACCTTCAACGCACTGGAGTTTGCGCAAGCGCTGCTGCAATAGCTGCGAGAGTCACCTAGTGAGGAGGATTAGGATACACTATTTACTATTAAATTAATAGCAAACTATCCAATATCCACGTCGGAAAACCACCTTAAAAACTTCCAAAAAGCAACTGCAACATATGCGCAGGTGCTTTTCGCTCAGAGTAAGCCAATCAGTGCCCCGCCAAAATCACTCTCAAGCGGTCCAGCACCTGGGGTGCCATATCTGCAGGCTGGGTAACCAGTGACGCCTGTAGTGCTGTGTGCGCAGCGGACACCGGTTGCTCCGCACCCAAAATGCGCACTGCTGCTGCTGCAATCAGCTGCGCAAAGCCTGCATTTTTCATCAAATTAATGATTGCTATATCTGCCGTGACGTGCGCCTCGCGTGGGTGCCAGCAGTCAAAATCAGTCACCATGGCCAGACTGGCGTAGGCCATTTGCGCCTCTTTGGCCAGCTTAGCCTCAGGCATATTGGTCATGCCAATCACTTTAGCGCCCATGCTGCGGTACCAGTGCGACTCAGCTTGCGTAGAAAACTGCGGGCCCTCAATGCACACATAGGTGCCGCCGCGGTGGAGCGCAAAATCTGCGCCCATCACAGACTGGCTGCGGGTTTGACCCACAGCCCTGGCCAGCACATCGGCCAAGTGTGGGCAAACTGGCTCAGCCAGCGAGGTATGCGCCACCGCGCCAGAGCCAAAAAATGTGCTCTCGCGCCGCTTGGTCAAGTCAATGAACTGGTCGGGCAACACCATGTCCAACGGCTTCATTTCTTCGCTGAGGGAACCGACAGCTGATAACGAGATCACATATTTCGAACCAAACTTTTTAAGGGCGTAGATATTCGCACGGTAAGGCACCTCAGTGGGAATCAAGCGGTGTCCTCTGCCGTGGCGCGCTATAAAAGCCACACCTATGCCATCAATCTCGCCTGTCACCACGGCATCTGAGGGTTTGCCAAAGGGGGTGTCTATATGGTGTTCAGTGGCGTTTTGCAAGGCATCCATGTTGTACAAACCGCTGCCACCGATGATGCCTACTGTAGTTTTTTGCATATTGTTACCATCTGTTCAATGAATAAAAAATTAATCCCAAGCCTCGTGTGTCTACGTTAGTGGGTACCTGCGCGCCCCTTGAGACAAGCAAAGCACTGTAATATTACAAGTTAACTGAACGACCAAATCAAAAATTAATCGTTGTTATTATCTATTGTCCCCAGTTTAGGAGCACCATGCACGCCACTTTGCCGCTGCTACAAGCCACCAATTTTCCTGCTTTGAACCGCAAAACCCTGACTACATTGCAGGTTAACTTAGGCTATCGCTGCAACCAGTCTTGCGTGCATTGTCACGTAGATGCAGGCCCGAACCGCACTGAGATGATGCACAGCGATTTGCTCGACATGATCAGCCAAGTGCTGAAAAAATGCAGTGTTGAGACTTTGGATTTAACCGGTGGTGCACCTGAACTGCACGATGATTTTAGGCGTCTTGTGCAGCAGGCCAGAACCCAGGGCGTGCGCGTCATTGACCGCTGCAACCTGACGATTTTGTTTGAGCCTGGGCAAGAAGGCTTGGCAGAGTTTTTAGCTGAGCAAAAAGTAGAGGTAGTGGCCTCTATGCCCTGCTATTCGCTTGAAAATGTGGACAAGCAGCGGGGCAAAGGCGTGTTTGACCTGAGCATCGCTGGCCTGCAAAAACTCAACGCCCTAGGCTACGGCAAACCGGGCACCGGACTGATTCTCAATTTGGTCTACAACCCGCAAGGCCCTTCGCTGCCGCCCAACCAAAGCAGCCTGCAAGCCGACTACAAACGCGAGCTATTAGCGCACTTTGGCGTCGTGTTCAACGAGCTGTTTGCATTAACCAATATGCCGATTAAGCGCTTTGGCTCGATGTTAATTTCTAAAAAGACTTTTGCGCCCTACATGCAGTTGTTGCGCGATAACTATTTAGAAGACAACCTAGAACACGTTATGTGCCGCAGCACGGTCAGCGTCGACTGGCAAGGCTATTTATACGACTGCGACTTTAACCAACAACTCGAATTGGCCATCCCTACCGAATTTGATGCACAAGCCATTACCGCCAAGCGCCCTCACCTGCGCGACCTGCTCACCACCGACCTCAAAGGCAAACCTATTCGCGTCGCCGACCACTGCTATGGATGCACTGCCGGGCAAGGCAGCAGCTGCGCGGGGGCTTTGCCAGCTTAAGCCTCAGACTGCCAAATAGCATCAGGTCTTATCGGCGCACTATGCAGACAGTCTCCATCATTGTTCCTGTCTTCAATGAATCACTTTGTATGCCTGATGTGCTTGCGCGTGCGCAGGCATTGGTCAGCCCCACGGTTGATATTGTTTTTGTAGACGGCGGCAGCACTGACAACACTTTGGCGTTGGTTAAATCTGCAGGTTTGCCTGCTATCACCTCCCCTAAAGGCAGGGCATGGCAAATGAACGCCGGGGCCGCCCAGGCGCGTGGTGATGTATTGTTGTTTCTGCATGCCGATACCCAGCTGCCTGAAGATGCCTTGCGCAGTATCGCGGCGCATTTGATCCATCCTGTGTGCTGGGGCCGTTTTGACGTGCGCATTGCCGGCAGAGCGCGCATGCTGGCCGTTGTTGCGCAGATGATGAACTGGCGCTCACGCTACAGCGGTATTGCCACTGGCGATCAGGCCCTGTTTATGACGCGGGATGCATTTAACACCATAGGCGGGTTTCCTGAGCAAGCACTCATGGAAGACATCGAGGCCTCGATTCAGCTAAAAAAACTATCTCGCCCCGCCTGCATCAGCTCCCATGTCACGACTTCAGGCAGGCGCTGGGAAACACGCGGTGTTTGGGCTACCATTTTTCTAATGTGGCGCCTGCGCTGGGCTTATTGGTGCGGTCAAAACGCCAACGAACTAGCGAAGCGGTATGCATGAAACCCGTGCGCATTGTTATTTTTGCCAAAGCGCCCGTAGCTGGTTTGGCAAAAACACGTTTGATACCCGCTTTAGGGCCACAAGGTGCTGCACAGCTAGCCCAGCGTATGCTCCAGCACACTCTGTCAACAGCATGTGCGTCTGGGCTAGGCAACGTAGAGCTGTGCGCAGCTCCTAGCATATCTGACAGCGTTTGGCTGCCTTTCGCCGTGCCCGGCCAGGTTGTTTGCAGCGTGCAAGGCGAAGGTGATTTAGGTGCAAGAATGGCGCGCGCCGCGCTGCGCTGCATCGAGGCAGACGAGTCTGTGATTTTGATAGGCACAGATTGCCCCGCCATCACCGTCGCCACCTTGCAAGCAGCAGCAGACGCCTTGCAACACTATGACGCATCCATGGTGCCCACCTTTGATGGCGGGTATGCATTGCTTGGGCTTAGGCGTTTTGATGCCCGTTTGTTTGATGACATGGCCTGGAGCACGAGCAGTGTAGCCAGTGAAACACTGGCCAGAATAAAACGCATAGGCTGGCAAGTCAAGGTGCTTGGTACTTTGCACGACATTGACGAGCCAGATGATTTAAGTTGGATTCCATCCGATTGGATCAATGCGCTTGCTACAACGCATACACTGCCTACAGCTAATCTTTGATGTAATAAATCCGCACCAGAATCGACTTCTTTTTAACTGACATTTTTATCAAACTTAAATCATGTACGACATTGTTCAAGACTATTACGGCAAGCAGCTGCAAAGCACCAGCGACCTTAAAACCAGCGCTTGCTGTGACATCAGCTCTGTGCCTGAATGGCTCAAGTCTCTGCTAAGTCGCATTCACCCTGATGTGCTCTCGCGCTACTACGGTTGCGGCTTGGTGTGCCCCCCTTTGCTCCAAGGCTGCCGCGTGCTTGACCTAGGCTGCGGCTCAGGGCGCGACGTCTATGCCTTGGCCCAGCTGGTCGGACCCACCGGCTCTGTCGTGGGAGTAGACATGACTGACGAGCAACTGGCGATAGCCGAAAAATACCGCAGCCACCACGCAGAGGTTTTTGGCTATGACAACGTCAAGTTTTTGCAGGGCTATATTGAGCGCCTTGAAGATTTAAATTTAGAAGCGGGCAGTTTCGACGTGATCGTGTCTAACTGCGTGGTCAATCTATCGCCCGACAAAGACGCTGTCATGCGCGGCGTGCACCGTTTGCTCAAACCCGGTGGTGAGTTTTTCTTCTCTGATGTGTATGCTGACCGCCGCGTGCCTGCCGCAGTGCGCAACGACCCCGTGCTGTACGGCGAGTGCTTAGGGGGTGCTCTGTATTGGAACGATTTTGTACGCCTATCGCACCAACATGGCTTTGCCGATCCGCGCCTAACCACCGACCGGCCGCTAGAGATCACCGACCCTGCGCTGGCCGCGCGCGCAGGTAACCTGCGCTTTTATTCTGCTACTTATCGTCTATTCAAAATAGCCGAACTGGAGACCGCGTGCGAAGACTACGGTCAAGCCGTCATCTACAAAGGATCAATCCCTGAGCACCCAGACAGGTTTGGCTTAGACAAACACCACGATATTGAAACTGGCCGCGTATTCCCAGTGTGTGGCAACACCTTGCGCATGCTGCATGACACGCGCTTTGCACCGCACTTTGAATTTATCGGTGACTTTAACCGTCACTTCGGTATTTTTGAAGGCTGCGGTACGGCTATCCCCTATGAAACCAGTGCTAACAGCGTATCTGCTGCTTGCTGCTAGGAGTCACATGTGGAATTAGCCTTAATTGTGGTGGCTTTGTTTTTAGCTTTTAACAACGGCGCTAACGACAACTTCAAAGGCTTTGCAACCGTTTGGGGGTCTGAAACGCTTAGTTATCGTCAAGCATTAATCTTGGCCACACTGGCAACACTAGCAGGCAGTTTGGCCTCTTGGTTTTTGGCAGACAGCTTGGTACAACAATTCTCGGGCAGGGGACTGGTACCTAACGCCGTAGCAAATAGTCAGACATTCATCTTTAGCGTTGCTTGTGCCAGTGCAGCAACGGTGTTTTTAGCCACCAAATTGGGTTTGCCTATTTCAACCACGCACGCTTTGATTGGCGGGCTGGCGGGAGCTGGGCTTGGGCAGGCTGCGGGTAGCTTAGATTTTGCCAAATTGATTCAAACTTTTTTTGTGCCTTTGCTACTCAGTCCTTTGCTGGCCGCTGGTTTAGGCTTGGGTCTTTATAAATTAGTCAGTCTGCGCAAGATAGAAAATGATTGCGCATGCGTTGTACAGGCTGTGCCTGTGCTTGAAAATACTGGCTCTGCCGGCATGATGATGCAGAGTTTAGGGCTGCCCACTATAAAGGTGAGCGACAACGTGAGCTGCGACACACAGCTAATTCAGGCGCGTTTTTCCATACGCAATATCCTTAAAAAAATTCACATCAGCTCTGCCGTGACCATATGCTTTGCACGCGCGCTGAATGACACTCCCAAATTAGCCGCTCTGTTCATCGCAGCTAACTTTACTGAGCAAAAAATGCCCATCGCACTGGTAGGCATGATGATGATGGTGGTGGGTGGTTTGGTGTTTGCTAAAAAAGTTGCGCAAACCATGAGCCAAAAAGTCACTCGCTTAGATGACGCTCAAGGACTCACAGCCAATTTAATCACCACGGGTTTAGTTTTGTTAGCCAGCAAGTTCGGCTTGCCCGTTTCCACCACCCATGTATCAGTAGGCGCGATTGCAGGCGTGGGTGCCAGTGCGGGCACTTTGAACTGGCCCGCATTGCGCTCTATTTTATTGTCTTGGGTCGCCACCTTGCCGCTAGCCCTGGTGATAGCCTGGTCAGTGTCTAAACTGCTTTAAAGCCGTCATAATCTGGCATGTTTGACGGCTACACCACTGCATTGATCAAGCCCGCAGTAGATGCCATAGCGGTTGTGATCAACAAAACCAGCATCAAGGCAGATGCCATCACTGTTTGCGCTTTTATTCTGGGTATTTTTGCTGCATTGTCTATTGCCTTGCAAGCTTATGCCTGGGGCGCTGCACTTATTTTAGTGTCCAGATTGTGCGATGCGTTAGACGGTGCAGTGGCAAGGCAAACTGCCGCTACAGATGCGGGTGCTTATCTTGATATTTGTTTAGACTTTTTGTTCTACGCCAGCGTTCCTCTGGCATTTGCCTTCGCCAACCCTGCAGTCAACGCGCTGCCTGCTGCCATGCTGTTGGCGGCTTTTATCGGCACAGGTGCCAGCTTTTTGGCCTTTGCCACACTCGCAGCCAAGCGCAACATCCAAAACCCTCAATACCCCCATAAGTCGTTTTACTTTATGGGCGGCTTGGCCGAAGCTACTGAGACATTGGTGTTTTTCATCAGTTTTTGTATCTGGCCAGAGCACTTTGCACTTCTGGCCTACTTGTTTACTGCGCTATGCTGTGTCACTATCGGCACACGCATCTATGTAGGCTGGCGTACCCTTCGCTAGCCCAGCGAAGCCACCATGTAAGAAATTGAATCTATTACGCGACTGACAGCTGTAGATTGATGTAAATAACTATTTAAACACCCGAGGAAGTCACCGTGGATAAAAAGAAAACTGTCATTGTGCTGGCCATAGCCGCAGCGATAGCCGCTTTTTTCATTTTAGATGTGGGCCGCTATCTGAGCCTCGACTACATCAAAGGCAGCCAGCAAAAATTTGCCGACCTGTATGCCGCCAACCCTGCGGGCATTATTGCTGGTTTTTTTGCAATCTATGTGGCCGTGACAGCGCTGTCGTTTCCAGGCGCTGCAATTTTGACTTTGGGTGCAGGTGCCATATTTGGCTTGGTAGCGGGCACGGTCATCGTGTCGTTTGCCTCTAGCATTGGTGCCACCATCGCATTTTTAGCCGCCAGATTCATCTTAGGTGAGTCGGTGCAAAAGAAGTTTGGTCAACGCATGGCAGAGATCAACAAAGGCGTCGAAAAAGAAGGCGCTTTTTACCTCTTTACATTGCGCTTAGTTCCATTGGTCCCGTTCTTTGTCATTAACCTGCTCATGGGCTTGACCAAGATGAAAACCTTGACTTTCTATGTGGTCAGCCAAATTGGCATGTTGCTCGGCACCATGGTGTTCGTCAACGCTGGAACTGAGCTGGCCAAGATCAATTCCCTCAAAGGCATCTTGTCGCCTGGTTTGATTGGTTCGTTTGTGTTGCTGGGCTTATTTCCGATCATTGCGAAGAAAATTGTCGACGCTTTCAAGCGCCGCAAAGTCTACGCACGCTGGAACCACGTTAAGCCCGCCAAATTTGACCGTAATATTATCGTTATCGGTGCAGGCGCAGGCGGTTTGGTTACAGCCCTGATTGGCGCTGCCGTAAAAGCTAAGGTCACTTTAGTGGAAGCCCACAAAATGGGCGGCGACTGCCTCAACTTTGGCTGCGTGCCCAGCAAGGCCATCATCAAATCAGCCAAGCTGGCCCACATGATGCGCCATGCCGAAAACTACGGCCTTAACGCTGCATCACCCACTTTCAGCTTCAAAGCTGTCATGCAGCGTGTGCACGACATCATTGCAGAAATTGCTCCTCACGACAGCGTAGAGCGCTTTACAGGATTAGGGGTCGATGTGGTGGAGGGTTACGCCAAAATCGTCAACCCGTGGACGGTAGAGATTGC
>JANPDG010000293.1:0-12537 GCA_031431335.1 Polaromonas sp. | reverse complement strand
GCCCCGCTCTGCGGATCATAAAAACGCTGCAGCAGTTGAAACACCGTCGTTTTACCCGCACCGCTCTCTCCCACCAGCGCCACGGTCTCGCCCGGCAGCACGCGCAGGGTCACATCTTGCAGCGCATTTTGGCTAGGGCGGGATGGATAATGAAAATTAATTGCTTCTAATTCAATAGCAAACTTTTTAATGTTGACGTCGGAAAACTGGGTGTTTTTCTTGGAAATAATGCGCGATGGTGCATGCAGCAGCTCCATCAGCCGCTCAGTGGCACCCGCCGCGCGCAGCAGGTCGCCATACACCTCGCCCAGCACTGCAAACGCACTGGCCAGGATGATGACGTACACCACCGTCTGGCCCAAATGCCCCGCAGTGATTTCACCTTTCATCACTGCCTGCGTGCCTTGGTACAGGCCCCACAATAGCGCCGCGCTGGTGGCGATGATGATAAACGCCACCAAAGACGAGCGCGTAATATTGCGCCGAATAGCCACTAGAAAAGCGTTTTGCGTTGACGCATCAAACCGTGCCGATTCGCGCGCCTCTGCCGTGTAGCTTTGCACCACCGGAATAGCGTTGAGCACTTCCGCCGCAATCGCGCTCGAGTCGGCCACGCGGTCTTGGCTGGCGCGCGACAGCTTGCGCACACGCCGGCCAAACCAGATCGACGGCAGCACAATCAGCAGCAGTCCGCCCAGCACCTGGCCCATCACCAGCGGGTTGGTCCACACCAGCATCGCCAGCGCGCCAATGCCCATGACGCCGTTGCGCAGGCCCATGGACAGCGACGAACCCACCACCGACTGCACCAGCGTGGTGTCTGCTGTAAGCCGCGACAGCACCTCACCCGTTTGCGTCGTTTCAAAAAACTCAGGCGACTGGTGCAGCACATGGCCGTACACCGCGTTGCGCAAATCCGCTGTCACCCGCTCGCCCAGCCAGCTCACCATATAAAACCGCGCCGCGCTGAATAATCCCAGCGCCACCGAGACCGCAAACAGCTCAAAGAAGTGTCCACGCAGCGCAAGCAGCGTTGCGCCTTTGTCAGCATCGCTCGCGCCAGTGGCCAAGCCGCCGTCAATCAACCCGCGCAAAGCCACCGGAAATATCAGCGTAGCCACCGCAGCCAACACCAAAAAAACTCCCGCCAACGCAATACGCCCACGGTAAGGGCGCAAAAAAGGCAGCAGCCCCGACAGCGAGCGCGGCTGACCTTTGGGTTTATCTAGAGTGGGGGGCATGGGGCGGGGCGTCAGGTTATGGGACAGGTGTATATGGGACGAAATATTCAATATTCAATGCACATTCTTCATGTTACCCGGCTTGATACTGCGGTATTGCCCATCGTCGGCAGCCTCGCCGCTGTCGGCTTCGTTCGCATCATCGGCTTGCCCTGCTGGGCCGATTTTAAAAAATCCTACGCCTGCGCTGCCGCTGCCTACTTCTTCTTCAGTGGCTTCGCGGATGGTGTTGATTGTGAGGTGCAGGCGTATGGCGATGCCGGCCAAGGGGTGGTTGGCGTCTAGCACTACGTGTTCGGGGTAGATTTCGGTGATAGTGTAAAGCAGGCCGGGTGGGGCGTCGGGGTTGCAGCCGGGGGGCAGGCCTTCAAAGCTTTGGCCTTCTTCCAAGTCATTGGCAAACAATTTGCGCGGCTCTAAAAAGATCAGTTTGTCGATAAAGTCGCCAAAGGCGTCTTCGGGCTCCAGGTGCAGGTCAAGCTTGTCGCCCACCTTGCGGCCTTGCAGGGCGGCGTCGATTTTGGGCAGCAGGTCGTGTGCGCCTACATAAAACTCTACTGGGTCGCTTAACACGTCAAGCTCTTCGCCCAGGGTGTCGGTCAATATCCAGGTGAGGGCCACAACGCATTGTGGGGTGATGTGGGGCAGTGGGGTGTGATTTGCGTCATTCATAGGGCAGAATTGTCCCATGAATGACCAAACCCCTCTTGCTTTGCTCGGCGGCATCTCGCCCGCGCTGTTTATGGCCAGATACTGGCAAAAAAAGCCGCTCATCATTCGCGCTGCTGTGCCAGGCTTTGGGCCGCTGGTGCCGCGCGACGCATTGTTTGCCATGGCCGCTAACGAGGCGGTAGAGTCGCGCCTCATTGAGCATAAAAATGGGCAATGGACTTTCAAGCACGGCCCTTTTAACAACGACGCTACTGGCAAACCCGTCAAAACCCCGCCACTCAAGCGCGCCGACTGGACGCTGCTGGTGCAAGGCGCAGACCTGCACCACGACGGCGTGCATGCCTTGCTGCAACAGTTTAGATTTGTACCCGACGCGCGCCTGGACGACCTGATGATTTCATACGCCACACAAGGCGGCGGTGTAGGCCCCCACTTTGACAGCTACGACGTATTTTTGCTCCAAGCCAGTGGCCGCCGCCGCTGGCGCATCGGCGCCCAAAAAGACCTGAGCCTGCGTGATGACGTGCCGCTCAAAATACTGGCTAATTTCACTCCCACCCAAGAGTTTGACCTAGAGCCTGGCGACATGCTGTATCTACCGCCGCGCTACGCCCACGACGGTGTGGCGCTGGACAACGAGTGCCAGACGTACTCAGTTGGCTTTCGCGCGCCTAGCACCGAGGAGCTGGCCAGAGAGCTGATGCACCGCGCAGCCGATGAGATCGAAGACGAGACGCTGTACGCTGACCGCACCCAGGCCGCAACATCGCAGCCCGGCGCTATTCCCGCAGCGCTGCAAAGCTTTGCACTGGCCGCAGTAGCCAAAGCAATGCAAGACACCACATTGATGCAGCAAATTTTGGGCGAATATTTAACCGAACCTAAACACAATGTGTGGTTTGAGGCGGCAAAAAAATCGCCCAAAACAGCCAAAAAAATTTCTGCTGTGCGCCTGGCCCGCGCCAGCCGCATGATGTATGACACCAAGCATGTCTACCTCAACGGCGACAGCTGGAAGGTGGCTGGCAAAGATGCCAAGCTGCTGCGCAAACTGGCCGACGTGCGCTGCCTTCTTGCTGCGGACTTGGTAGCAGCATCGCCAGCGCTCAAGCTGGCAATCAGCCAGTTTATAGACCAAGGGTGGTTATATGACGAATGAAATACCTCAGCCTTTGCTGCAAGGCAGCTTTGATGGGCGCAACGCTTTTGCGCAACTCGTGCGTGACGCACTGGCCACCGCCGCGCGTGAGGGCTGGCGCGAGATCACGCTGGTTGATGCGAGCTTTGAAGACTGGCCACTGGGTGAGCGCTCTGTGATCGACAGCTTGCAGGCCTGGAGCAAAACAGGCCGCAGCTTTAGCATCATCGCCAAACGCTACGACACCATGCTGGCCAAGCACCACCGCTTTGTGACCTGGCGCGGCCAGTGGAGCCACATCATCGACGCACGCGGTGTGCCCAGTATGGATGCCGCAGAGTTCCCGTCAGCCATTTACTCGCCCAGTTGGGTCATGTGCAGGCTTGACCCTGTGCGCAGCAAAGGTGTAGCGGGTATGGAGACAGCGCGCCGCGTGCTGCTGCGCGAACAGATCAATGAACTCATCAGCAAAAGCAGCCCCGCATTCGCTGCGACCACGCTGGGGCTTTAGGACGGGTACACTTAATACTATTAATTTAATAGCAAACTATTGAATATCCACGTCGGAAAACTGCCTTTTTTTCTTCCAAAAGCAGTGCCAATGATATGGTTCTCTGTCTGAATAAGGTGAACAACGTGGTGATGCATTGCCAGGGCTTAAATCTGCCGACTCAGCGCTTTCTGCGGCTGTTGGCCACTGTCCAGTCATAGGGCGTAAAAGCTACTTGGTAGTCTGCAGGCAGGGTTTGGCTGCTGTAGCGCTGGGCATAGGCGATCAGGCTGGGGGCATGGGTGGGGGTGAAGTCTTCGGTATAGAACTTCAAAATTTCGTTGAAATACACGGTACGTTGGGGGTGGTCTATGCGCAGGTTCTCTGCTCGGGCAAAGAAGGCGCGGGTTTCGCGGTCTAGTTCGGCGTTGAGCTCGGCAGCAGTAAACAGCGTGCGCGGCAGTACGGGGCACGATACCGCAGAGCAGTTGAGCGCAAAGTGGATGCGCGGATCGTTGAGCTTGCGGATGATGTCGTTTTCAAACGCAAATAGCGATATCGCCGTGCCGCCAATATCAAACTTGCGCAATAAAAAGAAGGTGACCTTAGAAAACCCTGCGTGGTTAGCTGGAATGCCTGAGGCAATCACGTTGTACATCGACAGCGCGTTGTAGGCGTTGATCATGTGGGCCAGACGTGCATCTGCGCTGGGTGCGGCTTGCAGCGGTGTGGCGGCTATGGCTTGTACATAAGCTTCTAGGCTGGGCAAACCGCTGGCGCTTTTATCATCACGCAGCGCGGAAAAATCTACCTCGCCTTGGTCGTTAACATGTTGCTGCAATACCGCTGCATAGCCCTGCTGCGCCTGTGACAATGACACCAAAGGCGCATCGGGCTGGCTAACTTTAACCACCGTGCTGCAGGCACCAAGCAATGCGGTACACAGGATGAATAAAGCGCGTATTAAAAAACTCATTGGACTGTCTCGTGCGGTTTGTTAGTGGGTGCGTACGCAGGCCTGCGCTGAGCCATAGCAACTTCGCGCGGCTTGCCTTTGAGCCATTTCAGGGGGATGCGAATTTCGCCGTTATCGTCGGGCGACACGGCCAGGGGTTGCCAAGTTTCACCGTTTGACAGCACAATCGGTTTTAACAAAATACGCTCGCGCTCAGCGTTGTAGGCGCACATTGACATAGGGCCTTCGGCGGTGGCGGCCATGAATACACAGGCCTCAATGCGCTCTGGGTCTAAGTCGCAGGCATCCATAAAGTTGTGGATGAAAAATGAAATTTTACGTATAGGCGGCACTATGCGGCCTGCGCTAAACCATTGGCTACGTGCCTGCCATAGCAGGCGCGCGGTGTGCTTTATAAACCCGCTTGCCAAATGCCGCTTGCGCAGTATGGCCGTAGCCACTGCCCACACACTGCGCAAACCTTGGTCACGCGGCAGCGTGATGTCGGCGGTATCGCGCATCACACGGGCTACAAATACGCTGTCTTGTAAAGCATCAAATCGCTGCTTACCAATGCTAAAGAGCATGGCGTAGCGGTTGCAACTGCGGTGACCACCCTCTAGTGCATCAAAATTCAATGCTATACCAGCACCCTGGGCTATGGCGGCGCGCACGCTGGCTTGGTTAATAGCGATAGACGTAGTTGATGCTGCATCGTCCAACACAGCACGCCCCGAAACGGTGCCGCGCCCTGTGTCAGCCCCTAGCTGAAACGACGCAAAACGTACTACGTCGTTATGCTGCACAAAAAAGTCTGCCAGCATGGGCACTTCATGCATATTGCCTGCAAATACGGTGGTGTTAAAAATCACCGAGAGCGGCAGGCTGCGCGCCATAGCGATGTATTTCAGGCGCAGGCTGTTCATATCTGCCTCAGACGCATAGCCTTTGCGCTCTTGCGTCATGTCCACATGAAACGCCACATCGTTTAAACCATCACTGGCCAAGCGCTCTAGCCATGCGCGGTGCAACAAAATACCATTGGTAAATAGCGATGCACGCAGGCCGCATGCGCGCACATAGCGCACGATCAATGACAGCTCGTCTTTGTCGCGCAGCGTAGGGTCACCGCCCGAAATTTGCACATCGGTGTTGGGGCCATAGCGCAACGCGATCTCGTCAATCCGGCGGTACAGCTCGGTCAGCGGTATGTCACGCACCGCCTCGGCACTGTCAGACAAATAGCACAAGCTGCAGTCTAGGTTGCAACGCTGGGTAATTTCTAGTGACACACAGCCCATAGTCCAGCGCCTACCTGCGGCCTGGCCGTCACCCCACTGGTCTGTGCGCTGCATGCATGCGGCCATATGCTGAAGGCGCACAGCCTGAGACGCGGGACTGGCAAGTGTGGGTGATGAAAATGGTGCAAACATAGTAGTTAATACTATGCAGTCGTAAGCAGTGGATGTATTCTTACAGTGCCCGTGTGTTATGGGAGTTTTCTAAGCCGCTAGGACACCGCACCCTGAAATCGCAAAGCGGTGAGTAAGTTATAGAAACCCTGGTCCGCTTGCTCCTAAAAACTGTAGCTGTTGAGACCTTTAAACCAGTTGGCGCGCAGTGGCTTAAGGCTTATAGCTGGCAATCGCCTTGGCTAAATCAGTGGTTTCTTCGCAGGTGGCGCAAATGGCTTTGAGCTTGACCAGCTGGGCATCGGCCTTGTCTTTTTGCTTGGTTTTCAAATACGCGATGCCTGAGTATTCGAGCGCGCCTTTGTGTTTGGGGTCTAGCGCCAGGGCTTTGTCGTAGGCGGCAAACGCCTCGTCGTACTTGCCCAACCAGCGGTTGGAGTAGCCCAGCATGTTGTAGCCATCTGCACTTTTAGGATTGTCTGCCACTACTTTTTTGAAGCTGCTGGCAGCCAAGCTCCAGTTTTTAGCGGCGACGGCTTTTTTGCCGATGGCGTACTCGTCAACTTTGGCATTTTCTTCGGGCGTGGTGGGGGTGTCGGCGGCGAGTGCTGTCGCAGCCAAAGCCAAACAGAACAGGGGCAGAGCGATCAGGCTGCGATAAGTGCGTAATGTCATGGAAAAATCTTTCTGGTAGTAAGTAAAGAGAGCTGGTGGATAGAGAGCTGCAGGATAGACAGCGCAGTAGCCATTAAGTTCAACGCTTCGGATCCGGATACACCAAGCTTTGCAGCCCAAGCAAAGACGGCTTTTGAAACGCTTGCCAGCGCCCGGGCACCTGCGAGAGGCGGTCGGCTATAGCCCACATGGCGCTGGGGTTCAGGCCAATTCCAAAGTGGCTGGCGACGACTTCGATGTTCTCGGTCTGTGGGTTGTGTTTTTGCGGGCCTTGTACGCTGGCCTGCCAAGCCACTACACCATCGGTGCGGCTGTAGATACTGGTGGTGGGGGCGAGGGGCGCTGTTGCCATATCGTAGTTGTCGGCTTCGCGGTGAATGTTGCGCCCGCTGGTTAGCTCGTACAAGCGCCAAGCGTTGGTGCTGCGGGGGCCGCCTGCAAAGGGCGTACCCAGGGTGATCACGCTGCGGGTGGCAATGCCTTCGTTGTGCAGCTCTTTGGACAGCTCTCTGGCATAGACACCGCCCAGGCTCCAGCCAATCAGGCTGATGGCCTGCGTGCTGCTGCGGGCCAGCGCACGCAACTGCGCCTTGCCAGTTTCGAGCACGCCTGCGCGCGGGCCGAAGTTAAAGCCTTGGCCCCAGCCGTGGGTTTGGTAGCCTAGGCTGTCTAAATATTTGCGCAGCGGCAGGGTGGTGGCGTCAGATGCGCTCAGGCCGGGGTAGACCACCACGTTGTGGCCGTCGCCGCGCGGGGCGCGTTGCAGCATGGGCCATGCGGGCAACAATGAGGCAAACTCCCATGGCATACGAAATTCCATAGCCAATAAAGCCAAATTAGGCGGCTCGTAATCGGTGGCTGGTGTGGGCTTGCGAGGGCTTGAGCGGGTATGGTTCTGGGTCATGAATAACTGCATGCGGTAGTCAAACTTATAGAGCGTTGAAGCGCGCGATCGGGGTTCTGCCCTTAAGGCTTGCGCTTCTTTGCAAGGCTTGTTTTGGCAAGTGTGCCTGCTTTTGCGCCAGTAGTTTTGGCTGCAGTTGTTTTAGAGACAGATGCCGATTTTTTTGTCGCTCGCGAGACCTTGACTGCGGGGGTTTTTACGGAGGGCTTGGCTCTAGTTTTGGGAGCTTTCTTGGCTGCGGTCTTTGCAGTGGCTGATGGCGCGCGCGCTGGTGCTGATGTATTCCCGTGGGTTTGTGCATACAGGCCGCGTGCTTCTTCAAACGCCTCTTGAATCGCTAGGGCCAAATCGTGTGCGTGGGGCAGGGCGTTTTTTCCTGCAATGATGCCAAAGTCGACGTTGCCAGCATAGGTCTGAACCGTGATGTTCAGGCCCAGCCCGTGCATGACGATACTCATTGGATGAAAGCTCATAAACCGTGCACCAGCCAGATACAGCGGTACTTGGGGGCCAGGCACATTGCTGATCACCAGGTTGGCCACCAGCGGCAGGCGCTGGGCGATGTCGCCTCGGCCATAGGTCTTAAGCGCCAAGCGGGCAGCGCCGCCGACAATCCATGGCGCTAAAAAGCTGGGGTAGTCGGTGGGCAGCACAGACTTAAGGCTGACCATCGCTTCTTTGACTTTGCCTGTCGACGACATGATGGCGGCCATGCGCTTCATCGGATGGCCAATGTGCGTGCCTAAGTTGGCCAGCGACATGCTGGCCTGGTTGCCCATGTCTTTGTTGTTCTCTCCGCGCAGGCTCACTGGCATGGCGGCAATCAAGGGTTTGGTGGGTATGCTGGCGTGCTGGGCAAGGTAGCTGCGCAGCGCGGTCGAGCAGATCCACAGCACGATATCGTTAAAGCTAGCGTCAATCGACTTGGCCATGGTGCGGCACTCGGCAAACGGAATGCGCGTGGTGACAAATACGCGCTCAGTGGTCAGGCCGACGTTAAATAAAGTCTTGGGCGCAAGACTGATGGGCGCGCTGGCTTTGAGGCTGGTTTTGCCAGCAGATTTTTGCAGTGATGGCAGATTGTTTTTGGCCAAATTGCTTCCGACTTGGCTGGCCGCGTTGGGCAGGCTTTTAATCAGCTTGGCGTACTGCGCCAGCGAGTTGCTAAACACAGCACCTATCATCTCGCCAATTTTCAAATCACCTGCTGCGCGCCGCGTGCGGGTTAAATCTGGTGGAGCCACCTCGCGCGGTATGGCGGATATATCCAGGATGGCGTTGGCCAGCACCGTGCCGCCTTGGCCGTCGAGCGCAGCGTGGTGAATTTTGGAATAAAACGCTGCGCACACTGTGCCATCGAGCTGCTTGACATGTTCAAACACATGAAACTCCCACAGCGGGTGTGTGCGGTCTAGTAGTTGCCCGTGCAGCTTGGCGACGCTGGCCTCTAGTTTTTTAACAGTCGTAGGCGTGCTGTGCGCCATGATGTGGCGCGCAATATCAAACTGCGAGTCTTCCATCCAAATAGGATGCCCCAAGTCTAGCGGCATAAACACCAGCTTGCGTGTGAAGATGGGCGACAGGTGCATGCGCTTGGTCAGGTGCTGTACCACCGCGCTGTGAAAACTGCCCTTCAAACCTGTGGGCAGCTCGCAAAGATGCAAGCCCCCCACATGCATAGGCGTTTGCGGCGTTTCGAGGTATAAAAACGTAGCGTCTAGGCCGCTGAGATGGTTAAGCGCAGACTTATTTGTGTTTGTTGTGGTCATAGTAAGGAGTCTCCTCACTGCACTGTAGCAGCTTAGCGCAGCTGGATCAAAGCCTGCTGTAGTGCGCTGGCCGAGACTGGTTTGTGCAGCAAAGAGGCCTCTGTGCTGCGCGCCTCGCGCAGGCGCTCTGGCGCTGTGTCACCGGTAATGATGATGGCGGGCACCAAGGTGTCCATGCCGCGCAAGGTCAGGTAGCTGCGCAGCGCGGTGATGGCTTGGCCGCCCGTGGCACCCTCGCGCAGGCGGTAGTCAGCCAGTATCACCTCAGGCTGCGCATCCATGGGCAGCAGCGCCACGCACTTGAGTGCGCTGGACAGCTCGTCTGCCGTGTGGCAAATACAGCCCCAAGAATTAAGCAGCTCTTGCATACCTATGCGCACGGGCTCTTCATCGTCAATCACCAGCACGCGCATGCCGTGCAAGTCTTTGTTCGTCGCGATATTGGCTCTGTCGTGCACCACGCTGCCCGTATAGCCCTCTAGCCACAGCCTGAACACCGAGCCACGGCCAGGCTCTGAGTCAAGGGTCACTTTGGCACCCATGGCCGCGCTGATGCGCTCCACAATCGCCAAGCCCAGGCCGAGGCCCTTGCGCCTGTCACGCTCGGGGTTGCCCAGCTGATGAAACTCTTTGAAGATATCGTCTTGCTGGTCTGCGGCAATGCCCATGCCTGTGTCCCACACTTCCACCACCGTGCTGCCGCCCCGCTTTCGGCAGCTCACCAGCACGCCACCCGTGTCGGTGTAGCGGATGGCGTTGGAGATAAAGTTGCGCAGCACCAGGTCGGTGAGGTTGGGGTCTGCAAATGCGGCCAGCGTGGTCTCGCGGGTGCGGTACACCAGGTTCTGCGCATCCGCCTGCAGGCCAAACTCTTGCTCGAGCTTGACCAGCATGGGCTGCAGTAAAAACGGCTTGGGCTGTGATGTGACTACACCCGCTTCTAGGCGCGAAAAGTCCAGCAGCGTAGTGAGCATTTCGCTGGCGGCGGTGGAGGCAGCGTGGGCGTGCTCTAGCACGCTGAGCTGCTGCTCAGTCATTTCGCTTTGCGACAGCGCTTCTAAAAATAGACCCATCGCGTGCAGCGGCTGGCGCAGGTCGTGGCTGGCAGCGGCTAGAAATTTAGACTTGTCGGTGTTGGCCTTCTCGGCCATGGTTTGGGCTTTTTCTGCGTGCAATTGCGCGTGCTCTGCATGCAACTGGGCAGCTTCGCTGCGCTCCAAGGTGACTTGCGACTGTATGGACTCTTCTCGCAGGCGCTGCACCAGAGCGGTGTTTTCAATTTGCAGCAATATGCCTTGGTAATTGGCTTGTTCAGCGGTGTGGGCCTGTTGGCAGGTGAGCGCAAAGTAAACCGCTATCAACAGCATAAAAGGCAAAAATATCGGCCCACCCAAGTAGGCAAACGCGATCGCTGTCATGCCCACAGTGCAAACTAGATAAGCTACATAAGCACGAAAAAGCGGGCCACCCAAGCCCAGCGCACCAGACGACACGCCACTGACCACCGCAACGGCATACACCCACGCCAGCGACTGGCCGTAGCCTACACTCACCCACATCAGGCTGCCCCAGCTCGTGCCCATAAAGCCCATGCACACCAGCAGTGCCCACGCGTTGTGGGCAGGCAAGCGCCATTTTTGCATCCAAATGTTGACTACGCCATAGGCCCCAGCAACTACAACAATATGGCTTGCAAACCAAAGCCACAATGCGGCGTGGTCAACGATGGTGTACAAGATCCATACGGTACACAAAGCGGCAGCCATGGATGCGACCAGGGTAGGCGCAAAGTTGCGCTGCATGAGTGCCACCTGCTCAACCAGCACCACGCTCTCGCGCCATGCTAACCAAGACTCGCGCGGTTTGCTCTTCATACGCGACTAGCTCACAAGCCCGGCTTGCTGGGCGGCCAGCACAGCGGCTGTGCGGCTGTTGACTCCCAAGTGGTGGAACATGGCAGACACATGCACCCGCACGGTGTTCTCGCTCAAGTTCATCTCGCGTGCGATGACTTTGTTGGGCTTGCCCTGCGCGATCAGCGCCAGCACTTCAAGCTGGCGCGCGCTCAGGCTAGGGTTGCCAGGCCTCGGCTGCGAGGAGTCGCTCTCTTCGCCCATCAGGCCAGGAAAGCATTTGCCGCCTCGGGCTACCGTCGACACGGCGTCAAAAATATCCTCAGCGCTGGCGGACTTGGGCAAAAACCCATCAGCACCTTTTTGTGCAGCTTCGGTCACCGCATCGCCCGACACACTGGCCGATACAAAAATAATTTTGGTAGGGCGAAAGATCTTGCGCAGCAGCGCCATGCCATCGAGCCCATTGAGCCCGGGCATGTGGATATCGAGCAAAATAATATCCACCGTCAGCCCTTCGTGGGCTTTGGCCAGCATGACTGAGCCTGCTTCTAGCACTTCGCCCACACCGGGAAACGACTGTACGATCAGGCGCATGCCCGTGCGAAACAAAGTGTGGTCGTCGATGAGCAAGATGCGGGGCTTGGGCAGGGACGGCTGCAGACTGGTACTGTTCATACCCAAGTATCGTGTATCTTGAGCGGTTTGCTCCTAGTCTATTTGTGTGAGTTTGAGGTGCTGCGACTTGCCGGAAAATCCTCACCAGCATCACACTGCATTGGTGGATGTTGAAAAGAGTACTTAAATACTCATCTGCACTGCAAACCATTTTTTCATCTTTGCAGATGCTAGCGAACGCTGCAAGCCAGTCGGGCTTGTGGTGAAATATGGCAATATTTCACGCATCACATTCAATCATGTCCGTTACACCGACTTACTCTCTCGGCCAGATCGCTGAGCTGCTCAGCTGTGCCACCGCTTTTGTCGGCATGCCTCGCCAGCAGGCGCTGCGCGTGGCCGAGGTGATGGCGATGTGTGAGTACAAACAGGGCGACATGCTGACCCAAGAGGGCAATGTGAACCAAGGCCACCTGATCTTGGTGGTCAGCGGTGAGGCCAAAATCACCTCCAAGCTGGTCAACGGTGTCGACCCGATGGTCTACCGCCGCGCGAAGCCGGGGCACTTGGTGGGCGAGGTAGGATTTGTGGATGGCAGCCGACATTCGGCCACCTGCACTGCCGTAACGCCTGTGCATGCGGCCGTGCTAGAGCGTGACCATTTGACGCGCATGCTAGAGAGCCAGCCCATGGCCGCAGCGCAACTCATGGCTGGCCTGCTCAAGATCATGGCCCAGCGCATTCGCGATGCCAACATGACCATCCAGACTTTGGGTGTAGTGCATATGGGTTTGCAACAAGAACTTGCCT
>JANPDG010000292.1:0-1633 GCA_031431335.1 Polaromonas sp. | reverse complement strand
ATTTGCACCGCTCAAGTCGGCATGAGCTTGTCAATCTCTTGCTGCATGGCTTGGGTGAGCTGTGAGTACAGCTTGAGTTTGTCGGCGGTGTCGCGCAGGCGCTGGGCGATGCGCAGGCTCACGGCCATCATCAGTTTGCCGCCGATGGCGGGCTCGTCGGTCATCAGGTCTTCTAGGGCGCTGCGGGTCAGGATGGCGCAGCGCAGGTCGCTGGTGGCCGTGCAGGTGGCTGAGCGCGGTTCGCCGTCTACCAGGCCCATCTCGCCTATCAGGCTGCCGGGGCCGAGCACGTTGACCGTGACGGCGGATGTGCGGCTGACCACGATGTTTTCAACGGTGACTTCGCCGTCTAGCACCAGCAGCATGTAGCCGGTGTCTTTGGCGTCGCCTTCTTTGATGAACGCCACGCCCTCGGCAATGCGCTTGGGCTGCATGTAGCTGACCACTATTTTGGCTTCGTCGGCGCTCAGCTGCATGAGGGCGGTGGGCGCTGTGAGCAGGGTGGCCGCCAATTCGGCGCTGTTAGAGCCCTCCAGGGCGCGCAGGCGGCGGCTGGACGCTGCGGGCGAAGCGGACGGGGCAGTTTTGCCGAAAATTTTGTCTAGCATGGTGTGTTACAGAGCAAGTCCATCTAGTGTGCCTTAAAATACAAATACTTCAAGGAGCGTTGCAGCAACTGCCTCAGTTTGCCAGGCTTGAAGTGTCTCCCCGCAACGACGCTCACCCGTAAGTAATAATAATTTCTACGCAGGTGAGCCATGAACCCTAAGCCAGTTAGCCCCCAACTATCGGTTCCCGACATGAAGCTGTCGGGCCTAGAGCCTGTGGCCATTGGCCAGGGCACGCTGTTTGTCAACATAGGTGAGCGCACCAACGTAACGGGCTCTAAGGCCTTTGCCCGCATGGTGCTCAACGGCGAATATGAGGCCGCGCTGGCTGTCGCACGCCAGCAGGTGGAAAACGGCGCGCAAATTATTGACATCAACATGGACGAGGCCATGCTGGACAGCAAGGCGGCGATGGTGCGGTTTTTAAACCTGATTGCGTCGGAGCCAGACATTAGCCGCGTGCCGATCATGATCGACAGCTCTAAGTGGGATGTGATCGAGGCGGGGCTGCGCTGCGTGCAGGGCAAGTCGGTGGTGAACTCGATCAGCATGAAAGAGGGCATAGAGCAGTTTAAACACCAGGCCAAGCTGCTGCGCCGCTATGGCGCGGCTGCCGTGGTGATGGCGTTTGACGAAAAAGGCCAGGCCGACACCTATGAGCGCAAGATTGAGATTTGCCAGCGTGCTTACAACATTTTAGTGAATGAGATTGACTTTCCGCCCGAAGATATTATTTTTGACCCGAATATATTTGCCATAGCTACCGGCATTGAAGAGCACAACAACTACGCGGTTGATTTTATCAACGCGACCCGCTGGATTAAGCAGAACTTGCCTGGTGCAAAAGTGAGCGGCGGCGTGAGCAATGTGAGCTTTAGCTTTCGGGGCAACGACCCTGTGCGCGAGGCGATTCACACCGTGTTTTTGTACCACGCTATTCAGGCAGGCATGGACATGGGCATTGTCAACGCGGGCATGATGGGCGTGTACAGCGAGCTAGAGCCTACGCTGCGCGAGCGGGTAGA
>JANPDG010000291.1:0-8630 GCA_031431335.1 Polaromonas sp. | reverse complement strand
CACCATCGCCACTGAGCCCCGCGCTATCGTGTTGCTAGAAGCACCCCACCGCATCGAAGCCTTAGCCACCGCCTTGGCCGCGCTAGGTAAGCGCAGCGTCACCCTAGGCCGCGAGCTAACCAAGCAGTTTGAAGACATCGCTACCGTGCCCGCCAACGGCATCACCGCGTGGCTGGCCGCCGACCCCCACCGCACCCAAGGCGAGTTCGCCATCATCATCCACCCCCGCGCCACCGAGGCCACGCAAACCACCCAAGGCCAACGGGTGCTGCAACTGCTGCTGGCTGAGCTGCCGACCAAAACAGCGGTCAAACTGGCTGCTGATATTACGGGTGAGCCGCGTAATGCGCTCTATGAGTTAGCTTTGTCGCTCAAATCGGATAAATGAGGATTTATTGTGCCACTTAGCCCTGTAGTCCAAGTATTTACTGCTCAAGCAGCTATTAAATTTATAGTAAATTAAGTGCATTCTTGAAGGAGCACGTATGCCCAGCACCCCCGAGGAAAACCGCAGTAACGCGATGGCTTTCTATGAGCTAATGTTCAACCAGTGCAAACCGCGTGAGGCCGTAGAGCGCTATGTGGGAGCAAGCTATACACAACATAACCCACACGTGGCGGATGGCAAGGACGCCTTTGTCGAGTACTTTGAACAGATGGCGCGAGATTATCCGGACAAGCAGGTTCACTTCAAGCGATCCGTGGCCGAAGGCAGTATTGTCGTCCTTCATTGCCATCAGACTTGGCCTACGGACAAGAACAAGGATTGGGCGGGCATAGACATATTTCGCTTCGATAGCGAAGGAAAAATCGTCGAACACTGGGACGTTCTGCAGGCTGTGCCAAGCGAATCAAAGCACTCGAACACCATGTTCTAGAGTGAGTGCGATGAGGCATACACCCTAGCTCTAGCCTTGTCAGCGCACGAAAGATTTCACCTAGTGCGGGTATGTTTTTTCAGTGCCTAGGCTATAGTGCATATAACGAATACGCACATGATCTAAAAGATGAACTGACTGTAATGAAGCTCATGGCGTCCGCTACTACCAATAATTACTGAAAGGCTTCATATGCACATCGGATTGATCGTCGGTATAGGTCCTGCCGCAACCGACTATTATTATCGTCATTTGATCTCAGCATTGGCACGGACTGGGCAAGATCTCACCCTGACAATGGCACATGCTGATGTCCCGACGCTGCTTCGCAATCAGGCCGAGGGAAATATAGATGATCAGGTCGAAATCTATCGACAGTTAACCGACAGATTGCAGCGATCAGGCATTGAGCAAGTTGCCGTCACTTCGATCGGTGGACACTTCTGCATTGATGCCTTTAAGAGGTTGTCTCCGGTTCCCGTAGTCGACTTACTCGATGTAGTAAAGATTGAAATGAAACAGCGTGGCTTCAAGAAGGTTGGGTTGCTTGGAACCCGTACGGTGATGGAATCCCGGTTCTTCGGCGCGCTTGACAGTGTAGAAGTCATTCCTCCGGTTGACGACTTGCTCGAAGTTCACGATGCCTACGTCTCAATGGCAGCTGCTGGAGTCGCGACTCCAGAGCATCGAGAGGTATTCATGCGTGCTGGCAAGACATTGACGAGTGAATATGGCTGCGAGTCGATCATGTTGGCAGGTACGGACTTAGTACTTGTCTTCAAGAAGGGTCAGAATTTCGACTTTGAAATATTTGACTGCGCGCAGGCTCACGCAGAAGCCATTGCCAAAGTCGCAATTGGGGACAGTTCGCCTGCTGGCGTAAGTTGATGCCCAACCTTTCCTTCAAGCGGACCCGCCTTCGGCGCTCAACTTAAGTCAAACGTTGAATTTTCCAAGCAATAAAAAGATTCTATAAACTTAACGTAGGCTCACAGTTTGCCGCTTAAAGCTAGAGTCTTGCCATTTACCAAAGGCCACTGGCAGGCTGGGGTCGCTAGTTTAGTTGCTTGCCCCGAAACTACATTGTAGTTATGATATGAATATGAGTAACCTGAACTTTGAATGGGATGAGCGCAAAGCCGCAGCTAATGCGAAGAAACATGGGGTCACTTTTGACGAGGCGAAGTCAGTTTTTGTCGATGAGCGCGCTAAATTGATTGATGACCCTGATCACTCCGAAGAGGAAGATCGTTTTGTCCTTCTAGGTTTGAGTGGTGCGTTACGCATGCTTCTGGTGTGCCATTGTTATCGTGTTGATGACCATGTCATACGCATCATTTCAGCCCGCAAAGCTAATCCCAAAGAGTCCAAATCTTATCCATGAAAGGTGTCTTATGCGCACAGAATATGACTTTACAACCGCCAGAAAAAATCCTTACGCGTCTCAACTTAAAAAGCAAATTACCATTCGACTAGATGAAGAATCTATAGGCTACTTTAAATCGATATCGCAAGAAGCTGGCATCCCGTACCAGAGCCTCATTAATTTGTACCTGCGAGACTGCGCTACTTCACATCGCAAACTTAATCTTAATTGGTCGTAATGCACTTTAGTCCTCGCAAATACTGCTCAACTAGCTATTTTATACATAGCAATTTAGGCGCATCTGAGATTTAACGCAAGCTCACAGTTTGCCGCTTCCAGTTAGGGTCTTGCCATTTACCAAAAGCTACCAGCAGACCGGAGTCGCTGGCTTGCTTCTCGGTGGTTAGTGTGTCCATGCGCGCTACTTCAAAGCTGCGTTTCATGCGGCCTGCGATGCGTGTCTCGCGCGCCATCAGCATTTGTTGGCCGCCGGGCACCCAGCCTGCAAACTCTACGTAGCCTAGCTCGGGGTTGCTGCTGGCGGGAGGCAATACTTCGATGGTCCATTGGTCGGCAGTTTTGCGAAACACCCACAGCTCGCGCCACGTGTCTAGCGGCTGCACTGCCAGTGCCAAGGATTGGCCATTGGGCTGCGCGCTGGCTGAGGCGGTCCACACAATGCCGTAGGTGCAGCGTTTGGCTACAGGGTCTTTGCCGGGTTTGCCGTCGGCTTTGTTTTCAAACAGGGCTACGCAAGTTTCACCGGTTTGGCCTGCTTGCGTCGTTAATGTTAGCTTGGCTAGCATGGGTTGCACGGTCTCTGCTGCCCAGCGCGATGCGCCTACGCGGATGGCGGTGTCGCTGTATTCTTGGCTGTCGTTGTCGGTTAGCTCGGCTTTGTTGACTGTGGCCAGCTCGCTGAGGGCGCGCTGCGCGGTGGCGGTGGGCACTTGCATGCGGCGGGCTTGCTGAAAAGCCAAGCTGGCTGATACGCCTGCACGGCGTAAGCGCAGGCGGTTTTTATCTAGTTCAGATAACTGGGCAAACTGCGCTGCGGTCACTTTGTCTAAAACCTCAGCGCGCCACTGGTCGTGCACCAAGCGCTCTTGCGGGTGCATATCAACGGCCATGCAGTCGTGGCGCGTGACGGCCAGTGCGGCGCGGGCGCGCTGCTCTGCGTCAGATGGCAGGGCCAACACGCGGCGGTAGGCTTCGCCGTTGTAGCACAGCTGCATGGCGCCACCCTGCTCGTAGCCTTTGAATGTCATACCATAGAACGCAGCCACTTCGATGTGGGCTGATATCACGTCGCTGGTGAACTTGCCATGCTTCATGGACGCGCGGCGGGCCAAACGCTCGGCCATGGTGCCCAGTGCGTCAAAGGCTTCTGCGCCAATCGTCTCAGCGGGGGCAGCCTTTAAATATGCAGCAGTGTAGCCAATGCCCAAGGCCTCAGCACCGGGGCTACCCTGCAAAAAGCGCACTACGGTCAACAGCTCGGGCGCATCGGCGGGTTTGGTAGACAGCATGCGCACTTGACTGGTGTGGATGTAGCCAGCGCGCTCGCGGCGATGGTCATACACCTGCAAATAGTCCATGCGCTGGCCGCGAATCTCTAGCGTGTCGCCCTGCCACAGCGCGGCTTGTTGCACGGCAGAGTCGCGCGGGGCAGCGCGCAAGCTGGCTTGGTCTTGGGTGACGATAGCTAGGGTGAGGAGCGTGGCGGTGATCATGTTATTTAGCCTCTTCTGTGTTTTGTTCTTCGTTGCTTTGTTCAGCCTTGGCAGTTACGCGATCGGCATCGGCCTTGGGTGCACCGCCTAGCAAGCCTGCTGCGATGAAACCGCCGCTGGTAGAAGGGGGCGCGATGATCACGGTGATCTTGTCGCTCAGTTTGTCGGCCATGGTTTTTTGAATCAACAGTGGGTGCTTGCTGATGAGCACACCTTCACGCGCCATTTGCTCGCTGTTGATCTTGCCTACTTTGTCTATGCGGTAGGCTTCGGCATCAGCCAGCTTTTGGCGTGAATCTGCCTCGCCAGAGGCTTCAATGCGACGTGCTTGTGCGCTGCCTTCTGCGGTGCGAATGCGCGATTGTTTGTCGGCCTCGGCTTCTAGCTGGCGCTGCTCGATTTGCTTTTGCTTGAAGGGGATGACGTGCTTCATGGCTTCAGCTTGCGCCTTGGCAGCGATCACTTGTTCGTTGCCAGCGGCTTCGGCATTGGTCTCGCGGCGTACCTTCTCAGCTTGCGCGTCCAGCTCGGTTTCTTTGACACGCTTTTCTTTCAGCGCCAGGGTGTAGCGCATTTTTTCGGTCTCTAGCTCAGCTGATAGCAGTTTGTCCATGCCGCGGCGATAGTCTTCGGGCAGGTCAATTTTGCCGATTTGCACGGTGCGCAGCACCACACCATCGGCAGCTAACTTGGGTTTCAGCTCGGCTTCAATGGATTGTTGAATTTCAGCGCGTTTGCTAGAAAAAATCTCACGCACGGTGTAGTGAGCCAATATTTTGTAGATCACACCTTGCACCACAGGCTGCACCACTTGGCTGGCAATATCGTCTGGCAGGTTTTTAGACATGACACCTAACTTGCTGCCATCTAGCGCGTAGCGCACTGTCAGGTCTACGCCGAGTGACATACCTTCAACTGACTGAAACGCGCCGCCGCCGTTGGCCTTGCTGCCTTCAGCAGGCTGGTACACCTGATCACGCAGCGAGAAGGTGCGCACCTCGTGCAGGCCGGGTAGTAACACCATGCTGCCATCGCGAAACTCGTCAAAGCTACCGGTGAGTTGGTTGGTACGAATAGCTACATCACCGCGCGCTATATTGTGAATGGGTGGGTTGGTCCACACCACATAGCCTGCTGCGCCGATAGCTGCTGTGGCTAACAGCATGTTGCGTGCGCTGGCTACGCCTTTAGCGGTTTTTTGGCCAGTGGTTTTGACGCCCGCAGCGGTTTTGCTAAAAGCTTTGGTGAACGCGGTGCTTACGGTCTGGGCAATTTGGGTAAAACGTGGGTTCATGGTGCGCTCCTAAAGAGTTTTTAATCTAGAGCCACACGGTGTGTCTCTATGGCCTCTATTGTTCGATTTACGCCCGGAGCATTCAATGCAGTGGTGTGGTGTCTTTGCGCCAAACCGCAGCCAGAAACATCCGCCAACGGAAGAAAAACTCACACGCCCCAGCGCCGGCCTCGCCCATAATGAGCACTACTGCACACCAGCCACCTCACCATGACCAAAATTGCTGTAATCGAAGACGACTTGCCTATGAGCAACCAGCTCAAGGGCTGGATTGAATCTGCCAAACCCGGCATTCAGGTAGACCAGTGGTTTAACCGCGACGATGCCGAGGCCGCCATAGCCCGCGAAGACTACGACGCTGTGGTGCTAGACATAGAGCTGGGCCGCGAGCGCCACGCAGGCGTGGCCATCATTAACGCGATTAACAAGCAGCGTGCCACACCAGTACTGGTGGTGTCAGCCATGCCCGCAGCCATTTACCGCAGCATCATGAAGGCGCTGGACGCGTGGGACTATTTGCAAAAAACTACGTTTGAAGAAGCAGATTTTGTAGACACCTTTTTGGATATTTTGCGCAGTGCCAAAGCCAAGCCTGCAGCTACAGCGCCCGTCGTCAGCACGGATGAACTGCAGCTAGACCCGTTGCGACAAAACACTGCGCTGTGGCGCGGCCAGCGGGTTAATTTGCCTTTGACAGCGCAGCGCATCTTGGCTGCATTGCACGCCCACCGTGGTGAGGTGGTGAGCTACGACGACCTGTACAAAGTGGTTAAAAGTGGCCGCAACCGCGACAACATTCGCAAGCACGTCAGCACTATCCGCGATGCATTTAAAGAAATTGACGATCAGTTTGACGGTATTGAAAACGTGCCGATGCGCGGATTTCGCTGGGCTGAAGCTACCCCGGCAGCTAAAGGCAAAGTGTGAAGCTACCTACCAGCTTGGACGTCAATCGGCTGCTGCCCACGCGCGTGCCGTTTCGACTGCGGGTTTTTTTTCGTGGTGCTTTTTTGCTGCTTGCTTTGGCAACGATTGGTCTAGCCTTGGCCGTACTGCAAGACGAAAAAGAGCGTAGCTACCGTAACTACCAAGACGGCTTTAAAAAGAACCAAGCGCAAATTGCGGCCAAGCTGCGCCACCCCACTGGCCAGCTGGTGCTGCTCAACCCCAGCGCGTACACTGGCAATGTGACCCCGCTGCGCCCCGTGGTGTTGCCGTTTTCTGCCCTGGACTTTGACGACAAAAGCAAAGCCCAGCAAGCGGTAGAAATGGCTGGCTGTTTGGTGCAATACCCCGATGCAGCGTCCATGTGCGTGGCGATTGGCAACAACCCGTTTGCGGGCGGCTTTATCTACGCCGTGGGTAGCTTTAACAGCGGCTTACTGGTACCACATATTCCCGGTGAGCTAGACCTGAGCTTGTCACACCGCGCCCGCATTACGGTAGACATGCGCGGCCAAAGTTTTAAATGGATTGCACCGTTTGAAACCACTGAAGAAAACGCCAACATTGCCAATTTGGGTAACGTGCGTGGCCGCTTAGTGGGCTTTGCAGGCGACGCGTCCATCACACCCGCCACACGCCCCATACGCGACTTTCGTGGTTGGCTGTGGCAAGACGGGCGCTGTGTGGACGGTCTGGCTCTGTTACCTGAAGCAGCTTCATCAGCCGCCTGCACCAAGCGCGCCTTTGTCAGCGTACGGCTGCCCATTGAGCTGTTCCGTGAAGCTTTGTTCCAAAAAGGGCCAGCAGGCGTGGTGTGGCCACCGGCTGACCTAGACCAGATCAAAGTCCGCGTAGAGCTGTTGCCTCCGGGCGATGCCGTGCCATTGTTTGACAGCAACGCCCGCGGTGCCACAGCCCCTTTTTCATGGTCAGAGATCACACCGTTGCTATTGCCCGGTGAAAAGCTGCGCGTGCGCAAAGTAAGCTCAATTAAAACCACTACCCATCCAGACATCATCACCCTGTCAGGTGAAGAGACTACTGAGCAGTCTTCACCACTAATAGGCCGCCTGATCCGCAGGCTAGATGTGGACGGTTACGACGCTCCCATCAACAACACCGAAGTCATCAGCACGCCGCTAGGCCGCTATGAGCTGATGCTGTCAGGTGATATTCGCAGTGTCAACAAAGCACTGACTGCAGTGGCCACCCGCGTGTCATGGTTTGTAGGGGCCATGCTACTGGCTATTTTTCTCACCTGGCTAGCCATCGAGCTGCGCATCATTCGACGCATTACCGAGCTAACACGCCGCGCGGCCACCGTATCCAAAGGAGTTAAATCTACATTGGCCAGCGACAACCTAGCAACTGTAGATTTAAGCGACCTGCGCGGCGGTGACGAGCTGGGCGTGCTGGCCGGTGGTCTGCAAGACCTGTTGCAGCGCGTGAACGAAGATGTGCGCCGCGAGCAAATCCGCATTGCGCAAGAAAAAGACACGTGGCACGCCGTGGGCCACGAGATCATGTCGCCCCTGCAGTCGCTCATGGTGCTGCACGGCAGCGCGGACGACCCAGCGCACCGCTATATCAGCCGCATGCAGCAGGCTGTGCGCGTGCTGTACGGCAGCGCGTCGCCCAGCGAGGCGTTTGAATCTACCGCGCTAAATGTACAAACGCTGGACATCAACGAGTTTTTAATCCATATCGCCAGCAACAGCGCCGCTGCAGGCATACCTAACGTGACCTTCGCGCCCGTAGCGCACACCGTGATGGTGCGCGCCGACGAATATTCGCTAGAAGACGCCGTATCTCATATCTTGCGCAACGCCCAGCGCTACCGCCTGCCAGGCACGCCCATCCCCATCACGCTAGCAGTCAATACCACCGAAAGCACAGCGCCCGAAGCAATAGTTAGCATCAGCAACCAAGGCCCGCATATTGAGCGTGAAATGCTGGGCAAAATATTCGAATACGGCGTGTCTGACCAAGCCGACTCGGCTGCCCACGGCCAGCGCGGCCAAGGCCTGTTTGTTGCCAAAACCTACATGGCCAAAATGGGCGGCACCATCACCGCCCACAATGTAGACGGCGGCGTGTGCTTTGAACTGCGCTTGCAGTATGCAGGTGGGCGTGCATGAGTACTGCGCCTGCTACACTTGTAGAAAAAGCACCATGTGTTGCAAAAAAAATAGCCAAAAAGACGGCCAAAAATGCTGCTGTCAAAGCACCACGCACCCCAAAGAGCCACCACTACCATGTATACGTTATAGAGCTAGACGACCGCGTATGGAACAGCGGCAAATTCCGCCGCTGCAACCCCGAACACCACATGGGCAAACCGTTTGTCTACGTAGGCATGACCGGCCTAGACCCCGACACCCGCTTCGATAAACACAAAGCCGGTATTCAAGCCA
>JANPDG010000290.1:0-10172 GCA_031431335.1 Polaromonas sp. | reverse complement strand
CTTGAGCCCTGCTGGGCGCAGCGGCGTGTGGTGGTAGCGCGTGACCACCAAGCCTTCTAGGTGCGCGTCAGCTGGCCAATGCGCCTCCACCGCTTGCGCCATCGCCCCACCTGCTTTACCAGCGCCTAAAACAATGGTGCGACCTTTGGGCGGCACAGGCAAATACGCAGCGGTGTTATGCAGCGGCAGTGCGCGCTGCACGGCGGCCTGGTACAGCTGAACAAGGAAATCGCGGGAAGAGGTGATAGGCGCTTGGTTCATGTGCAGATTTTGCCTTAGTCTGCGCGCCACTAGCGCGTCGCTTCACGTCGGCATTAACGGAAACAGCGCATGCACCATGGGGGCGCCCGCTGGCAGCTCGTCGGCCAAGCCAGGAAACTCTGGCGACGTAGCCCAGCGCCGAGGTGCGTGGCGGATATCGTCTCCCATAAAACGCACTGAGAAAACGCGGCGTCTGTTGGGTCCATCCACCCCAGCGGCCGCATGCAAGGTGAGCATATGAAAGCACGCCAAGTCGCCCGGCTCAATGTCCCAGCCCACAATAGGAAACTGCTCTCGCGCGGCTTGCACATCCGGCAAATCAGCCAAGCTGCCCTCGGGAAACCATTTGGCTTGGTGGTCCATAAAAGTGCGCGGCATCAGCCATGGCCCCTTGTGAGACCCGGCTACAAATTCGAGCGTGGCGGCGCGGGGCACCGGGTCTACCGGTATCCACATGCTGATGTTTTGCAGGCCTTCGATGTTGTAGTAGGGCTGGTCTTGGTGCCATGGCGTGCGCTGGCGCGTGCCGGGCTCTTTGACCAATAGATGGTCGTGGTACAGGCGCACGGCGGCAGACTGCATCAGCCGCTGCGCTGCCACAGCCAGCGGCGCTTCGTGGATAAATCGCCCTAGCTGGGCAATGCGCTGCCAATTACAAAAGTCTTCAAAAAAGCGCCCTGGGTCGTCGGGCTTGCTGGCCACTTTGGCACGCGGGCTGGGCGCAGCCAAGTTGGCCTCAATGCCCTCGCGCAGCAGCGCTACTTCATCTGGCGCCAGCAGCTGGCGAATGCAGACTGCGCCATCGCGCTGAAAATCCTGCACCATCTGATCGCTGACGCGCTCAGCAACCCGCTGCCTCAGAGATTGCAGGCTAGGGGTTTGCATTTTGAGTGCTCGCGCCTGTTTGAAACCATTGCGCTATCAAAGCACGCTCGGCCTCGGTGATCTGCGTGCTGTTGTTCATGGGCATCTGCTTGGTCACCACCACTTGCTGGTAAATGTTTTGCGCATGCAGCTTCACGGCCTCGGGTGAATCGAGCCGCACGTTTTTCATTTGCACCTGTGCGTTGTGGCACATATAACAGCGCTGCTCCAGTATTTTTTGTATCTCAGAATATGAGTTTGAGGGGTTTTTTACGATGTTTTCCGACGTGGATATTGGATAGTTAGCTATACTTTTAATAGTAATACTAGCTTCAACAGGTCGCATCCAGACAATCACACCACCCAATACCACCACGCCGGCCAGCGCCCAAGGCCACGGATGGCGAGCACGGCCATGGTGGTAGCCGTGGCGCTGCACAAAAAACTGGCGTATCAGCGCGCCACCCAGCATCATAAAAAACAGCACCAGCCAGTTGTACTGATGGGTGTACAAAAAGCTGTAGTGGTTGCTGAGCATGGCAAACAGCACGGGCAGAGTGAAGTAGGTGTTGTGCACGCTGCGCTGCTTGCCGCGCTTGCCGTGCAGGGCCAGCTCTTTGGCGGGCAGCTTGGTTGCGCTTAGCATGGCGGCCACCACCTTTTTTTGCCCTGGAATAATCCATAAAAATACGTTGCCACTCATCGCTGTGGCCAGCGCCGCTCCCACCAGTAAAAACGCAGCTCGCCCGGCAAACCAGCGACAGGCCAGCCAGCAGGTAAAAGCTACCAAGCACAATGTCAGCACGCCCACAATCAACTCGCCATGTTTGCGAAAGCCCACCGCCATGCAAATAACATCGTAGATAAATCCAAACGCTACAAGAAAGCCGATAGCCACTGCAATGGCCACGCCGGGTGTCCAGTCCATCAGCGATTTATCAATCAAATAGGTACTAGCGTTGTACAGGTACAGCACGGTAAACAGCGCAAAGCCGCTGAGCCATGTGCTGTAGCTTTCCCAGTAAAACCAATGCAGTTTGGTGTGGATCTTCTTGGGAGCCACCATGTACTTTTGCGGGTTATAAAACCCGCCGCCGTGCACGGCCCACATTGCACCGTACACGCCTTTTTCCAACAAATCGGGTGAAGTTGGTTTAACTAAGTTGTTGTCTAAAAAGACAAAGTAAAACGAGGAGCCTATCCAAGCGATGGCGGTGATGACGTGCACCCAGCGCAACAGCAGGTTGGCCCAATCTAGCAAATATGCTTCCATGGGGAATCCTTAGCTGTTCACCACTGCGGGCGCTGTGAACTGCGATGGGCCGCGAACAACAAGTTGGTAGATCAACTGCGGCTCCGCTGCGGCACAGGCACAGTGTATACAGTTTTTAGGTGCGGTTCAATAGCGCCTTGTATTGACGCTTCTTGTTCGTCGGGATGTGTGCTTTTGCTTCGCGGGATCATGCCGGCGGTGCTGCTTCAGCTACGCGGCTGTCCCCCGTTGCGGCTTATGGCCGCTGCCTCCTCCTTTACGCCGCTACGCTTAAGCAGCAGCACCGGCATGATCTAGCGAGGTAGCTGGTATTCAGCCACCTACCAACCACCTTGTGTACGCCCCGGCGCTTAGGTGTATAGCGCCGCGACGGAAAGGAGGAGGAGTCGGCCCGAGGCCGACACGGGGGACAGTCGCGGAGCTATTCACCTAAGCGCCGGGGCGTACACAACCAAAAACGCGCGAAATACGCGAAAAACTCAATGCCCACTCACACCAAAGACCAGCAAACAGCCCAACACCCACAGCGCGATCCACAGCGTCTCGGCCAACAGCATGACCACAGGCCGCCAGCCCAGCTTCAAAATGTCTTCAAACGAAGTTTTAAGACCTGCTGCAGCAATGGCCACCACCAGCAGCGCCCGTGATGCATCGGTGGCGTAGCCCACTACTTGTGCGTTGAACACGCCACTGCTGGCCAGCAGCATCAGCACCACAAATGCCAATAAAAATCCAGGCACCAGCGGCATGCTTTGGTCTTTCACTTCTTCGTTATCGCGCACCTCGGCAGTGCGACGGTACAACAGCGCAATGACAAATACCACCGGCATCAGTAGCATGACGCGAAATAATTTGACTACCGTGGCCGTGTCGCCCGCTTGCGGCCCCAGCATCATGCCGGCGGCCACCACCTGCGCTACGTCGTGAATGGTGCCGCCTAAAAAAATGCCTTTTTGTGTCGCGGTAAGGGGCAAAAACTGCAGCGCGAACGGGTACAGCACCATCGCCACGGTAGACAATACCGTCACACCCACCACGGCAAGCAAGGTAAAGCGCTCAGTAGCCTTGCTGGGCGGCAGCACCGAGCTGATAGCCAGCGCTGCAGAAGCACCGCAAATAGCCACTGCACCGCCTGAGAGCAAGCCCTCCTCGCGCGAGCGCCCTAGCCAGCGCGCCAGCAGCATACCTGAGAGCACCGTCAGCACCACGCCCAGCGCCACCACGGCAGCAGTCGCCCAGCCCAGCTGCGCCACTTGCGGCAGCGTGATGCGCGCGCCCAGCAGCGCTACGCCCAGGCGTAGCACGGTGCGCCCGCAAAAGTCTACACCGGGCTTGATAGATGCTTTACTGACAAGAAAGTGAAAGCTCAAGCCCAACAGCAAGGCGTATAAAAGCTGTGGCCCGCCAAAATGCTGAGATAAAAACGTAGCGACCAACGCGATAGCAACGCACACAGCGATACCGCGCAAATTTTCTATCGACCACTTGATAACTTTTTCCACCATGCACCCACTGTAACGCCAGATAAGCACGAAAATCGTGTCCAATACAGCGATGACAGAGCCCAACGCATCCCAACACCCCAGCACAGATGCCCAAAATCATGCCCTCGACCCTTTGGTGGACCAGCGCTTGGTTGACCTCGAAATCAAAGCCAGCTACAGCGACGATTTGCTGGAGCAGCTCAACCAAGTCATCATTCGACAACAAGTTCAAATTGACGCGCTGATCCACGAGGTGATGCAGCTCAAACACAACGCACCACCAGACGCAAGTGGACAAGCGCGCAACTTGCGAGACGACCTGCCACCGCACTTTTAAGCCGCTGCCAGGAGCCGCGTTACAAGCCCCGCTGCTAGATCAGCGACAATCAGTGTTTGCTAGAACTTTTTTTCTCTGACTATGACCGATAACGCTTCCCTCGATACCGACGCATCCACCCCAGCAGACAACCTTGCTGCACCCACTGAAGCCAAAGCCAAAAAATCCAGCTTTAAACAGCGTGCGCTAGACGTGCAACCCGTGTTAGAAAAATTGTTTGGCCTGTACCCGCAGCTGTTTGGTGCAGAGTTTTTGCCGCTCAAATTAGGCGTTTTTCAAGACCTGCTGGCCGCCCATCCTACAGACTTGGACAAAGACACCTTGAAAGTGGCGCTCAGCGTGCACACGCGGTCCACGCGGTATTTGCAGTCTGTGGCAGCCGGCATGCAGCGCCATGGCTTGGACGGCAAGCCAGTAGAACCACTGGCCCCCGAGCATATTTACTTTGCCATGCTGGAGCTGCACCGCCGCCGCTTTGCGCGCGCACCCGAAGAGATCAAGCCTAAGCTGCTTAACCAGTTGCGCAACCAGCTGATAGCCGCATTTGAAGCATCAGGCCTTGAGCGCCAAGACTACCTTGCCCGCGTGCAGACGAACGACACAAATGCGAATGTGGTGCTAGAAGAGGCCTTTGCTCAGCTAGACGCGCATCTGGCCAAAGAGGCCGCCCTGCTGCGCGCGTTTGATGCCAGCGGCAAAACGCCTGTGGAGTTTGCCGACATGTACGGCATGAACCTGCGCGATGTCAAAGCGGCGCTGGCGCGGCGCGGTTAATCTGAGCGGGCAGCGGCTGCCCGCAGCTTGTCTTTTTTGCTAGGCCGCAGGCCCTTGACTCCACCGTTAGATGGTGAAGCTACTGGCAGCGCAGGCACCTCTTCAGTCGGCTCAAAACCCTTTATTTGCTCTAGCGCCACATCCAAACTTTGGCGTTTTTCAATCAAATTCCAGTGCGCCGCCATCGGCGCAGTCACAAAGCTCACCGCTAAACCACTCTCACCCGCACGGCCCGTGCGGCCAATGCGGTGGGTGTAATCCACTGCCGAACGCGGCAAATCGTAGTTCACCACCACCGGCAGCTGCGCAATATCAATGCCGCGCGCCGCTACATCGGTGGCCACCACCACCCGTAGTTTTTTCGCTTTAAAGTCCATCAGCACTTGCGTGCGCTTGCCTTGGCTTAGCTCGCCATGAAAGGGCTCGGCGGTGATGCCTGCAGCGCGCAGTTTGACAGCCACAATTTCGGTCGCATGCTTGGTAGCGGCAAACACCAGCACGCGGCTCCATGTTTCGGTTTCTATCAAATGGCGCAGCAGCTGCGTGCGGCGCGGCACATCCACAGCGATGGCGCGCTGGGCAATGTCTGCGGCCTCCTCTGGCTGCGCTATTACCGAAACGCGCAGTGGGTCGGTCAGCATGCTGCTGGCCAGCGCTTCAATAGCAGGCGGGAAGGTGGCTGAGAAAAATAGGTTTTGCCGTTTGCGCGGCAACAGCGCCAAAATCCGGCCCAGCTCCTCGCCAAAGCCCATGTCGAGCAGCCTGTCTGCCTCGTCTAGCACCAAGGTGCTGACCTGCGCAATGCTCACCGCGTTGCTGTCCAGCAAGTCCAGCAGCCGCCCCGGTGTGGCCACTACTATGTCAGCGCCGCCGCGCAGGTGCATCATTTGCGGGTTCACAGACACACCGCCAAACACCACAGCCACCTTAATGCGCTGCGGCAAAAAGCGCGCAAAACTGTTGATGGCATTGCCCACCTGCACAGCCAGCTCGCGTGTAGGCACAACGACCAGGCTGTGGGTGCGGCGGGGCGACTGGGGGGCGGCTTGCGCAATGTGCTGCAGCAGTGGCAGCGAAAACGCTGCCGTTTTACCCGAGCCTGTCTGCGCAGACCCCAACACGTCGCGCCCTTGCAAAATAGCGGGAATAGCCGCTGTTTGAATCTCGGTTGGCGCGGTAAAGCCCTCTTCTTTCAAAGCACGTTGCAGGGCAGGCAAAACAGCAGGAGAGAAACCGAGGGCAGAAAATGGCATGAGGTGAGTATGTTTGCTAAATGAGGCGAGAAAGCGTACAACCAATGGATTGCAGCAGGTACGCCAACAAGCTGAGTTTACGCCCCAGCGCAGGTAGGCTCAATTTCGCGGCCCACTGGAGGTGTTTGATGTCTTTTGAAACTTTTGATGCCATCGTCATCGGCGCGGGGCAAGCCGGGCCGGCTATGGCTGCGCGCTGCACCAAAGAGGGCCTGCGCACGGCCATCATAGAGCGCGGCTATTGGGGTGGTACCTGTGTGAATGTAGGCTGCATACCCAGCAAAACACTGATTGCCAGCGCCCGTGCCATCCATATGGCCCGCCGGGGCGACGAATTCGGGTTTTCTGCGGGCGATATTCGCGTCAACATGCAGCGTATCAAGGCACGCAAAGACGCCATTGTGCTCAAGTCGCGCGACGGCGTGCTGCAATGGATGCAGGGCCTAAGAAACGCTGAGATGATTCAAGGCCAAGCCATCTTTACGGGGCCGCGCACAGTGCAGGTGGGCATGCGCACGCTGACTGCTGAGCGCATTTTCATCAATGTGGGGGGCCGCGCCAGCGTGCCTGACCTGCCAGGCGTGGCTGACGTACCCCACTTAGACAACGCTAGCATCATGGAGCTGGCCGAAGTGCCGCAGCACTTGGTGATAGTGGGCGGCAGCTACATTGGCATAGAGTTTGCACAAATGATGCGCCGCTTTGGTGCCAGAGTGACCGTGGTGGAGCGCTCAGCCACACTGCTGCCGCGCGAGGACGAAGATGTGTCCAACGGTATTCGCGCCATTTTGGAGGCTGAAGGTATAGAGCTGCAATTGGCGTCGCAGTGCATGTCGCTGTCGCGCAGTGGCAACCAAGTGGTAGTGGGCGCATTGTGCGGTGACCAATCTCCTGCCATCACAGGCAGCCATGTGCTGCTGGCGGTAGGCCGACAACCCAACACCGATGGCCTGGGGCTAGACGCCGCCGGCATTGCGCTGGATGAGCGTGGCTACATCGTGGTGGACGACCAGCTGCGCACCAGCACACAGGGCGTGTGGGCTATGGGCGACTGCAACGGCAAAGGTGCCTTTACCCACACCGCTTGGAACGACTATGAAATCATCGCGGCCAACCTGTTTGACAACGAAGCGCGCCGCGTGAGCCAACGCATACCCTGTTACGCGCTGTATATCGACCCCGCCTTGGGGCGTGTGGGCATGACTGAGCGGGAGGTGCGCGCGAGTGGCCGCAAGGCGCTGGTAGCGCGCATGCCCATGCAGCGCGTAGGCCGCGCGCGCGAGGCCAGCGAAACACAGGGCCTGATGAAAGCCTTGGTCGATGCCGAATCAGGGCACCTGCTAGGCGCCGCTATTTTGGGCATGAACGGCGACGAAGTAGTGCACGGCATGCTTGATATCATGGCGGCCAAGCTGCCCTACACCGCTATATCTCGCACCATGCATATTCATCCCACGGTCAGCGAGCTAATACCCACCTTGCTGCAAGAGCTCAAGCCGCTGGAATAGCCATTAGCTGCCTAGCTTGCGCAACCTCAGCAACTGCGCTGCTACGCTTACTGCAATCACCTCGGGCTCTTTGCCCAGCAGGCCGTCAATCCCAATCGGGCAAGTCACCCGCGCAATCTCTTGCGCTGTAAAGCCGCGGTCTGCTAGGCGATGCCTAAAGGTTGCCCATTTGGTTTTGCTGCCGATCAGGCCAATAAACGGCAGATCGTTGGCAGTGCGCAGCCGCAGCAGGCACTGCGCCACCACGTCTAAGTCTTCTGCATGGCTAAAGCTCATGATCAGCACATGGCTGCCCGCTCTCAGGTCGCTCACAGCGGCATGCACAGGCTCTGAATGTTCACACTGCACGCGGCTGGGCACATCGCTGGGGAAAATCTCATCACGGCTGTCAATCCAGTGCACACTGCACGGCAAGCTGCCCAGTACCTTGACCAGGGCCTTGCCTACATGGCCTCCACCAAACAAGGCAATGGGTAAGTTTTTTGAGTGTTTTCCCGACGTGGATATTAGATAGCTAGCTATTATTTTAGTAGTATCACCCGCCTCTACACAGGCAAACTTCAAGTGCACCACACCACCGCAACACTGCCCCAGCGACGGCCCCAGCGGGTAGCGCCGCAGCGCGTCAGCGCGCTGCATGTCGCCCGCAGCCAGCAGCTCACGCGCATACGCAATCGCCTGAAACTCCAAGTTGCCCCCACCCACCGTACCGTGCACATCGCCCGCCAACACCAGCATCCAAGCCCCCACCTCGCGCGGGCTAGAGCCTGCAAAGCTGTCGATGGTGACTAGAACGCCCGGTTGATGCTGCAACTGATCAAACGGATAGGTAAGCGTAGCACTGCTCATTGGCTGTGAAGGCGCAATGTCTTGACTCAAGCACTGGCCTTTGCCCGCTCACACGCCATCAAAATCTTCTCAGGCGTAGCCGGCGCTGTCAGGTCAACGCGGGCTTTGTGGTTTGCACTGGCGCTGACTGCATCGCGCAATGCAAAGTAAGCAGACAGCGCCAGCATCAGCGGCGGCTCGCCTACTGCTTTGCTTCTGAAAGGCGTGGGTTTGACGTTTTGGCCGTCGAAGAAGCTGACTTTAAAATGCTCGGGGATGTCGCTGGCCACGGGGATTTTGTAGGTGCTAGGGCCATGGGTGAGTAGCTTGCCGCGTCCGCTAAATCCGTCTGCGATCTTTTTACCTTTTAAGTCCCATACACATTCTTCCATGGTCAGCCAGCCCATGCCTTGCACATACGCGCCTTCGATTTGACCGATGTCAATCGATGGGTTGATGCTTTGGCCTGCGTCATGCACGATGTCTACGGCTTGCAACCACCACTCTCCTGTGCGGGTGTCGATCTCTACCTCGGTCACGGCTGCGCCGTAGCAGTTGTAGTAAAACGCTTTGCCTTGCAGGGTGGTGAAGTCGTATTTGATGTCGGGTGTCATGTAAAAGCCGGTCACAGACAGGCCTACTCGGTCTAGCCAGGCTTGTTTGACCACCGCCTTCCATTCTACTTTTTGTGAAGAATTTGAGGCTTTTTCCGACGTGGACACTGCATAGTTTGCTATGAATTTAATATCATCTGGCTTGCAGTTGAGCATGCAAGCCGCTACCGGTGCGAGGCGCGCACGCATTTGGTCGCAGGCGTTGTTAATGGCTGCGCCGTTAATGTCGGCTCCGCTAGATGCCGCTGTGGCCGATGCGTTAGGCACCTTTTGGGTGTCAGAGCCCATTACGCGCACGTAGCCAACCGATATACCCAAACCGTCTGCTGCCACTTGCTGCATTTTAGTGTTCAGGCCTTGGCCCATTTCGGTGCCGCCATGGTTTACGCTGACCGAGCCGTCCATGTAAATATTGAGCAGCGCGCCGCCTTGGTTCAGCATGGTGGCGGTAAAGCTGATGCCAAATTTCAGTGGCACGAGGGCCACGCCTTTTTTGCGGTATTTGTTTTTGGCGTTAAAGGCATTGACACTTTCGCGGCGGGCGCGGTACTTTGACTCAGCCTCGACCTGGTCTATCACCTTGTCAGCAATAAAGTCTTCAATCACTTGGTTGTACTGCGTGGTCATGCTGCCCGCGTCGCCGCTGATGGCGGGGTCTTGGTACAGGTTGGCTTTGCGCACATCGACTGGGTCTTTGCCAATGTTTTGGGCAATCTCTTCAATCACCGTTTCAATACCAAACATACCTTGCGGCCCGCCAAAGCCGCGAAACGCGGTGCCCGACTGGGTGTGGGTTTTGCAGCGATGGCTAATAATGTGCAGATGCGGCAAGTAATAACAGTTGTCGATGTGCAGCACGGCGCGGTCATTCACCGGACCACTAAAGTCGGTGCTGTAGCCGCAGCGGCTGGCCAGCATAAAGTCGGCACCTAAGATGCGGCCGTTGTCGTCAAAGCCTACGGTGTAGTCAATGCGA
>JANPDG010000289.1:0-4529 GCA_031431335.1 Polaromonas sp. | reverse complement strand
GCGCCTGCACGCGGCAAAAAGCCCGCCAGCAAGCAATATGCATTAGACCAAGGCGAACTCAACGCTATTTTGGACAAGCTGCGCAAAGACGGCGTGGCCGAGGGCAAATGGACGATCAGCCGATTTAAGGGTCTGGGCGAGATGAACGCGGAACAATTGTGGGAAACCACACTCAATCCAGATACCCGCAGACTGCTGCCCGTGCAGTACGGAGAACTCGACGCAGCGTTCACCGCCATCAAATTTACCCAGCTCATGGGCAAGGGTGAGGCAGCTGCGCGGCGCGAGCTGATGGAGCTGCATGGGGATGCGGTTGAGGTGGATGTGTGATGTTGCTGGCATTTGAATACATGGGATCGGGTACCGGACGCAGAGGACGCAAAAGTTACGCAGAGTACACAAAAGGAATACCAAAAAATACAATAAATTATTTGAGTTATAAGTTTTTGTTTTTGGTACAAATTTTTCTCAATTCATTTCAATTTTGGCTTTGCTTTTCTCCCCGTTTTCTTATGCGCCCTCTGCGTAACTTTTGCGTCCTCTGCGTCCTGAAGTCCGTTTTCGCCCTCAGCACAATCAGCCAACTAGAAAGTGCAATACAGTGACCACCAGAGTCCGCCTGCGCCCCACCATGCAAAGCGACTTGCCGTATGTGCTGTCGCTGGAGCAGGACGCGGATAATTTGCCGTTTATTACGCCGTGGGACCGCACGCAGCATGAGGCGGCTATTCGGTTTCCGGATTTTCGGCATTTCATCATTGAAGGCGGCGAGGGGCTAGAAGCGGTGGGCTTTTTGATTTTGGTGGGATGCCGCAGCCAGCATCAGTCGCTTGAACTTAAACGCATGGTCGTACAAAGCAAGGGCGCAGGGTTTGGCCGGGCAGCTTTGCGGGTGGCCAAGCGTGTGGCGTTTGAGGATTTGAAGGCGCACCGGTTTTGGCTGGATGTGAAGCTGCGCAACACACGGGCCAAGGCGTTTTATGACAGTGAGGGCTTTGTGGTGGAGGGCACCTTGCGCGATGCGGTGAAAACCGAGCTGGCGGATGGCAGCCAAGGCTTTGATTCTTTGGTGGTGTTGTCGATGCTGCACAGCGAGTTTGTAGCGCGTCGCGCAGCAGGGCTGGAGCTACACGCATGACCACTGCTCTTCATCTTTCAATATTGATTTTAGGTAAAATTTTAAGCAGTTTTCCGACGTGGATATTAAATAGTTTGCTATCAATTCATGAGTATTTAAATATTCTGCCGCGCTCAAACGTGCGGCTTTGGTGCGCTGGCGCTGCGCTGCTGTGCGCTGTGGGTACTGCATATGCAGACGTGTGGGGCTATGTGGACGCGAAGGGCGTGGCGCATTTTGCAGCTGAAAAGCTGGACGATCGCTACGAGCTGTATTTTAAAGGTGGCACCAGTTTTGATACCAAAGACGGGCTGCCCAAAACCGGCAGTGCCAGCGCCAACAGCCAGATGCCGCGCGCCGTCACAGTGCCCAAAATTGCGCCCAAGCTGCTGGCTTTTTTTGACATATCGCCTAACTTTAAAGCCGTGAAACACCATTTGCGCGAAGCCTCTAATGTCAACAAAATCGACTTTGAGTTGCTGCAAGCTTTGATCGCCACCGAGTCAGGCTTTGACGCCAGCGCCGTGTCGCCCAAGGGTGCTGTCGGCCTGATGCAGCTCATGGTGCCCACGGCGCAGCGCTATGGTGTGCAAGGCGATGCCAAAACGCCCATAGAAAAGAAGCTAACCGACCCTAAAACCAATATCAAAGCGGGCAGCCGTTATCTGCGCGACCTGCTAGCGATGTTTCCGGGCAATACCGAGCTGGCGCTGGCGGCCTACAACGCAGGCGAGGGCGCGGTCAAGCGCTATGGCAATAAGATTCCGCCGTTTCCAGAGACACAAAATTACGTGAAAACCGTGATGCAGATCTACACCTACCTTAAGCCGCCTGCGGCAGTGGCGCAGGCCCAGGCTGATAACCGGCAGCCTGGCCGTGTGCGCATGGAACTTGGCGGTGGCCCTATGACGCCATCGGCTGGCGGCGGCGCTGTGGGCCGTGGCAATATGGTGCCGAGCCTATTAGGCAGCCCTCAGGCTGGTGGTGTGCTGAATATGCCTTCCAGCGCCGCGCCCGTAAGCGGTGCGCCTGCAGCTGCTGCGCCTGCGCCACCTGCGCCACAGTAAACTTATTTTGATTTCTATTTTTTGCACTCCTCCATGATCGATCAACCGAATTTAGACTTTTCTGGCGAAACAGACGACAGCCTGAACCTGGCAACATACGCCCAGCGCGCTTATCTAGAGTACGCGCTTAGCGTGGTAAAAGGCCGTGCGCTGCCCGATGTGTGCGACGGCCAAAAGCCTGTGCAGCGGCGCATTTTGTACAGCATGGGCCGCATGGGTTTGGCCTTTGGCGGAGCGAACGGGGCATCAGGTGCCAAACCGGTCAAAAGCGCACGCGTGGTCGGCGATGTGCTGGGCCGCTTTCACCCCCACGGCGACCAGGCCGCCTATGACGCGCTGGTACGCATGGCGCAAGACTTTAGCCAGCGCTACCCGCTGATCGACGGGCAGGGCAACTTTGGCAGCCGTGACGGTGATGGCGCAGCCGCCATGCGCTACACCGAGGCACGTTTGAGCCGCATCACGTCCTTGCTGATGGACGAGATCGACATGGGCACGGTCGACTTTATTCCTAACTACGATGGCAGTACCGAAGAGCCTAAGCAATTGCCCGCCCGCCTACCGTTTAACTTGCTCAACGGCGCAAGCGGTATCGCTGTGGGCCTGGCGACCGAAATACCCAGCCACAACCTGCGCGAAGTGGCCGACGCCTGCGTGGCGCTAATCAAGTCGCCCAAGCTGACCGACGACGAGCTGTTTGCCATCATCCCCGGGCCAGACTACGCCAACGGCGGCCAAATTATCAGCACGCCTGCTGACATTGCTGACGCCTACAAAACAGGCCGTGGTTCGCTCAAAGTGCGCGCCCGCTGGAAGATCGAAGAGCTGGCCCGTGGCCAGTGGCAGTTGGTGGTGACCGAGCTGCCGCCCGGCACCAGCACCCAAAAAGTGCTTGAAGAGATTGAAGAGATCACTAACCCCAAAGTCAAGGCGGGCAAAAAAGCGCTTAGTCTGGACCAAACCCAGCTCAAAGCCAGCATGCTGGCGCTGTTAGACGCCACACGCGACGAGAGCAACCGCGAAGCTGCAGTGCGATTGGTGTTTGAACCCAAAACCAGCAAGATAGAACAAAGCGAGTTGATTACCGCGCTGCTGGCGCACACGTCGTTAGAAACCTCAGCGTCCATCAACCTGACTGCCATCGGCATTGACGGCCGCCCCACGCTCAAAAGCCTGCGCCAAATGCTGGTGGAGTGGATTGAGTTCAGGTCGCAGACGATTGAGCGGCGTTCGCGCCACCGCTTGGACAAAGTGCTGGACCGCATCCATATTTTGGAAGGCCGTCAGATTGTTTTGCTCAATATTGACGAAGTAATAGCCATCATTCGCCAAAGCGATGAGCCCAAAGCGGCGCTGATAGCGCGCTTTAATTTAAGCGACCGCCAAGCCGAAGACATCTTAGAGATTCGCCTGCGCCAGCTTGCGCGCTTAGAAGCCATCAAGATCGAAACTGAGCTGAAAGAACTGCGCGAAGAGCAGGGTAAGCTAGAAGAAATTTTGGGCAACCCTGCCGCGCTGCGCCGCCTGATGGTCAAAGAGATTGAGGCGGACGCCAAGCAATATGGCGACAGCGCCAAAGACCCGCGCCGCACGCTGATTCAAGCCGAGAAAAAGACCGTGGCGGAGCTCAAAATCGTTGACGAGCCTGTGACTGTGGTCGTGAGCTCCAAAGGCTGGGTGCGCGCCCGCAGCGGCCACGGCCACGATGCGGCCAGCTTTGCCTTTAAATCTGGCGACGATTTGTATGGCACGTTTGAATGCCGCACGGTCGACACGCTGCTGGCCTTCGGTAGCAATGGCCGGGTGTATTCGGTGGCCGTAGCGCTGCTGCCCGGCGCGCGCGGCGATGGCCAGCCCATCACTACGCTGATTGAGCTCGAATCAGGCACCCAGCTGCAGCACTACTTTGCAGCCGCTGCCAGCGCGCAACTGCTGGTCAGCGCCAGTGGAGGCTACGGCTTTATTGCCAGCGTAGACAATATGATTTCGCGCCAAAAAGCTGGCAAAGCGTTTATAAGCTGCGCCGAGAGCGAAACGGTGTGCAAACCCTCTCCACTGATGCTGACATTGCCCGCAGCGATAGTGCAGAGTGCAGGCCAAAGCGCAGGCAAGCCGATCGCAGCCACCCACGTAGCCTGTGCCTCCACGGGTGGGCGCATCCTCACGTTTGAGATCACCGAGCTTAAAACCATGGCCAGCGGCGGGCGCGGCCTGATGTTGATTGACCTCGATGCCAAAGACACCCTCGCAGGCGCAGCCGCCTACACCCGCAGCATCAGCATCATCGGCACCGGCCGCGGCGGCAAAGAGCGCGCCGAGCAGCTAGAGATTCGCAGCCTGAACAA
>JANPDG010000288.1:0-4817 GCA_031431335.1 Polaromonas sp. | reverse complement strand
CAGCAGCAGATGGTACAAATGCTGTGCCCGCACCGTTGATCACAGGGTGGTTAAAAGTCGGCGAGCTGCTAGTCGGTGTGATTTGTGTCCATGGAATCACCGGCCCTGCTGTAGCTGGGGCAATAGGTGTATTGACCAAGCGAGTGCCTGCGCCTGCTGCCGTCACGGTGATAGCACCGCCGTTGCCAAATACGCGGGCCGCTACACCGTAAGCACCAATGCCTGCAGCGCCTGCGCGGGGGGTGCCGGGTACGGCCACATCAGCTGCTGTCAATGTGAAATCAACACGATCTATGGTGGCGAAGTCTGCAAACGGTGCGGCGCCGCTGTTACCTACGCTCAAATAAACCACGCGGGGTACGTTGATGCGGAAGTCTAAACGCGCTGCGGCTGTCAGGCTGCCAGCGGCTGCACTGCTGTTAATGTCAGATTCAGCTTGCGCAGAAAACGCAGCACCGATTACGGCAAATGCAACTAGAGTTTTAGCGAATTTCATGGTTTATCTTTCGTTGAAAGCCCACACATCGGAGCCCATATGTCTACTGTTTGCAATCGTCGTGCCAACTGAAACACGCTTACTTTTGATAAATCGATCACGAAATTACCTTACCTATCCTCAATTAGCCCACCTTCAAATCACCATTTATTGCAATTTGCAATAAATGGTGATTTAAGTATTTGCATTTTGCGAAAATGCAAATTACACTGGACTGTATGTCAAATAGTCAAATTACACAGTTGTTCCCTGGTCAAAGGGTTTTGCTGGTTGAAGATCTAATCGCTTTAGCAATCCAATATCGCACATTAGCGGCCAAGCTACATGTAGAAGTGACTACTGCGGGCACAGTGGCAGAGGCGCTGCGTCAAATACGCGCAGGGCCTTGGCATGCCGCTTTGGTAGATTTAAACCTGCCAGATGGCAGCGGTTTTGAGGTCATATCGGCACTGCTCAAAGCGCAGCCTGGCTGCGCTATTGTGGTCATTACGGCTGAAGACTCAATTGACAATGCGGTGCGCGCATCAGAAGCAGGAGCATTTGACTTTATAGAGAAACCTGTTGAAGCTGAGCGGCTGTTGGTGACTTTACGCAATGCGCTCAATGCATCACAGCAGCAGCAGCGTATTGCTGCTTTAAACACATTGCAGAATGCCTCGCCAAGCCAGTTTGAGCAATTTACGGGTCGCAGCCCACAAATGCAAACGATCTACCGCATGATTGATACGGTAGCAACTAGCAATGTGCCGATATGTATTACTGGCGAGTCGGGCACAGGCAAAGAACTGGCGGCTTTGGCCATTCATGCACGCAGTCCGCGAAAATCTAAAAGCTTAGTGCCTATAAACTGCGCGGCAATTCCTAAAGAGCTGATTGAAAGTGAGCTTTTTGGTCACCTAAAAGGTGCTTTTACCGGAGCTAGCAGCGACCGATTGGGCGCGTTTATGGAAGCAGACCGTGGCACGCTATTTTTAGACGAGATTGCCGAGTTGGACTTGACCGTGCAAGCCAAGCTGCTGCGCGTGTTGCAAACGGGTGAGGTTAAGCGTTTAGGTGATGATAAAACTCGCATCGTGGATGTGCGTGTGGTCTGCGCGACCCATCGCAACTTGGCTGAGCGTGTGCGCGCCGGAGCCTTCAGAGAAGATTTGTTTTACCGTTTGTACGTAGTACCGATCGAGCTACCCCCGCTGCGTGAACGGGGAGACGACATCATGTTGATTGCCACAGAGTTACTAAAGCGCTACAGCTTGGAAGACGGCAAGAAGTTCTCTACATTTAGCCCTCGGGCTACAAAAGCATTGCAGGCACATGGCTGGCCAGGCAACGTGCGCGAGCTGACCAATGTAGTGCGCGCTGTAGTTGCGCTTTATGATGAATCTGCAGTAGAGTTTAGTATGCTGCCAGCCGCAGTTGCAGTTAATGCGCCAGCGCCACTTGAGCTTGCCTCCCCATGGCCTGACTCTGCCGAGACAGAGGAAACGCCATGGTTTGCAGTGCCTGCGCCTAGCACTGAGCGTTTGCCCACCCAAAGCAAAGCAGCATCTAGTGACGTGCCCGCTGCTACGCTGACAAGCCCCGCCTACGACCCGCTACGAGTTCGACCGCTGGCCGACTTAGAGCGTGAAGCTGTGGACTACGCGCTTCGCGCTTTTGCGGGCAACGTGTCGCAAGCTGCGCGTGCCTTACACATGAACCCGTCCACGCTGTACCGAAAAATCCAAACTTGGACAGCGCAAGGTCTTGCGCCTCGCAGCACAAAAGAGCAGCTTGTATGAGTAACGAGCAACGCTTGCTCACACTGATCGAGCAGCTACAAAACGAAAACTCTCAGCTGCGCAACCAAGCGAGCAACGAGTCCCACAGCCGCCTTATGGCAGAAGAGGCGCTAGGCCAAACGCAAGATCGTTTGCAACTAGCCATCGATGCCGCCGGCTTAGCCACTTGGGAATGGGACATCGTGAATAACACTATCATCACTTCGGCTGGCTTTACAAGCATGCTGGGCGAGCCAAACGATAACTCAGACTCACAACGCGTGTGGCGTACCGAGGAGTTATTGGCCAAAGTATCGCGTGATGACGCAAGCGACTTACGTAGCGCTCTTGTGCGGGTGTTTAAACACCACGATATGCGCCTAGAAATTGAGCTACGCGTTCATACGCAAGATACAGTGGTGTGGATCGAATGCACAGGCCAAGTGAGTCAACGCGACATGCTGGGCCGCGCCGAACGCATGCTGGGCATTAACCGCAATATTACCCGCAGACGTGAAGCCCAAAAGCAACTAGAGTTTGCTCGCAGCCAAGCTGAAGCCGCCCAAGCCCAAGCTGAGGAAGCTAATACCTCAAAAGATGTATTTTTAGCCAACATTAGCCATGAAATTCGCACACCGCTCAACGGTGTGTTGGGTATGAATAACTTGCTAGCGCAAACTATTTTGGACAAAGAACAACGCCAATATGTTGAGTTGGTCAGCAGCAGTGGCCGTGCGCTATTGGCCTTGGTGAACGACGTCTTGGACTACTCCCGGCTAGCCGCAAACAAAATGATCTTAGAGCAAGTGCGCTTTCCGCTGCGCCGCTGGCTGTGGGAAGTGATTGAGCCGCAGCGCTTGGCCGCACAAGCGAAAGGCTTAAATTTGAACCTCATGGCTGACGAAGCACTGCCTAAAGAAGTAGTAGGCGACCCCGGGCGACTGCGCCAGGTTCTGAGCAACTTAGTCAACAACGCGATCAAATTCACACCCGCTGGCAGCGTAGACGTGGCGGTGCATTTAGCCAGCAGTGATGCGCATGGTATCGAACTGCGAATCACGGTAAGCGACACAGGCGTAGGCATAGCACCTGCACAACAGCAAAGCATTTTTTCAGCGTTCGTGCAAGCCGACAGCTCTACCTCGCGCCGTTACGGAGGCACAGGGCTAGGGTTGTCAATTTGCGCCAAACTGGTGGATGCAATGGGCGGCAACATCACACTAGACAGCGCGCCAGGCCGGGGCAGCAAGTTTGCGGTGCGCGTGCCGCTTGGGGCCGCGCAAGTGGATTCACCAATTACACAGCTGGGCAGTGAAGAGCTATGCGGCCAGGTAACCATACCGCCTCCAGCTGAAAGCGCTTTGACTTTATACGCAGGTAAAACCGCTTTAGTAGTGGACGATCACAGCGTCAATTTACTACTGGCCACCAAACTATTACAGCGCCTAGGCTTTGAAGTGCAAACCGCGCAAGACGGCGAGCAAGCGGTGCAAACGGCATTGACAGCACACCGTGAGCAAAAATTTGATGTGATTTTGATGGACATTCAAATGCCGCGCATGAATGGCTGGCAAGCCACCCAGCAGATTCGCCAAGCAGAGCAACTGGGTCGCCACGTGCGCACGCCCATCATCGCCTTGTCAGCCCATGCCAGCGCGGCTGACCGCGAGCAGGCTTTGGCAACCGGCATGGATGGTTATTTGTCCAAGCCATTAACACCCGAGGCACTACAGGCTGCACTGCGTTCCACGCGGCTGACCGATCGACTCCATACGGTAGATGACGTAACTAGCGGCGAAGTCAATCGCAGCCGCATGCTGCGCCGCTTAGCAAACGACGAGGCCGCGCTGCGCGATATGGCACAAGCTTTTTGTCATGACCTGCGCGAGCGCATGGGCACAGTTTTTACGGCCATCAACCAATCAAATTGGGCAGAAATTAGCGCGCAAGGGCATGCGCTCAAAGGCAGTTTACGCAGCATGACTGCTGACCGCGCCGCACAGCACGCCAAAGCATTAGAACAGGCAGCCCAAATCCAAGATTTGGCCGCAACGCAACTGGCTTTTAAACAATTGTCCAAGGACGCAAAAATTGCTTTTGATGCAGTGAAAGATTGGTAGCTCGGATGTGTATTTTTTGGAAAAAAGTATTTTTCCAAGTGGCTATTGATTACCACGCTATATTATTAATAGTATTGATAAGCAACAAAACTTAAAATACAAGGATATTCATAGGTGAACCATTGGGTAGCACCGCGACAAACCTTGGGTGGCTATAAGAGCGTTAACACTATTGAGATAGTGCGCAGCGCCATGTGGATACGGCAGTGGCTGCTCGGAAATAGCAATTACTCCTAATTTAATAGCTAACTATTGAATATCCATGTCGGAAAAGTGCCCTGTTTTCTTCCAAATATCTGTGGATAGAACGAAGGTCGTTGGTTTGTGATCTGCACTATGTCCTGAGCTTGGTTTGTTTTTTTGTTTTGTACGGGGCGCTGGCAGGCGGTGCCACTTCAGCTGCGCGGCTGTCCTCCGTGTTGGCCTAGAGCCAACTACTCCCCC
>JANPDG010000287.1:0-6414 GCA_031431335.1 Polaromonas sp. | reverse complement strand
GTCATACGGCAGGCGCTTGTTTTGGTTGGCATCAAAACCGTTGATGCCCGGGCCAATCAGCAGCGCAGTAGGGTTAGACGCGCCGCGCATCACGGTGCGTTTAATACCTTCAATATCAATGGCTTGGTAAAACGCTTGGCGAACACGCTTGTCTTTGAACGGGTTTTTGCCTTTGACGCTGGAGTACAGCAGCTCGTCACGCTTTTGGTCCATACCCAAAAAGATGGTGCGCAGCTCGGGGCCTGTAAGGGCTTTGGCGTTAGCACTGGCATTTACACGGGCCACGTCTTGCACGGGCACAGGCTCCATCACGTCAATCTCGCCTGAGATCAATGCCGCCACGCGGGTAGCGTCGTTGCCAATAGGGGTGTAGATGACCTCGGTCACGTTGCCATCCATCTTGCCCCAGTAGCTGGCGTTGCGCGCAAGCGTAGTTTTAACGCCTGGTTGGCGCTCGCGCACGCGGAAAGGACCTGTTCCGTTGGCTTTGAAAGATGCCGCGTTTTCAATGCCTTTGCGGCGGTCTACTGGCTTGGTGGCTTGGTTGGTCTCAGCCCATTTTTTGCTCATCATGTACACCAGCGAGATGACATCGGGCAAAATAGGAAATGGTGCCTTGGTTTCGATTTCTACGGTGAACTCGTCTACTTTGCGCACCTCTTTAAAGTCGTTGGTGTAGCTCTTCATGTCCGAGCCGTCGCCTGAAGCGCGCGCAAAGCTAAAGACCACGTCGTCCGCATTGAACGGCGTACCGTCGTGAAATTTCACATTTTTGCGCAGCTCAAAGCGCCACACGGTAGGTGATGGCTGGCTCCACTTGGTTGCCAAGCCAGGCGCAAGACTCAGGTCTTTGTTGCGGCCCACCAAAGGCTCATACACATTACCCGTCACGCTAAGTTGGAGCGATTCGTTGAGCGAATGCGGATCCATCGACAACGCATCGCCTTGGTTGCCAATGCGAATCGTTTTGGCCGACACTGCGCCTGCCAGCAAACACATCACTGCGCCTGCAATCACGCCGGTGCTCCACAACGTTTTTCTGCTCAATGTCATTTCTATCTCCTGGTTAATCTAAAAGTACTTGCAAAAATTATGTGCGGCTAGGCTACGGCCACCGGCATTGACTGTTCTATCAAGCCTGCAAACAAAGCAGCGCCGAGTGGCAACACTTCGTCGTTAAAGTCGTAGCGGCTGTTGTGCAAAAAGCAGCCGGGCTGGCCTGTGCCGCTGCCCGTACCGTCCATATGCGTACCATCACCTTGGCCTAAGCGCAAATACGCACCGGGCTTGACCTGCAGCATGAATGAAAAATCTTCAGCGCCCATGCTGGGCTCTAAGTCGCGCTTGACTTGGCTCTCACCCACGATCATGGCGGCCACATCAGCCGCAAACATGGCTTCTTTGGCGGTGTTGATGGTGGCAGGATAAATACGCTCATACTTAATCGTTGCACTGGCTCCAAAGCCTTGGGCTACATGGCTGCACAGCGCGTGCAAGCGGCGTTCCACCAAGGTTTGCACAGCAGGGTTAAAGGTGCGCACCGTGCCCACCAAAACCACCTCGCCCGGTATCACGCTCATGGCCTGCATGTCGCCCGCCTGCATAGCGCACAGGCTGACCACGGCCAAATCAGCAGGCTTGACGTTGCGCGAAACAATACTTTGCACCGCTGTGATGATGTGCCCCGCCACCAGCACCGGGTCAATGGCCATATAAGCATGTGCGCCGTGGCCGCCCTTGCCAGTGATAGTGATGGTGATGCGGTCTGCTGCAGCCATCATGGGGCCGGGGTTGATACCAATCATGCCCGGCTGCATAGCAGGCCAGTTGTGCATGGCATAAGCAGCTTCCACCGGAAAGCGGTCAAACAAACCGTCTTCGATCATCTCTCTTGCGCCGCCGTAGCCCTCTTCGCCGGGCTGAAAAATCAGCACCGCAGTGCCGTCAAAATTGCGCGTCTCTGCCAAGTAGCGGGCCGCGCCTACCAGCATGGTGGTGTGGCCATCGTGCCCGCAGCCGTGCATGCGCCCCGGCGCGGTGGACTTCCAGCCAAATTCGTTGTGCTCAGTCATGGGCAAAGCGTCCATGTCAGCTCTGATACCGATCATTCTCGAACCGGCCACTTTAGAGCCTGTGCCCTTACCGCGAATCAAGCCGACCACGCCGGTTCTGCCTATGCCGGTGTGAATTTCGTCCACGCCGCACAGCTCTAGCGCTTGTTTGACGCGGCCTGCGGTGTAGACCTCTTCAAAGCCCAGCTCAGGGTGGGCGTGCAGGTCGCGGCGAAAGGCGGTCAGCTCGGGGTGAAAGCTGCTAATTTGCGCAAACGCGCGGCCGCCCGCTTGTAAACCCGACTTCTTCAAAGGTGCCAGCATCTAGTGTCCTCCTGCCTTGCCCACGCGCAGGCGCGGGTCCACGGCAAAATACAGCAAATCAACCACCAGGTTGATCACCACAAAGATCAATGCTATCAAACACAGATACGCCGCCATCACGGGAATGTCAGCAAACGTCACTGCCTGGATAAACAACAAGCCCATACCGGGCCATTGGAATACGGTCTCGGTGATGATGGCAAAGGCGATCAGTGCGCCCAGCTGCAAGCCCGTGATGGTGATGACGGGCACCAGCGTGTTTTTAAGTGCATGGCCGAAATGAATGGCATTGTTGGTGAGCCCGCGTGCGCGTGCAAACTTCACATAGTCGGTGCGCAGCACTTCGAGCATCTCGGCGCGTACCAAGCGCATGATCAGCGTGAGCTGAAAAATCGCCAGCGTGATAGCGGGCAACACAATATGGTGCCAGCCCTTGGCAGTCAGCAGCCCCGACGTCCACCAGCCCATTTGCACCACATCGCCACGGCCAAAGCTGGGGAACCAGCCCAAGCCCACCGCAAAAATCAAAATCAACACAATGCCGATCAAAAACGTGGGCAGAGACACACCCAAGAGCGAGATCGTCATAAACAGCTGGCTAAGCCAGCTGCCGCGCTTAAGCGCAGCAAACACCCCCATAGGAATACCCAAAACAAGCGCCAGTACTGCAGCCACCAAAGCCAGCTCCAAAGTAGCGGGCAAGCGCTCAGCAATTAAGCGGGAGACCTTAGCGCCTTGGCGCAAGCTCAGACCAAACTCGCCCTGAACAGCATTGGCCAAAAAGTTCCAAAACTGCACCACAAAAGACTTGTCCAACCCCAGGTCAGCGCGCAGCTCGCGGATTTGCGCAGGTGTGGCGTCTTGGCCCAGTAAAAACACCACGGGGTCGCCTACATACTGAAACAGCATGAACGCGACCAAAGCCACCGAAATCATCACGATGACGGCTTGAAATAGGCGCTGGATAATGAAAGAAAACATAAGGTGATTAATGACTCTAAGCCATGCTAGCAGAGCAAACTGCTTACCAATAGCGGGGTTTCCTTGGGTGTGCCCATCTATTGACCATAAAAAAGGCCCGCAAAGGGCCTTTTTTTAGTTTGCACACGCCGCTTGTTGGCAGCTGTTCATCCAGTTTTAGTTGACCTTGACCAAGCGCCAATCAATGCGGTTGTCTGCGCGGTGCACCAAGCTGATGTTTTTCTTCATGGCCCACGGAATGATCTGGTTGTGCAGCGGAATGTGCGACACATCTTGGTGCGACAACTCAAGCGCTTTTTCAATCAACTCGTTGCGGTTCTTAGCATCGGTTTCTTTCTTAATCCGTTCGACCAGCGCATCCATTTGTGGGTTGGAGTAGCGGCCCACGTTGTAGTTGCCGTCGCCACCCGCGCCCACGCTGCGTGTGAGCGATTGCAGGCTGTAGAGCGCGTCAAATGTCGGCACGCCCCAGCCCAGCATGTAGATACTGGCCTCGTAGCGCTGAATCATCGGAAAGTAGGTCACCAGTGGCAGTGTGCGCAGCTTGGCCTTGACGCCGATGCGTGACCACATGGCGGTCACCGCTTGGCAGATTTCTTCGTCGTTGATGTAGCGGTTATTAGGGCAGGCAAAGTCTACTTCAAAGCCGTCTTTGTAGCCTGCATCTGCAAGCAGTTGTTTAGCAGCATCGAGGCTGTAAGCGTAACGCGCGTCTACCTTTTGGGTCCAGCCGTTGACCTGCGGCGAGACCAAAGTGCCCGTGGGCTGGCTTAAGCCGCGCATGGTGACTTTGTTCAGCGTGGCGCTGTCAATGGCTTGGTACAGCGCTTTGCGCACGCGCACGTCTTTGAGGGGGTTTTTGCCTTTCACACTGGAGTTCACCAGCTCGTCGCGGTGCTGGTCCATCCCCAAAAAGATGGTGCGGTTCTCGGCCCCGTCCACCACCTGCAGCGCGCTGTTGCTGCGCATGCGGCCCAGGTCTTGCGGGCTGGGGTCCAACAGCATGTCGACCTCGCCTGAGAGCAAGGCAGCCACGCGCGTGGCCTCGGATTTCACGGGGGTGTAGATGATCTCGGTGAGGTTGCCCTCCATCTTGCCCCACCAATTGGGGTTGCGCTTCAAAACGAGCTTCTGGTCGGGCTGCCAGCTTTCCACCACAAATGGGCCAGTGCCCATGGCGTTACGGTGCGCAAAGCTCTCGTCCTTGGTTTTAATGTCTTTCGGCTCGGTGGACTTGTTCTTCTCAGACCAAGCCTTGCTCATGATACGCAGCTCGGTGAGCTGGTTCATCAGCACCGGGTTAGGCGCTTTGAGCACAACGTCGATGGCAAAGTCGTCTACTTTGACCACTTTGTCGATACCTTGGGCGTACACACCGTAGTTCGATGTTTTGGCCATCGCGCGGTTGAGTGAAAACACTGCATCGTCTGCCGTAAACGCGCTGCCGTCGCTGAACTTCACGCCCTTGCGCAGGTTAATGCGCATTTGCGTAGGGCTGGTCAGCTTCCAGTCGGTGGCCAGCTGCGCCTCTATCTTGAAACTGCGGCTGTTGTAGTACACCAGCGACTCATAAATAGCCGCATGCACGCCGTTGCCTAAAGCGTTGTTTTGCGAGTGAATGTCCAGCGTAGGAATATCGCTGGCGCTCGTCCACTTGAACGTGGCAGCATGGGCCGCAGTAACGGCAGTGAGAGCCAGTGTGGCGCTCAGAGCAACCCATAAAGGTGCAAATTTGAATTTCATACAGTCATCTTTCGCGCAAAAGCGCATTTACAAACAAGAAACTGACTATGGAGCAAACAACGTGCCTTGCCAAAGGTATTTTCCCCAATAAAAAAGCCACCCGAAGGTGGCTTTTTTGGCGTTTCAACCAACGGCTAGCTTGCGCTAGCTATTAATTAGAACGAGTGGACTAGGCCGAGGGCGTAGCCGGTGTTTTTATCAGAGCCTGCAATGCTGCCAGCAGCAACATTAGATTGCTTAGCTTTATCGGTTCCAAAAGCGCCGTACACATACGTACGCTTGCTGATGTCATACGTGGTACCAATTTGGAAACCACGAATTTTGCCAACTGGGCCAATGTCATCGCTAACCTTGCCGCTGCTCAAAGTGATGTACGGAGTGAAAGCGCCCAGTGGGAACTTAGAGCCGACTTCAAATGCGCGCACTTTTTCGTAGCCTGGAGCAGGGACATTGGATGTCTTGACCTGCTCATACTGGAAGTAAGGTACTGCTAGGCCCAGATCGTAGCTAACACCGAAACCAAAGTCATTTGACTTGGTACCAATATTGGTAGGTAACGCAACAAGTTTGGCATTACCAAAAGCAACTAAGGCAGACAAAGGACCATTGTCATAGCCAACGGCTCCGATAAAGCCGGTAGTCTTCGAAGCTGTCGATACTTTTTCGTTTACGATATTCGCGCGAACATAAAAACCACCGAAAGCTGGGCTACGGTAACCTAAAGAGTTTTGACTGCGAGCATCAATAGCAGCGCCTGTGTTGATGAACAAAAAGTCACCACCTGCAACGCCGCCAGTGGAGGCGGAATAACCACGAACATCGTCAAATGCGTTATCAAATGTACCGATGGTCAAGGTGCCGAAACCGCCCTCTAGGCTCAAGTTACCTTGGCGGGTTGTGCCGAAAGTGGAAGTAGAGGAATCTGGGCTCACATTGGTTTCAATGTTGAAGCTAGCCTTCAGGCCGCCACCGAGGTCTTCAGTGCCGCGAACGCCTAAGCGGCCGCCAGTACGAACGCCTTGCGCACCAGCCAATGAGAATTTTTTGGATGTTGCGTCAAGTGTGCCGACGCCACCTGCGTTAGATACATTTTTGTTGCTAGACATACCGAGGTCCAAACGACCATACAAAGTCACGCTAGACTGTGCAAATGCACCTGTGGTTGCAGCCAAAGCGGCGATAGCGATGAGAGACTTTTTCATTCAAATTACTCCAGAGTTAAACATAAGACTTTTGACGCATCAATGTAGCATTGACTTGCTTTGTGTATCAAGCAACATCCAAGCCAAGAATTAATTATGGGGTAATTACTTAG
>JANPDG010000286.1:0-9603 GCA_031431335.1 Polaromonas sp. | reverse complement strand
GCACAATATCCAGCGCTTGGCGGCCGTTCTCAGCTTCGCCCACGACCGCAAGGTCTGTGTGGTCTTCAAAAAATTGCCGCAGCCCAGCTCGCACCATGGGGTGGTCATCAACTATGGCAATTCGAATCATGGGGTTGTCCTAACGGGGCAAAAAGTGCGAACTTATGATCTCACAATTTAACTAAAAGGCAAGCCATGAGTTTTTTAACAGTCGTCCGTGGCAACCGCGTAGTGCTGCCTCTGGCAGTCTGCGCTGCGGTGGCCATGCTGCTAATCAGTGAGCTCTCATATCGGTACTCTTACAACTCTTCGCAAGAGTCTTTAAAAGTAGTAGCGACTCAAAAATTAATTGGCGATTTACATACAAGCATGCTAAATGCTGAGACTGGGCAGCGCGGTTATTTATTGACAGGGCGTAGTGATTATTTGCTGCCTTATTACGACGCCGTTCCCAGTATGGAGAAAGATTTTAATGACCTGCGCATACGCTATAAAAATCGTCCCGAATGTCTAATTTTATTGACTAATTTGAAGAATCTTACAGACAACAAGTTATCAGAAATGGCGCTGACTATAGCTTTGTATAAAGAGGCAAGAATTAAAGCGAGCATGGACGTAGTGTTAAGCGATACCGGTTGGGGGAAAATGCAAGGCATACGCGAAGTAACAGAAGCTTTGGTGGTTAACGAAGAAGATAATTTTGTCAAAAGCCAGTACAAAATTGGCTTAGCGCTCACCTTGAATAGGCTCGGCGTGGCACTGCTTACAGCGTTTTGTTTATTTGCTTTGGTACTATATTTGAGGAAAACACATCAGCTCAAACAGTACCAACTTGAACTAAAAAAACTCGCTGCTCAGGAACGTGATCAGCTTGAAATTACTGTGCTCAAACGTACCCATGAGCTGACCCAACTTACACGCTACCTGCAAAATACCCGCGAAGACGAGCGCAGTAGGTTGGCGCGTAATTTACATGATGATTTGGGGGCATTGCTAACATCAGCCAAGCTAGACGCGGCACGTATTAAATCTCGGGTGAGCGAATCTTCAACAGAGACCAAAGAACTGTTTGAACACTTGGTGGGCAATTTAAACGGCAGCATCGCGTTGGGGCGGAAAATTATTGAGGATTTGCGACCCTCAGCCCTGAGTAATTTAGGACTTATTGCTACATTAGAAATTTTAGCGCGTGAGTTTGCGGAAAGCTCCAAACTACAAGTGCATTCTGAGTTTGAAGTCGTAGAGTTGTCAGACGACACTGAGCTAATGGTCTACCGGCTGATGCAAGAGGCATGCACCAATATTTTGAAATATGCAAAAGCCAAATCTGTGTGGCTGAGCTTGGGTGTGCAAGACGGTGTCGTCACAGTGTCCGTGCGCGACGATGGCGTGGGCTTTGATGTCAACAAGCAGCTGAGCGCATCCTATGGTTTGCTAGGTATGCGCTACCGTGTTGAAGCTGCGGACGGAATTTTAAACATCACTTCATTACCAGGCGAGGGGACTTTAGTTCAAGCCATCATTAGTGTCAGCAAAGCAGTGTAGGTTTTGTCCTACGGTGGATAACGCCGTCGTCTGGCAGTTGTTCAGATGCATGGCCTAGGTGCCATATTGCTGCGTTGGCTCACACTCTGTGAAGGCGGTGCAACTGCAATGCCGTCACTTTTATAAGGAAACGCCATGCTGTATTACACCGTTGTATTTTTTGTTATCGCCTTGGTAGCCGCCGTGTTTGGTTTTGGTGGTATCGCCGCCAGCGCTGTTGGCATAGCGCAGTTGATATTTTTTGCTTTTGCATTCCTTACGTTAGCTAGTTTTTGTATTGGTTTGATCAAAAAGAAATGAGTAAGCCAAGCACATCTTTTCATCCTACTTCTAAATTTTTAAATACACACACCATGAACACTCCTAATTTATCCCAACAAAGTAATTCTGTTTTAGAAAAAGTATCGCACGCCCTAGATCAGACTGAAGCACTTACCTCCCGTGGTGTAGAGGCTGTCCGCGATGGCGCGCAGCAGATACGCGACAAAGCGCAGAGCCTTGGCGACAGCACGGTCTGCTATATCAAAGAAGAGCCCGTGAAAGCGGTCTTAATTGCAGCAGCTACTGGCGCAGCTTTGATGGCACTCTTGAGCCTAGCAAGCCGCTCTGTACATCGTCACTAAGTGGCACAAATGTCCACTGGCCGCAATACCATGCAAGCGCTGTTTAGCCTAGTTACCAAGCAGCCACAGTTGCTTGCGGCCCATGCCGACGCGTATTCTGATTTGATTGCGCATGAGGTTAATGTGGTTTCTGGCGCATGGCGTAATGTCTTGCTCTACGCGGCACTGTCTATGATGTTGGGTACGGTGGGCAGTGTTTTGTCAGGAGTGGCTTTGATGCTATGGGCAGTAATGCCTTTAGCGCAAACCCCCTTGGCATGGTTGCTGTGGGCAACACCACTGGTATCTTTAGTTTTAGCGCTGGCATGTGCGCAAACTGCAAAAAAGCACGCCAAAACATTTGCTTTTGTAGATTTGCGTCAACAATTCAAAGCGGATATGTCCATGCTATCCAATTCAAGGAAGATGTCTTGAACTTCAAAGAACCCCTCGCAACTGAACACCACAATGCGCACCAGAGTGCGGTTGGTACAGCAGTCCAACGTTTGAACGCGTCGCGGGCCCAGTTGCAGCTGGCTTTACGCTCTGGTGGGCAAGATATAGACAGCCCGAACAGCCAGCCAGCTACTCCAAGGGCATCAAATTTTGGGCGCAGTACATTTCCTAGTATTGACTTAATCCTACATGCCTTCAAATTCTGGTGGTCGCAGCACCCTTTACACACTGCTGTCAGCACAGCCTCACTTGCCACGCAAGCGGTGATTAGGCCTGTCGCGCAAAGCTATCCTGTGGCGTTAGTTACTGTAGCCTTGGTGGCGGGCGGCGCACTGGTGTATTGCCGTCCATGGCGCTGGCTTGGTAAACCTGCTTTGATAGCCAGTTTTTTACCTCAAATACTTTCTGTCTGGGCTAATTCTGCGGCAAATAAAAAGACAAAACCACGTCAGTGATTTTGTCTTTTAGCTTGTCGACGTTAAGCGCAGAACATAAGCGCCCGCAAAGGCGGAAACTGCGCTAGCTAAACTACCCCAAGCCATGTCCGCCAGAGCAAGACTGGCTGGCCAGTTTTTAAGCGTAGCCCAGTTAGTTAAATCGTAAGTTGCATAGGCAAAAAAACCAAACAATGCAGCCATCACGGCGACTTTACCTAAACTGGCGGTAGTGGCATAAGGCGCTATGGTGAACAGCATTAAACCTGCTGCGTAAACCACATAAAAACAGGCTGCGACCCACAACTTGGGCTGTTCGGCCATGAGATGGCCAATACCGTTTTGGTACATGGGTTTGGCGATAAAGCCTATCCACGCCACATCTAGCGCAAGCATGACCGCTGCGGTCGTCGCATAAGCGGCTAGATATTTCACCATAATTAGGCCTTCAAATAATGTTTGAGTCGCAGGATGTGATTAGAAATATGCCTAGAGTATTTAAGACGTGGACAGATCTGTCAATACGGCATGGTCGCCCATGGCGATAGGCTTGCCTGCGACCAATGACGCCGCCATAGCAAACATGCGTACCATTTTGCTGTGCGGTGCGTCCCAATATTCGGCGCTACTCGGGGTGAATTCCAGCAAAGCTAAATCAGCTGATTCAGGCCCCATAGGAAACCATGGTTTGGCAAATGGCGTCCACAGAGCCTGAATGCGAGGAGGCTCTTGAACCAACACACCAGAGCCTCCAATAGAAACATATGTTGAGCGATCGATATCCATAAAGCTCAGATGCATTGGATGCAGGTGCTTGACTTTTTGTGAGCTCAAACTGGTGTAGAACCAAAACTTACCGTAACCATCAACCTCCAATACCGACATGGGTCTACTGGTCAGTGCGCCGTTTTCATCTAGCGTAGTGAGCATTGCGGTATTGATCGGTTCGATGAGCTCGCAAAGCTGTGCAAGTTGGTCGTTTTTTTGCGGTTGAATTTTCATAGTGTGCCCGTGGTTAGTAGTTCTTTATTGTGTTGCCACAGGGTTTTGTAGACCATCGGGCAGTGCCGTATGCGTCTGTAGTCTGTCGCCTACACCTATGTGTTTTGCATAAGGCAAGGCGTTGTCTTACGTCCATCTGCGGTCACGGCTGATGGGCCGATTCAACTGCGCGGCCTACATTAACTACATCCCGCAGCCAATGAGCTGTTAGCTTTTAAAACATCAAGGATGTAATGTCTGTAAAAACCACTACTACTAAAACTGTAGCAACTCACATGCCCATGGTATTGAACCAATCGGCGCTAGATGCTGCCAAGCGAAGCTTAGACAAAGGCGCGATTACGCCCAGCTATGGCCCTTGGCGACAAGACATCATTCAGTTGCTTAACGACAGTTTGGCTACTGAGCTGGTGTGTGTGTTGCGCTACAAACGTCATTATTTTACTGCTGCAGGCTTATCGTCGCCCAAAATTGCAGACGAGTTTTTGGTACATGCCAACGAAGAATCAGGCCACGCAGACCGTATTGCCTTACGTATTGTGCAATTAGGTGGTGAGCCAGATTTTTCTCCTGGCACCTTGGTTGCGCGTAGCCATGCAGATTACAACGATGCGCTAGATCTTAAGACGATGATTAAAGCTAATTTGATTGCAGAGCGCGTCGCTATTGAAGCCTATACACAAATGGTGACTCTAATAGGTGACAAAGATCCCACTACTAAACGCCTGATTGAGGACATTCTAGCGAGTGAGCAAGAACACGCGGACGAACTCAAAGATTGGCTCACGGCATAACGACAAACCAAGGCTTGTGCAAAGCCTGTGCCCATAGGTGATGGGGCTTCACATCACCGTATGCATCTTAAAAGCATATTACTCAAGGAAATCACCATGAAAACTCAAAATATTGCAGCATGTAGTTTGGCAACACTCGTATTGCTTTTTTCTAGTGGCTGCGCTGTTACACGCGGCCAAGAGACGGTGGGTGCCTATATTGACGATTCAGCTATCACCACCTCGGTGAAAAGCCGCTTTGTAGGCGACAAAAACGTCGATGCCGCCAGTATCAGTGTAGAGACTCTAAATGGCACAGTGATGCTGTCGGGCTTCGCTAAAAATAGCACAGAAAAATCTATGGCGGAGAGCATTGCAAAAAATGTCAATGGCGTGAAATCCGTCAAAAATGAAATTACGGTGCGTCCGTAATTACAGGTCTTTTTGCCATTTTGGCATCAAGGTATTTTTTTGTTAACTTAAAGGAATCACTATGAACTGGGAACAAATTCAAGGCAATTGGAAACAAGCAACCGGTAAAGCCAAAGAGCAATGGGGCAAGCTAACCGATGACGACTTCGATATCATCGCTGGCCGCCGTGACCAGTTGGCTGGAAAAATCCAAGAGCGCTATGGCATCGTGAAAGAAGAAGCTGAAAAACAAGTCGCTTCTTGGGAAAAAACTGCAACTGATAAATGGTTCAGTAAAGACAAACCTACTGTAGATGAAAAACCCAAACCGCTAAACAAGCCAGCAATGTAAATTAGCGCTTAGCTGTTACGCAGATTCATAGGCAGGCCCGGGAACGGGCCTGCCTATTTTTGACTCAGATTTTTAAAATGCTTGTGTATTTGTAATACTTTAAAGCTTGTTTAAGCGACTTAACTGGCCGCGCTACGCAGTAAATTGGGTGCAATCACACTGATTTTGCGGGTTAAACAATCACCGCACCGGCTGGTCATTGCCGATAAAGTGTCGCTTCACTGTAGGCTGTGCTTAGCTTATGCTAGTTCCGGATCCCATACGCTGGTGATAAGCGCAGCACATAAGGCGCTGGATGGTGTATGGGGTTAGTGTTTGCTTGCGCGGCTACGCGCATGCAGCCATCTTGTATAACGTATTCTTGGAAGAAAATAAGGCAGTTTTCCGACGTGGATATTTAATAGTTTGCTATTATTTTTGTAGTAACTAAGCTTCGCATTGCTATTCGACCGTGGCGTTAAATACAAGCTACCATGTAGCCCTATGGAACCTGACCAACCTCGCATAGAAACGCACAGCGCGCATCCAGATGGTGTAGCTGGTGGCGCGGGCGCTGGCAAGCGTTGGGCGGTGCTGGGGCGGTGGACGGCGGCGCAGATGACGGATGCGGGGCAGGTTGCGGCGCTGCAGGCCAGCTTGGTCAGCACGATGGCACCAGCAAAGACGACTCAAACAACACCGTCACCCGCAGCGACCTTGCACAGCGTGGTGTGGGACTTGCGCGGTGCGCAACTTGACCATATTGGCGCGCAGCTTTTGTGGAAGCACTGGGGGCGCGCTTGGCCTGCGCAGCTGGAGGCCACGGCGGCGCAGCGCGCGGTGCTGGAGCATGTGGCGCGCTTTACCACCGTGCCCGTGCCTGCGGCCAAAGTCACATGGGCGCAGCGCTACTACGCGCTGGGCACGGGCGTGCTGCTGGCGGTGTCGCATGTGCGGGGCTTTGTGCGTTTGATTGGGCAGCTGCTGATCGACGTGATTACCTTGGCGCGTGCGCCCTCGCGCGGGCCGTGGCGCGATATTTCGGGGCATTTGTACCAGTTTGGTGCCACGGCGCTGCCTATCACGGCGCTGGTGGGCGGCTTGATTGGTGTGGTGCTGGCGTATTTGAGCGCGCAGCAGCTCAAGCAGTTTGGCGCAGACTCGTTTATTGTGGATTTGCTGGGCGTGTCGCTCATCCGCGAGCTGGGCCCCATGCTGGCGGCTATTTTGATTGCCGGGCGCTCGGGCTCGGCCATTACCGCACAGATTGGCGTGATGCGGGTCACCGAAGAGCTGGACGCCATGCGCGTGATGGGCATACCGCACGGCTACCGGCTGGTCATGCCGCGCGCCCTGGCTCTGGCCATTGCCATGCCGCTGATCAGCGTGTGGACCACGGTGGCGGCGCTCTTGGGCGGCATGGTGGCGGCTAACGTGGTGCTGGGCATTACGCCTACGTTTTTTATCAACGCGCTGCCCGATGCAGTGCAACTGGCCAACCTGACTTTGGCACTGGGAAAAACCATGGTCTTTGGCCTGCTGATAGCCTTGGTAGGCTGCCATTTTGGTCTGCGGGTCAAGCCCAACACCGAGAGTTTGGGCCAAGGCACTACGGCCTCGGTGGTCGCGTCGATCACCATTGTCATCGTTGTGGACGCGGTGTTTGCCATTGTGTTTAAGGACGTGGGCGTATGAATGCGGCCCCGGTAGTGGACATCACCAAGCTATGGACGGTGTTCACAACACCGCAGGCGGAGTTTGTCATTCACCAAGACCTGGACTTGACGATTAACCCAGGCGATGTGATCTCGCTGGTGGGCGGCTCGGGCACTGGCAAGACCACGCTGCTGCGGCAAATCTTAGGGCTAGAGACGCCCACGCGCGGGCACATCAGCATTGCGGGCGAGCCGGTCAGTACTTTAAGCACACGCGGCGCGGCCAGCAAGGTGGGCATGCTGTTTCAGCACGGTGCGCTGTTCTCGGCCTTTAGTGTGCTGGACAACATTGCCTTTGCGCTGCGCGAGCTGGGCACGCTGCCTGACGATGTGATTCGTGATGCTGCGCTGGTCAAGCTGCAAATGGTGGGCTTAGAGGCCAAGCACGCCAGCAAAATGCCGTCTGATTTATCGGGCGGCATGGTCAAGCGCGTGGCGCTGGCCCGCGCCCTCATCATGGATCCGCCGCTTTTGTTGCTAGACGAGCCCACCGCCGGCCTCGACCCCGAGAGCGCCGACGGCTTTTGCAGCCTGCTGCGCAGCCTGCACCAAGAGCTGGGCCTCACCGTGGTGATGGTGACGCACGATTTGGACACGCTGTTTGAGCTGTCCACCCGCGTGGCCGTGCTGGCCGACAAAAAGGTGATTACTACCGGCACGCCTGCCCAGGTGATGGCGTTTGAACACCCGTTTATCAAAGAATTTTTCTTGGGCGAGCGCGGCAGGCGGGCGATGGTATTGTTACGCGACAAACCGGCTGTTACAGCCGCCCGGGTGTAGAACTATGGTGCCCTTTTGTTTGGAGATCTTGTATGGAAAATAAATCTCATGCGCTAGCCGCTGGCAGCTTTGTGCTGCTGGTCACCGCTATTGTCATTGCGCTGGCCACTTGGCTGTCGCGCGACACCACGCTGCGCGACGTGTACGAGCTGAGCACCCGCGAGTCGATTACCGGCCTCTCGCCGCAGGCGGCGGTGCGCTACCGGGGCATTTCGGTGGGCAAGGTCGAGGCCATTGAGTTTGACAAAGCCGTCAAAGGCAACGTGCTGGTGCGCTTGTCGATTGACGGCCAAGCGCCCCTGACCAAGTCAACCTATGCCACTTTAGGCTTTCAGGGCGTGACGGGCCTGGCTTATGTGCTGCTAGACGAAGACGGCCCTTCTAACGAGCCGCTGACCACCAGCTTTTTGCAGCCCACCCGCATTCCGCTGCGGCCCAACCTGTTCTCCAGCATCACCGACCAAGGCACCCGTTTGCTCATGCAGGCCGAAAAAACATCGTTGCTTTTAAACCAGCTGCTATCTGCCGACAACCAAAAAGTGCTGATGGGCGCAGTGCATTCGGCAGGCGATAGCGCTACCAAGATAGGCGCCATGTCGCAGCGCATGCAGACCATAGCAGACGCGCAGTTTGGCCCCGAGCGCGCCGACATCCCGGCGATGGTTAAAAGCATCAGCGTCAATATGCTGGCCATGCAAACCACCTCAGCCGATCTGAGCCAAACCGCCAAAGACACCAGCCGCGCCGCTAACGCTGCCGCCGACGCAGTGGCCAGCATGTCCAGCAGAGTGATTGAAAAAGGCGGCGTGCTCGACCAAGTCAGCGCAGGCAGCGCCGCCTTGGCCCAAAGCGCCCAAACGCTCAGCGCCAGCACCCTGCCGCGCGCCGCCCGCGCGGTGGACGACACCGCCAAAGCCGTTCGCAACGCCGACCGCGTGCTGGGCAATATCGGCGACAACCCGCAAAGCCTGTTGTATGGCAACGGTGCCACCCCGCCCGGCCCCGGCGAGAGCGGTTTTGTACCGCCCGCTGCACCCGCGCCAGCGCGCTAGCCCTGCACCGCACACCCATCTAGCTGTTCAATACCTCATGCATACTATGAAAAATATAGCTAACTATCTAATATTCACGTCGGAAAACCGCCAATTTTTTCATCTAAAAGCGTTGGCACTGACACTGTCGCTCACCACGGTCGCGCTGCTCGCAGGCTGCGCCACACCGCAGCCGCCTGTGCCCAAAGCGGTCTACGACTTTGGCCCCAGCCTACAAGCGCCCAGCACGCAAGCTGTGAGCGCGCCCCTGCCCGCCTTGGTGTTGGCCGAGATCGACGCGCTGGCCGCGCTAGAAAGCACTGCCGTCGTGTACCGCCTGGGCTACTCGGACGCCCAGCAGCTGCGTCCCTACACCCTCGCACGCTGGAGCATGCCGCCCGCCCAGCTGGTGCGCCTGCGCGTGCGCGACGCGCTCAGCAGCCGGGGCAGCGTGTTGACCACCGCCGAGGGCAGCGCGCCATGGCTGCTCAAGCTCGAGCTAGACGAGTTCAGCCAGCTGTTT
>JANPDG010000285.1:0-3485 GCA_031431335.1 Polaromonas sp. | reverse complement strand
GAAGTGCGCCTGCAAGGCCAGCGCATCGACAACCTGCCGTATGAGCAGATGCGCCACATTCGGGGCCGCAAGATTGGCGCGATCTTTCAAGACCCGCTCACCTCGCTCAACCCTTTGTACAGCGTAGGCCGCCAGCTGATCGAGACCATCCAAACCCACCTGCCCGTGAGCGCACAAGAGGCCAAACAGCGCGCCATTGACCTGCTCAAAGACACCGGCATCCCCGCTGCCGAGCAGCGCATCGACCACTACCCCCACCAGTTCTCAGGCGGCATGCGCCAGCGCGTGGTGATCGCTCTGGCGCTGGCCGCCGAGCCCCAGCTGATCGTGGCCGACGAACCCACCACCGCGTTAGATGTCTCCATCCAAGCCCAGATCATCACCCTCTTAAAAAACATCTGCCAGTCGCGCGGCGCTGCCGTCATGCTCATTACCCACGACATGGGCGTGATTGCCGAAACGTGCGACCGCGTGGCCGTCATGTACGCAGGCCGCATCGTCGAGATTGGCCCCGTGCACGAGGTGATCAACCGCCCCCAGCATCCGTATACCGCTGGCCTGATGGCCGCCATCCCCGATATCACGGTGGACCGCGAGCACCTGCACCAGATCGACGGCTCCATGCCCCGCTTAAACGCCATTCCCGCAGGCTGCGCCTTTAACCCGCGCTGCAGCCAAGTGCACGCACGCTGCAAAGTCGAGCGCCCCGAGCTGATGGCCGCAGGTGCCACACAGTCGGCATGCTGGCTGGTGCAAGACCCGGCTGCAGCCCCAGCACTGGCAGGAGCCGCAGCATGAGCCACCCAGCCGCCCAGTCCAAGCCCTTCATCCAGGTCAATGACATCGCAATGACTTTCGATGTCTCGCCCCCCTTGCTCACCCGCGTGCTCGAGCGCAAGCCCAAAGTCATGCTCCACGCTGTGGACGGGGTCAGCTTTAGCATCGAAAAAGGCAAAACCCTGGCCCTGGTAGGCGAGTCTGGCTGCGGCAAAAGCACCGTCGCCCGCCTGATGGTGGGTCTGTACCAGCCCACACGCGGCAGCTTCACGTTCGGCGGACTAGACGCCCACACCACCTACAAAAGCCCCGCCTCCGCCCAATTGCGCCAGCGCATCCAGATGATCTTTCAAGACCCGTATGCCAGCCTGAACCCGCGCTGGAGCGTCGAAGACATCATTGGCGAGCCCCTGACCGAGCACGGCATCATCACCGACCCCGACAAACTCAAAGCCAGAGTCGGCGAGCTGCTCACCAGTGTGGGCCTGTCCCCGCTGGACATGCCCAAGTACCCCCACCAGTTCTCGGGCGGCCAGAGGCAGCGCATCTCCATTGCCCGCGCGCTGGCCACTAGCCCCGAGTTCTTGGTCTGTGACGAGCCCACCAGTGCCTTGGATGTGAGCGTGCAGGCCCAGGTGCTCAACATCATGAAAGATCTGCAAAAAAAGCAGAACCTCACCTACCTGTTCATCAGTCACAACCTGGCCGTGGTGCGCCATGTGAGCGACCATGTGGGCGTGATGTATTTAGGCCGCTTGGTCGAAGTAGCCGACAAACACACCTTGTTCAGCGCCCCTAGGCACCCGTACACCAAGATGCTGTTAGATGCCATCCCCAAGATGCACGACACCGGCCGCGCCCGCACGCCCGTGCAAGGCGAGGTGCCCAACCCGCTCAATCCCCCCAAGGGCTGCGCCTTTAACCCGCGCTGCCCGCATGTGAACGACCGCTGCAAAACCGAGCGACCCGTGCTCACGCGCATCCAAGGCATTCAGATTGCTTGCCATGCGGTGCAAGAGGGGCGGATTTAAGCGTCTTAGCCTGGCTCAGGCCGCAGCGATAGGCGCATGGCGATCCGTAAGGTTGAGATGCTACTTGCTATAGTATTGATAGCTAAGTATGTAATATCTGCGTCGGAAAAGTGCCTAAAAAGCGAGGTAACCGCAGCCTCGCCAATGCACTGTCTGCATTTTTAACAACGTGATTAGTTTGATCGTTTAAGTAACTAAAAAACTTGAAATAATCAGAAGTAACAACGCAGTTACAAGGGTATTTACTGTGGACAAGCTTATCATTTGGTAATTTAATTACGTATAAATAATTATTTTTACGTCAAGGAATTACACCATGCAAAAGAGACACTTTCTACGCTTTACAGCTTGTGCGCTACTAGCGCAGAGCGGCTGGGCCAGTGCCCAAACTACGGCTGCAACGCCAGCCGCAGCCAGTAGCAAGCCTGTCAAAGCCAAGCCTAGGGCCAAGCCCGTTGCAGCACCCAAGAAAATTGTGTTTGGCCTGATCACGCCGCGCAATGCGGAGCAGACCCAAAAAAGCTGGGCCCCGTTTTTAGAAAGTATGGGCAAAAAGCTGGGCGTGGAGGTAGAGGGCAAAACCTATGCGCAACAAGGCGATTTGGTGGCCGACTTTAAGCGCGGTGTGATCGACTTTGCCTGGGTGGGCAACGTGCCTGCGATTGAACTGGTTGAGGCCCGTGTAGGCGCGGTGTTTGGCCAGCTGGTGGTCAAAGGCCAGTTTGCTTACCGCTCGTTGCTCATCACACATGCCAGCAGCTCTATCCGCTCACTAGACGACATTTTGCGCAGCAAAGGGCAGTATGTATTTGGAGATGGCGACGTCAAAAGCACCTCGGGCCACATCGTGCCGCGCTATTTTGCATTTGCCAAAAAAGGCGTCAACGATGTGGACGCGCTGTTCAAAGAAATCAAACGCGGCAGCCATATTGACAACCTGAACCGCGTGGTGAAAAAAGAAGTGGACTTTGCTACCAATAACACCACCGAGTTGGACTTGTTCAAGGGGTCTAACCCAGAGGCTGCCAAAGACATACGCGTGGTCTGGGAGTCGCCTGATATTCCTGAGTCGCCATTGGTGTGGCGCTTGGCACTACCGCTGGAGTTTCGCTTGAAAGTACAAGACTTTATCGTGGGCTACGGCAGCAATGATGCCGAAAAATCCATACTCAAAGACATGAACAACCTCACCAGTTTTCGCAAATCAGGCAATTCGCAGCTGCTCAACGTCGCCGATATTGAAGGATTTAACGCCCGTCAGCGCTTGGTCAACGATGCCAGCCTGAGCGCCGAGGAGCGCGCCGCCAAAGTGGAAGAAGTCATCAAGCGCGGTAGCAAGCTGGAGTTTTTGCTCAAGCAGCGCGGTGTGTCTTAAGCTGTTTTGCGGTGAGTGCATAGGCGAATCACTATTAATTGAATAGCAAGCTATCTAATATCTACGTCGTAAATATCAAAATATTTAATGGAAATATGATGAATAAACGCTTACTTTTAAACACCACGGTTGTTGCAGCTGTCGCAATGCTTGCGGGCTGTGTGTCCGCCCCAGCCCCTGCCAAGCTGGCTAAGCTGACCATCGGCGTGCAAGCCACCAAGCCAGATGAGACCCGCGCTGCGTGGTTGCCGCTGGTGCAAGACATTGGCAAAAAGCACAGCCTGACCGCCGAGCTGGTGACC
>JANPDG010000284.1:0-9572 GCA_031431335.1 Polaromonas sp. | reverse complement strand
CGCGTGCGCGACCAGTTAGCGCTGCTGCGCGAGCAAGCCTTTGGCGCCAGTGGGGGCGACCATATTGTGCCGATATCAGCAGCTTGAAAACTAGCCGTTGCGAGCGGTGTACGGAAACTGAAAATCGGTTTAAATGCTATTTAATATATAGCAAACTATTGAATATCCACGTCGGAAAACCCCCCTAAAATCTTCCAAAATACGTTGCGCATTGATGCATACAGCGTCCCTAAGCCAAAGCAAAAAAAAGCCAAGTCTTGCGACTTGGCTTTGAAATGAGTCCCTGCACTGCGATCAGTGCGAGAGGACCCGAGGAGACAACCTTACATACAACCTATAACGCTATTGTCGCCATAGGGCTGACATGTTGAGCAGAGGATGCACTCTAAAGAAGTGGGAACTTATGCCGACTTTTCAAGAGCAGTGTGTAAACCGTTTCCGCAGACCTCTACTATTCAATACGTTACAGGGATCAATCTCTAAACTGAATTAACGCTTTTTGGCAGCGGCTTTGACGGTGCTAGCTGCTTGTGCAGACGCAGCGTTAAAGTTTTGCTCGGCCATGTCGCTTGCTTGTTTGACGGCTTTTTGCACTGAGTCAAACGCGTTGTTAGCGGCAGCTACGGCGCTTTTCATCATGGCGACAGCGGTCTCTGAACCTGCAGGTGCGTTTTTAGCAGCTCCGTCTACCAAAGACATAAATTTCTTTTGGCCGTCAGCAGCTTGGGCTTCGACAGCGGCGCTGAACTCGGCACCCGTGGAGCTGGCGATGTCATACAGGTGGCGGCTGTAAGAAGCGGTCTTCTCGGCCAATGGCTGGAACAGGCCAGCTTGCAGGGCCAGCAGCTCTTGCGCGTCTTTCACGCTGAGCATGGCTTTGGCATTGTCAGAGGCTTCTGACATGGCGGCCTTGGAGGCGTGGATGTTAAGCTCAACGAGCTTTTCTACGCCAGAAAACGCCTTGGTGGTCAGGCCGAACAGAGTCTCTACGTTGGCTTTTTGTGCGGCTAGAATTTGGTCTACAGTCATCATGGTGTGCTCCAATTAAATTAAGGGTGGTTAAGGGTCAGTCAACAATCTGCGCCGTAATCTATTCGAGTGAATATGTTGCAATGCAGCATAGAATGAAGTATAGGGTAATCCCGCGTGATTGCAAGCGGTATTTTGCTGCAGCGCAACAAAATCATGGTTTTAGAGCAATAAACCTAAAACCCACACACTAAAACCTAAATTCTGAGTCGCCAATAAGCATGGGCGACAATCAAACCCGTGAAAGCCTATTACGCCGACCAGTTTGTATTGCCGCTGCCAGAGGGCCACCGGTTTCCTATGGGCAAGTACCGCCAGCTGCGCGACTGGCTAGAGCAGCACTTAAGCACAGTGTCGTTGATAGAAGCGCCCGCCGCCACAGACGGGCAGCTGGCGCTGTGCCACACGCCAGCGTATATTGCAGGCATTGCCACCGGCAGCATTGAACCTGCGCGCATGCGGGAAATTGGGTTTCCGTGGAGCCCGGCCATGGCCGAACGGGCGCGCAGGTCGGTGGGGGCGAGCATTGCAGCGGCGCGGGCGAGCTTGGGGTTGGATTTGGGTGCAGCGCTAAAAGCCAAGCCTGACGGTATCGCGGCCAACCTAGCTGGCGGCACGCACCACAGCTATGCCGACAAAGGCGGCGGGTTTTGTGTGTTCAACGACTTTGCAGTCACTGCGCGTCTCATGCAGGCCGAGTGGGCGCGGCAGCACCCGCAGAGCCACCGTACAGCGCCCTTAAAAGTCGCCATCATTGACCTGGACGTGCACCAAGGCAACGGCACGGCCAGCATCTTTGCCGGCGACACCAGCGTGTTCACACTCTCTTTGCACGGCGAGAAGAATTTTCCGTTTCGCAAAGAAGCCAGCAGCCTGGACGTGGGACTGCCTGACGGCTGCCAAGACGATGCGTATCTGCATGCGCTGGAGCATGCGTTAGCTCAATTGGAGGACAAGTTTCAGCCCGGCCTGGTGCTCTACCTCGCAGGCGCAGACCCGCATGAGGGCGACAGGCTAGGGCGCTTAAAGCTCAGCTACGACGGCCTGGAGGCTCGCGACAGACGGGTAATGGACTGGTGCTGGCAGCGGCGCACTCCAATGGCGTTTGCGATGGGCGGAGGTTACGGCACCGACATTGGCACCACCCTGCGCGTGCAGCAGGGCACCTACCGGGTGGCAGCGGAGTATGCGGCTAGGTGGCGCGCTGGTTAGTCGATATTCGTGCAGAATAGGTGTAATCAAAAACGATTTTCTAAGGGCCATATGTTGCAAAAACCCGCTCCTTCATCGATCCAAAGCGCTCAACCACAGGCCGCTTGGGGGCTTTGGGTTGCCGCTGCATGCACGCTCGCAGTCGTACTCACTGGTACGCTTGCCACGGCCCCAGCCAGCGCCCAAACCTTGCCCTCGCCCCATACCAAAATTGTCTTGGCTGAACATGCGATGGTTTTTGATGCGGCAGGCACGCTCACCACGGTGGCCATGATGCAGAGCCAAGCGCTGACAAGCCAAGGCGCGCAGAACCTGACCAAGTATTCCTACGGCTTTAATGCAGCGCTAGAAACCATGGAGCTGGTAGATGCCTACACGCTGAAGAAGTCGGGCGGCAAAGTGCCAGTTGCCAAAGACGCTATCACCACCCAAAAGGGCGCTATCGCCCAAGGCTTTGGGGCGACGATGCCCGACTGGCAAGTGCAGCAGTTGACTTTTCCTTCGGTGGAGCAGGGCGACAGTGTGGTGTGGAAAACCAAGAAAGTTCGGCTCAAGCCCTCGCTGCCTGGTTGGCAGTCAGAGCAGGGCTTTGTGATTCCGGCGCAAGATATTGACATGGCACGATGGACAATTACGGCGCCAGTCAATCAGCCTTTGCACATTGCCAGCTCGATGCCGCCCGCAGCGTCTACCACCGCGGGCGGGCAGGTGATGCGCCAGTATGAGTGGAGCGGCAAAGGCCGCGTGCTAGACACACTGCAGGCCAACACACGGGTGACTTATCCGCATGTGTTGGTCAGTACGCTGAACCAACACGAAGACGTGGCCAAGCTGTTTGCCAAAGAAGTGATGCGCAAAGCCGCGCCCAACGACGAGCTTGAGTTGATTGTCAAAACGCTCATTCTTAGCAAAGACACAGACGAAGCCAAAGCCCAAGCGATCTACGACTGGGTGCGCAAGCGCATTAAATATGTGGCGCTGTACATGGCCAATGACGGCTGGGAGCCACACGACGTTGCCCATATTTTGCAAAAACGCTATGGCGACTGCAAAGACCACGTTACCCTGATGTATGCCATGCTCAAAATTGCTGGGGTGCCTGCACAACCAGTTTTAGTGAGCACATTCAACGAGTTTGAGTTAGACGCTATTCCTAACTACGGCAGCTTTAACCACACTGTTTTGTATTTGCCCAGTATCAAACGCTACCTTGACCCTACTGCCAGTGCTACGCCGTTTAGTGCCATCCCCGGCTTGCTTAGCGGCAAGCCTGTAGTGGTGGCGGACGACAAAGAAGCCTTCATTGGAAGAGTGCCCAGTATCAGGGCAGACAATAACACCCTGCTGGTGTCAACCGCCATGACGATTGCGGCCAATGGGTCGGCCAAAGGTACGCTGAGCATTGAGTCTGCAGGTTTTGCGGCAGTAAATCTGCAAAACCGTTTGGCACAAATACCCGCAGGATTTTCGAGCTTGGCAGTCGATGAAATTTTGCGCACCAGCAACCTCAAAGGCAGCGGCACTTTGACTTACCCCAAGGTCAACACTGATATTGAAAAGCAAAGTCTAAAAACTGAGCTAGAGATAATGGACCTGCTGCGCGAACCCACAGCAGGCTCGGCAGCGGTGCACCCAGCCGTCAATATTCCGGTCTATATCCTTAGCAACATGGGCAACCATGCACAAGAAAGTCGCGAGTTTGGCTATTCATGTAATTCCATGCGCATGCGCGAGGAGATCGACATTAGCTACGACGCGGCCTACAAGCTCAGCCGTTTGCCAGCTAACTTTGAGGCCAAGATTAAAGGAGTTAGCTTTACAGCCAATTATCAAACTGTGGGTAACCGCATCACAGGCAGCCGTGAGCTGTTGATCAGCCATGACAGCCAATATTGCTCACCGCAAGAGTACGAGCGCCGCAAAGGCATCATGCGGCAAATCCAGCGGCACTTGCGCGCACCAGTGCTGTACGCGCAAGACTAGCGCAAGATTGAATATGCAAGATGCAAGCTCATCATATGGAGCCTCATTTTGAACCTCACCGCACTTTTGTCCACCCCCCAAGCCAGCACCGTGGTGGCTGACCGCGCGAGTGTGGACGCTGCCATGCTCAGCCGCTACAGCAACCGGGCTTTTTTGCCTAAGCCGGTGCCTAAAGAGCTGCTGCACAATTTGCTTGAAGTGGCAGCCCGCGCGCCCAGCGGCACCAACACCCAGCCTTGGAAGGTGTATGCGCTTCAGGGCGAGAGCCGCACTGCGCTGGTGACCAAGGTATGCGCAGCGCATGACGCGGTGGCGGCCAACCCAGCGCTGGCAGCCGAGTACACCGAGGCTTACGACTACTATCCAGAAAAATGGGTCTCGCCTTATATTGACCGCCGCCGTGAGTGTGGCTTTGGGCTGTATGGCGTGTTGGGCTTAGGCAAGGGCGACAAGGCGGGCATGCACGCGCAGCATCAGCGTAACTTTAAGTTTTTTGATGCGCCAGTGGGCCTGATGTTTACCATCGACACGGTGATGGGCCGAGGCAGCTTGCTGGACTACGGTATGTTTATGCAAAACATCATGCTCGCAGCGCGTGCGCGTGGGCTGCACACCTGCCCGCAGGCGGCTTGGAACGGATTTGCTCAAATTATTTTGCCGCACATTGGCGCAGGCGAAAATGAGATGCTGGTCTGCGGTATGTCACTGGGGTATGCAGACGAGAGCGCTTTGGTGAACACTTTTGCCACAACGCGCGTAGATGCGCAAAGCTTTACGACGTGGCTGGACTGAACAAATACATCTAAAAACCGAAATTTAGGCAGACAGGCTGCTGGGACGCGACTGCAAACCCTCAGGCAGCAGCCCCTGGAAGTTAATGTTCAGGCGACGCACGTGCGCTGCTGCAGCTGCTTCGCCTTGGGTGGCGGCAATAGTGGCCATCCAGTCGCTGCGCAAATACCATAACGCCTCTAGGTCGGGTGCATACTGAATGCGCCTGCGCACGACAGGGCGCAACGCTGAGCCACTCTCACCCATGACCTCGAGCATGCTTTCGCGAATGTCCTCGAGGCGATCATGTATCTCGTCTTCGGTGGGGATGGGCTGCAAGCCCATCATGCCCCACACGCTTGATATGGTCGTTTTAACCCAACGCATAGTGATATATCCTATGTAGTCTGAATCAACATAAATTCTTATATAAATCTACGATAGTCCGATTTTTTCCTTTGCGCAAGCAATCCAGATACCTTAAAAAGGTCTTCGTTTGCAAAATACAACATACAAATCAAGCACTTAGTAAGCAATTGTGAGGTAGTCTGCGAAGTTTGAACTAAAGCATGCCTTTGTGATTTAGTTGGCGAATATTTGTCTACGTGAGGCCCTGCGTGCCCTTGGCTGTATTGGTAGCGATAACCCTGCTGTGTGCCGCGCATAATCGTAGCCATTGTGTAATCTTCTAGCTATGTCAACAACTTCTACTTTGTTACCGCCATATACCCATCCTGCCAGCCTGCACAGCGCGCTGCGCCAAAGCGGCTTGGCCCTGCTGCCGGCAGGCGACGTGGCCCAGCTAGCAGGCTGCGCGCTGGCCGATCTGGCCGCACTGAATGCCAGCTGGAGCCATCTGCTGCCCGACGCCTACCTTAAAGACGGCGGCAAATACCGCAAACGCCGCCACGCCAGCTATGTGGTGCACAGCGGTAAAGTGTCGCCCACGCCGCACCGAGCGCACTGGCAGCCGGTGGAGTACAACGCGCTGCACGGCGGCATGGAGCGCTGGTTTGAGCCGATAGAACCGGCCACCCACACGCCAGCATGGACAGCACTGCTGCGCTGGATGGGCAGCTTGGCAGACCAGTTGCGCAGCACACCGAACAGCCCGCAAAGCTGGTACACCGAAGCGCACCAGTTTCGCATCGACACCGAAGGCGGCATAGGCAGGCCTACGCCCGAGGGTGCGCACCGCGATGGCGTAGATTTGGTGGCAGTGTTTTTGGTCGCGCGCGAGGGTGTTAAAGGCGGTGAGACCCGTGTGTTCGAGTCCGACGGCCCCAGCGGCCAGCGCTTCACGCTCACCGAGCCATGGAGTGTGCTGCTGCTAGACGACGCCCGCATGATCCACGAGACTACGCCCATCCAGCCCACACGCGATAACGCCCACCGCGACACGCTGGTTGTTACGCTGCGGGCCAAGGCGTTTCAAGACGCGGCTTAATCGCACTGTAAAACCCAGTTCAATCCACTTTCAACCCACTCTTACTCAAACCCCTGCGCCCCATGCCTAAAGCCACCTCACTGCCCATTTCGTTTGCCGACATTACTGCCGCTGCCCAGCGCATCAAAGGCATCGCCCACCGCACGCCCGTGCACACGTCCAGCACGGCCAATGAGCGCGCGGGTGCCCAGCTGTTTTTCAAGTGCGAAAACTTTCAGCGCATGGGCGCATTCAAGTTTCGCGGTGGCTACAACGCGCTGGCGCAGTTCACGCCCGAGCAGCGCAAAAACGGCGCGATTGCTTTCTCGTCAGGCAACCACGCCCAAGCCATCGCTTTGTCGGCCAAGCTGCTGGGCATGCCCGCGCTGATCGTCATGCCGCAAGACGCGCCCGCAGCCAAGATTCGCGCCACACGAGAATATGGTGCCGAGGTGATTTTGTTTGACCGCTACACCGAAGACCGCGAAGCCATTGGCAAGCGCGTAGCCCAGGAACGCGGCATGACACTGATCCCGCCGTTCAATCACCGCCACGTTATGGCCGGGCAGGGCACGTGCGCGCTCGAGCTGATGCAAGACGTGGGCCCGCTGGACATGCTGCTGGTGTGCATGGGCGGCGGCGGCTTGGTCTCAGGCTGCGCGACAGTGGCCCAACATTTGCAACCGGGCTGCGAGGTGTATGGCGTGGAGCCGCTGGCAGGCAACGACTTTCAGCAAAGCTTACGCAGCGGCAGCATCGTCAAAATCGACGTGCCCGTCACCATTGCCGACGGTGCGCAAACCCAGGCGCCGGGCGACCTGACCTTTGCAGTGTGCCAAGCACTGCTCAAAGATGTGCTCACCGTAGACGACCAGGCCCTGGTCAAAACCATGCGCTTTTTCGCCGAGCGCATGAAAATGGTCATCGAGCCCACCGGCGGCTTGGCTGCTGCTGCTGCGATGCTCGGCGACAGCGAAGGCAAGCTGGATGTCAAAGGCAAGCGGGTTGGCATTATTGTCAGCGGCGGTAATGTGGACCCGGCTTATTACGCAAAGTTGCTCAGGGACGGAGTGTAGTTTTGTAGTGCTAAGCGACAAATAGTGCTAATTTTTGGCATTTTTTCGACGTGGATATTAGATAGTTAGCTATTATTTTAATAGCGTAAGCTGCAAACAACTTTTTCTAAGGTGTCATAAATGATCACAATGCGAACGTTATTCACATGCTTTTTAGTCTCAGTAGCCGCACTGTTAGCAGGATGCGGCACCCCGTTTGCCACCATGAAAAATGTGACGGGCCAAGACGTGATGCTGCTGGGGCATGACCCGGTGGCATATTTTAAAATGCAGCAAAGCGTGCGCGGCAACCCGGTGTTTCAGACTACGCTGGCCGGGCGCACATACTATTTTTTAAACGGCCAAAACAAAGCTGACTTTGACGCTGCACCCAATAAGTTTGAGCCGCAGTACGGCGGCTTTTGTGCCAGCGGCGCGGCCTATGCGCTCAAGATGGGCTCAGACCCGACCGAGTGGCGCATTGTGGATGGCAAGCTGTATATCTTTGGCGATGTGCTGGGCCGCATGGCTTGGGAGCTGGAGCCGGCTTGGAATATCAAGCACGGCGATGACGTGTGGCCCGAGGCTCAACACGCTGGTTGGCGTGGGCAGACCCTCAGGCGCTATATTGCCAAAGTGTCGTGGTACAAAACCGGGGCAGATATTCGCAAAGAATTTGAAGCCAAAAATCCCGGTAAAGCGCTGCCAGCCTACGACCCCGGCGGCATGATGACTAACTTGTTCAACAAAGACCCTGGTTGGCGCGCCCGCGAGGGCTACAGCGGCCAGCCAGTAGTCGGCTTGGTGGGTGACGACCCGTGCCCTGTGGCCTGCGTGGGCGTGGTATCGAAGGCATTTGGCCAATAGGCTGCAGGCCCTGTAACTTGGGGCATTAATATGAGCCTTGAGATGGCCTGCAACACAGACTATTGCAATTTTAAAAATGCAATATATACTGCATGGTAATTAAAATACTAATCGGTAATTTAAAATACTAGAAAGTAAATATGTGCCCAATTAACAACCCCCCAGCAGTATCAGCAAAGCCAGGCTGCCATCTGCCTCTGGGCCGCCGCGCCTTTAGCCAAGGACTAGCCGCTTTAGCCGCTGGCAGCGCAGGTGCGCTGACTGCGCTCAGCGCCGCAGCCCAGCCCAGTGGTGCAGCTGCACCCAGCGCCAAACCTACTGCCCGCAGCACGCCCACAGAGCTCTCGGCCTTTCCAGCAGCTGCGCCTTGGGCGCTGATGGGCAGCGGGGTGCTGCGGTTTTTTGGCTTTAAGGCGTATGAGGCGCATTTGTGGAGCGGTGCGAGCACGGCTAACCCGCTGCTGTCTAAGACGCTTTTTGCGCTAGAGATTGAATACGCCACATCCATCAAAGCCGAGGAGATCGTCAATGTGTCGCTGGTAGAGATGGCGCGGCTGCGCAGCCCTAGCGACGCGCAGATTAAGTCATGGACAGCGGATCTGAAAAAAGCCTTTCCTGATGTAAAGACGGGCGACAAGCTCACTGGTGTGTATGTGCCCAAGGTGGGCACCCGCTTTTTCTTTAACTCTCGCCTGACCAGCGAGATCAACGACCTCGCTTTTGGCGATGCCTTTTTTGCCATTTGGCTGGACGACAAAGCCAAAAAGCTCGACCTGCGCCGCGCGCTGCTGGGCCAAGCTGCTATTTAATCTTTAAGTCCACAGCCAAGAACAGCACTTCTTGGCTGTGCACGAAAAATAGTCTTCTTCATAGTCCGCAAACTACTAGACGGTGTTCAATCGCCCAGCGGGTTGAGCAAATCTGCACGGCCGTCAAACGCGAACAGCAGCAGATCAGCCATGGTGAAGCGGTCGCTAGGGTTGGCGACCAGCGCATTGGGGCGAAAAGCAATGTCTCTAACAATCGAGTGCGCGCTGCCCTCCATGGCGCGGTGAAAGGTTTCGGCCACAATGCGCCCACCCACACCAGTGAGCTTGCCGCCGTTAAGCTCAGCCTCGCGCAAGATGTAGTACCACAACGGGGTTTGCGTGCCGACGCTTTTGAGCGCTGCGGGCAGCCCCTGCGTGAGCTTGGCGGCTGACAACGGCGCGATGCCCATCAGCGTGGCC
>JANPDG010000283.1:0-1625 GCA_031431335.1 Polaromonas sp. | reverse complement strand
GGCCTGATCTTGCGACCATGTTGGGAAGTCAAAGACTGGAGGCCCAATTAAGCAAGTACGCAGCCGTGGTGCTTGGTGTAGACGGCGCAGCGGCATCAAGGAGGAGGCCGCAGGCCGGGGGACAGCCGCGTAGCCGTCTACACCAAGCGCCAGGGCGAGCTCAGCAAATGCACAGATGCGAAATATGCCTAGCAGCGCATCAATTCACCACCCCCACCTTATTCAACCCCGCCTTTTGTGCCATCGCCAAAAACGCCGCGACATACGCATAAGGTGTGTCCGCAGCCGGGCGCAGATGAATCTCTGGCTGTACTGGCATGGCTGCTGCAGTGGCCACTTTGGCGTTCAAACTGGCAATATCTGGCACAGCATCGTTATCCCAGCGCAGAAAACCTGTGGCGTCCATTTGTAGCACCACCACCTCGGGCACTACAGCCGATGTTTGGGCGGACGGCAAGTCTAGATTGACCGAGTGCAGCTGCACAGGAATGGTGATAATGAGCATAACGATGAGCACTAACATCACGTCAATGAGCGGTGTGGTGTTCATCTCGATCATGGGGCTGGGCTCAGACTCATTACCGCCCCCAGGAGATAAATGTTGGGTGTAGAGCTTCATGGCTTGGCCCTTGCAGTGAGCTCAGCCTCTGGCACGGGCTCGGTGATCAGGCCGACTCTGGCAAAGCCGTAGCCCTGGGCGGTGTCGATGATTTGGCCTATGTAGGCATAAGGCGCGTTGGCATCAGCGCGAATGTGCAGCTCAGGCTGGGGGCTGCGCGCGGCCACTTGGCCCAAGTAGCCAGACAGAGCCTGAAGGTCTACTGCAAAGACTTCGTTAAAGTACAAATTGCCCACACGGTCTACGCTGATCACCACATACTCGCCGCTGGTGTCGCGCCGCTGTGCGGTCTCGATGGGCAGGTTAAGGTTGACTGTGGCGCTAACCACGGGAATGGTGAGCAAAAAAATAATCAGCAGCACCAGCATCACGTCTACTAAAGGTGTCGTGTTGATCTCGGCCATCCAGCCGTCGTCTTCGTCTGCGTTGTCACTGTGGGTGTACATGGCCATGGTTTCAAGCTTTCGGTGTGTCGCTAGGCTTGGCGTCTAGCGTGAGGGTGCTGGACAAGAGCACCATATGCAGCTTGGCGCAGCAGCTGCGCACCGACTCTAGCGCCAGCTTGTTTTTGCGCAACAGCCAGTTGTAGCCAAACACCGCAGGCACCGCCACGGCCAGACCAATGGCGGTCATGATGAGGGCCTCACCCACGGGCCCTGCCACGCGGTCAATCGACGCTTGGCCTGACGCGCCAATTTTGACCAATGCCGTGTAGATGGCCCACACCGTGCCAAACAAACCTACAAACGGCGCAGTCGAACCGATGGTGGCCAGCACGGCCATGCCGCCTTGCATGCGGGTTTGCACTTTAGACAGCGACTGCTCGATGGCGCGCAGTGTCCACGTATCGTAGTCGACGCGGGGCTTTAAGGTGCCGAATTGGCGGGCAGCGTCGTGGCCTGCCTCGGCAATAAAGCGCAGTGGGTTGTCAGAGCCCAGCTTGGCGGTGTTGGCGGCCCACTGGTGCACAGGGTTAAACGCTGCGTGGCCAAGGGCCGTTTGCTCA
>JANPDG010000282.1:0-10196 GCA_031431335.1 Polaromonas sp. | reverse complement strand
CGCTTTGTCGACCCGCGCTTTGATCTCGGCCTCGGGCACTTTGGCAATTTTCAGGCCGTAGGCCATGTTGGCAAATACGCTCATGTGGGGGTATAGCGCGTAGTTTTGAAAGACCATCGCGATGTCGCGGTCCGACGGCTCTAGCTCGTTGACTACTTTGCCGCCAATGCTGACCGTGCCTTCGCTAATCTCTTCTAGCCCAGCGATCATGCGCAGCAAGGTGGATTTGCCGCAACCTGAGGGGCCTACTATGACAATGAACTCACCGTCTTTGAACTCGGCGTTGACGCCATGAATTACTTGGTTGGCTCCTGCGCCTGTGCCGTAGCGTTTGATGATGTTGTGTAGTGTGATGGCTGCCATATGTAATACCTAAATTCTCAGCTTTAAAAAAGTCAAATAATCACTTCTCAGTATCCACCAGCCCCTTAACAAACCACTTCTGCATTAGCATCACCACCAAAGCTGGCGGAATCATCGCCAGCAGAGCAGTTGCCATCACCACGTTCCATTCAGTTTGCGCGTCGCCGCCAGAGATCATGCGTTTGATGCCGATGACGACTGGGTACATATTTTCGTTGGTAGTAATCAGCAGGGGCCACAAATATTGGTTCCAGCCGTAGATAAACTGAATCACAAACAGCGCGGCCATAGATGTTTTAGACAGTGGCACCAGTATGTCGATAAAAAACCGCATCGGCCCCGCACCATCCATGCGCGCGGCTTCGGTCAGCTCTTCGGGCACGGTTAAAAAAAACTGGCGGAATAAAAATGTAGCGGTAGCCGACGCTATCAGCGGCACGGTGAGGCCCGCGTAGCTGTTGAGCAGCCCCAAGTCTGCCACCACTTTGTAGGTGGGCAATATGCGCACCTCCACAGGCAGCATGAGCGTGACGAAAATAGCCCAGAAGAAAAACATGCGAAACGGAAAGCGAAAATAGACGATGGCAAAGGCTGATAGCAGTGAGATGGCAATCTTGCCCAACGCAATGATCAGCGCGCTGACCATGCTGACCATCATCATTTGGCCCACAGGCGCTTTAGACCCGTTGCCTCCGCCCGTACCGTTCCAAGCCGCTGTGTAGTTCTCAACCATGTGCGAGCCAGGCCATAGCGGCATGGGCGCTTTGATGATCGTGTCAACCGTGTGGGTGGACGCAACAAAGGTAAGGTACAACGGAAACGCGACTATCAGCACGCCAATGATGAGCACGGCGTGTGATAAGGCAGTGAGCCAAGGGCGGCGTTCAACCATAGTGATATGCCATCAGTAGTTCACCTTCTTCTCGACAAAGCGAAACTGCACCACCGTGAGCGCCACCACAATCACCATCAGCACCACCGACTGCGAGGCTGAACCGCCCAAGTCCATGGCCTTGAAGCCGTCGTAGTACACCTTATAGACAAGTATTGAAGTGTCTTTGCCAGGGCCGCCTTCGGTGGCTGCGTCAATGATGCCAAAGGTGTCAAAAAACGCATAAACAATGTTAATCACCAGCAAGAAGAATGTGGTGGGCGACAGCAGTGGAAACACAATCGTCCAAAACCGCCGCCAAGGCCGTGCGCCGTCGATGGCAGCGGCCTCAATGAGTGACTTAGGGATGCTTTGTAAGCCAGCCAAGAAAAATAAAAAGTTATATGAAATTTGCTTCCACACTGCGGCCATCACCACCAGTGTCATGGCTTGGCCACCATTGAGCAAATGGTTCCAGTCCACGCCGACAGAGCGCAGCCAAAACGACACCACGCCCACACTGGGCGCAAACATAAAAAGCCACAGCACGCCCGCCACAGCAGGCGCAACAGCATAAGGCCAAATGAGCAAGGTTTTGTAGGCCAGAGCACCTTTGACAATGCGGTCAGCAAACACGGCCAGCAGCAGCGATATGCTGATACCCAGCACGGCCACCAGCGTAGAAAACACAGCGGTGGTAAAAAACGAGGCGAGGTAGGTAGGGTCGTTCCACAAATTGCGAAAGTTCTCTAGCCCCACAAATTCCACCGAGGTGCCAAAGGCGTTGGACTGCTGCACCGATTGCAGCAGTGCCTGCGCCGCAGGCCAAAAGAAAAATACAGCAATCACCACCACCTGGGGTGCAATCAGCACCCAAGGCAGCCACGGTGATTTAAAAACTACACGCTTGTCCATGAAGGCAGCTTAATCCAGTGGCTGGTTGGTGGTGCTTACTTATTGGCCTTCTCAAAGCGCTCCAGCAAATCGTTGCCGCGCGAGACGATAGAGTCCAGCGCGTCTTTGGCTGACTTTTTGCCGCCCCAGACCTGCTCAAGTTCTTCGTCCTCGATGGTGCGAATTTGCACATAGTTGCCTAGGCGAATGCCGCGCGACTTCTCAGTGGTTTTGCGGATCATTTGGTTCACGCCCACATCAGTGCCTGGGTTCTTTTGGTAAAAGCCCGAGTCTTCCGTCAGCTTGAATGCCGCTGTCGTGATAGGCAAGTAGCCCGTGCGCTGGTGCAGCGCAGCCTGCACATCTGGCTTGGACAAGTAACTAAAAAACTGCGCAATGCCTTTGTATTCTTCAGATTTTTTACCCGACATCACCCAAAGAGAAGCACCGCCAATCACAGTGTTTTGCGGTGCGCCAGCTACATCTGGGTAGTAGGGCAGGGGCGCTAGCGCCCAGCTGAACTTCGCATTTTTAGCCACGTTGCCATAAAAGCCGGTAGATGTTGGCATCATCGCGCATTCGCCTGAGATAAAACTGGCCTCTGGCACATTGGAGCGGCCTTTGTAAACAAACAAGCCCTGCTGCGCCATGTTGGACAGATTTTCAATATGGCGCACATGCAGCGGCGAGTTTACTTTCATGCGCGCATCCATGCCTTGCATGCCGTTGCCTTTGGTGGCAAATTCGGCGTTGTGCCATGCCGAAAAGCTCTCTAACTGAGTCCAGCCTTGCCATGCTGTGGTGAAAGGGCATTTGTGGCCGCTGGCCTTGAGCTTGGCCGCGGCCAGTGCCACTTCGGGCCATGTGCTGGGCGGCTTGGTGGTGTCGATACCTGCGGCTTTGAAAGCGTCTTTGTTGATATAAAACACCGTGGTTGAGCTGTTAAACGGAAAGCTCAGCATTTCGCCTTTGGGCGAGGTGTAGTAGCCGGCCACTGCCGATACAAAAGTCTTGGGGTCAAACTTCTCGCCCGCATCTTTCATCACTTTACCCACTGGCACGGTGACGCCTTTGTTGGACATCATGGTCGCGGTACCCACCTCAAATACCTGCAAAACGTGGGGCGCGTTGCCTGCGCGAAAAGCGGCTACTGCAGCGGTGAACGACTCGGTATAGGTGCCCTTGAACGTGGGTACGATTTTGTAATTCTTTTGCGAAGCGTTAAAACTATTGGCCAAATCGTTAACCACTTCGTTGTTAACCGCAGTCATCGAGTGCCACCACTGGATCTCGGTTTGGGCGTAGGCTGAGACTGATACGGCGGCAGCAAGGGCGATGGCGGTGAAGCGCAATTTCATGGGAAACTCCGATTTAAGTAACAAACATTCACAGTAACAGTGAAATATGACTGTCATATTAAAACCAGCACCCTTACAAGACGTTAGCGGGTTTCCACTAGCGATGGTTACGGCTGCGGCTTTTGCCCGGCATTGCCGCCGCTGTGCGCCGTATGCACGATATCGGCAAAAGCGGCTGGTTTTTGCTGGTAGGCCTTATATTGCTGTATTGGGCTGTGCAGCCCAGCGCGCCAGAAGCCAACGAATACAGCGAGCCGCCCACTGCCTAACGCCTGACGCTGCCCATATTAGATACAGCACTTTTGGAAGATTTTATGGCACTTTTCCGACGTGGATATTAGATAGTTTGCTATTAAAATAATAGTAAATAGGATTGCTTTAAATATCCACGCGCAGCCCACAGTGCTGCGCGTTTTACCTTTGCGGTGGAATCGCGTAAGTGCCCGTCACGTGGGCCACCATATCGGGGCTGCCCTCAGAGTAAATCAGCACCTCGCCCACTGCCAGCGTTTTGCCCAGCTTAATGAGCTTGCAATAGCCCAATATATCTCGGTCAGCCGCTGGTTTGCGCAAAAAATTGATGTTCAAACTGGTCGTCACCGTAAGCGGCACAATGCCAATCTGCGCCAGTATCGCCACATACAACGCCACATCGGCGGTAGCCATCATCACCGGGCCCGACACCGTGCCCCCCGGCCGCAGCTCGTCTACCCCTACCGTATGACGCACGATGGCCGACATCGGGCCCACGTCTTCCACTGTGCATTTGCTTTGCGGAAAGGATTGCTTTAAGAATTCGGCAATTTGGTTTTTATTCGTCATGAATAGGTTCCATATGTAGTGGCATTTATACTGATAAATTTAACTCATACGAAGTACTTCGCCCGCCTGAGTCTGATTTACGTAGAGTGCCAAGTTGCACAAGCTCGTTAATATCGCGCAGCGCCGTGTCGGCTGAACATTTAGCTATCACGGCCCATTTGCTACTGGTGAGCTTGCCCTCAAAACCATCCAATAAACGATTTGCCAGCTTAATTTGCCTCTCGTTCATGACGGTACCTGCCCAGCGCTGCCAAAACTGCGCCTTCACCAACACGCTGTCTACCGTCGTGCCAGCGCCTTGCACAGCGCGCAGCAGGCAGCCCAAAAACCATTGCAACCAAGCCGTCACATCCATCGTGCCTTTTTGAGTGCGCTCAAGCTGGCTGTAATAGTCACCGCGCTCGCGCTGAATCTGCGCCGACAAGCTGTAAAAGCGCTGTGGCGATAGCTCACACCGCGCCAATGCCATGTCGCCCACAGCGCGTGCAATGCGGCCATTGCCATCGTCAAACGGATGCACTGTGACGAGCCATAAATGCGCTAGCCCCGCCTTAACCAGCGGCGGCATGGTCACATTGCCGTTAAACCATTTTAAAAACCGTGCAGTCTCCGAAGGCAATACGCTAGCTGCAGGTGCTTCAAAATGCACTTTTCGTCGTCCATACGCGCCAGACACTACCTGCATCGGGCCGTTACGGTCTTCGCGCCATTGCCCCACTGCAATAGGATAAAGCCCGCTATACCCAGTGGGAAACAGCGCCGCATGCCAGCCAAACAAGCGCTGTGCAGACAAAGGCTCATGGCAGCGCGCTGTGGCGTCCAGCACCATGTCCACCACGCCGTCCACATTGCGGTCCACGGCAGCCAACGCTTCAATGTCCACCCCCAGCCTGCGCGCAATAGACGAGCGCACGCTGTCGGCATTCAACTGCTCGCCCTCAATCTCACTGGTTTTTAGCACTTCATCCGTGAGTGCTGCCAGGGTGGCCTGCTCGCGCAGTGCCAGGCCCACATCTGCTAATCGCCCATACAAGTGGCCTTGTGCACGGCTAACTGCTGCCAGCGGCTCGGCCAGCGCAGATAGGTCGAACTGCCACTGCGGCCAGTCGTCAAGTTGCCAAATATATGTTTTATCGCCGCTATTCATGCGGAGATTATTGGCTTATATTGGTTTGTTGGCAAGTTATTAGTCGCATATCATGCGGTTAATACGATGGTTATCGTCGCATTTTCAAACGTTAAGCCGGGCTTATCAATTTTTCACAGCGAAACATCACAGCACTGTCAAAAGTAGTTTTGACTACTACCCCAAGGGTCAATATTTTTACCAGGCAGGTATTGACTTGCCTACCCCCCCCCTACACAATCCGTTTCATGTTGACACGTTTTGTGAATCTTCTGAAAACAACCGCCCTAGCGCTCGCCCTATGCGCCAGCGCACAAAGCGCTTTCGCCCAAAGCGGCTGCTTGGTCCCGCTTGACGGTTACTTGGGCACGTTACCCGTATTCAGCGCACCAGAATTAAAAAACGTGGTCAACAGCTTGCGCGAGCAGGGCGCGCTGCATTTGCAGTCCGCCAGATAAGGCAGGCTTGGCACCAGCCAAATCCTAGGTTACGAGCAGCAGATGCAAGGCTTCAGCAATTCTGTTCGGGAAGCTTTAGCCAACCACACCCGCCAAGGTGGCCAGCTTGATGAAGGCATCTGCAACCCGCCAGCAGGCTCACAAGCGATGGCTTGGGCAGCTACGCGCATGGGCGTTGCCTTCAATACATGGGGCATCAACACCATTCGATGCGCCACAGGAGAAAGCAACATGTCTGCCGTACCGCAGTTTTGCCCTTACGCAGTGCAAACTGCTGCACCTGCTCAAAACGCAACGCAGCGCGACGATCCCAAGGTATTTGGCCGGTCAGCGCGCGGCGGGTAATCTGTTGGCACAACGCATTAAACTTTAAAGCCCATGACCAGCGACAACATAGAGTTCACAAAGCACGCATTGCTGCGTATGGCTGAACGCGGTGTTAGCAAAGTACAAGTGATTGAAGTGCTGCTGCACCCACGTGAAAAGGTGGTTGCCAATGCAGACCGCTATTAAGCGAGAGGTTTGATTGAGCGAGACGGTAAAACGGTGCTGCTGAGAGTCATTTACGAACACGGCGCGGTGGTCACTGTGATCACTGTCGTGGCCACCAGCAAGCTTGCCAAATATGGAGTTACACCATGAAGATTGAATACGACGCCAAGGCCGATGCCATTTACATTCGCCTGTTCAGCGACAAGGTAGCCGACAGCGACGAGGTGCGGCCAAATGTGTTTTTGGACACCGACGAAAACGGCCGCGTTTTGGGTATTGAAATGCTCGACGTCAGCAAACTCACTGACAAACCTAATGAGTTGGCTTTGGAAATGCTGACATCATGATCAAGGCTACACACTTCAATTGGAGTCTGACCCCAATTAATTCCACCCCAATTAATTCCCTGAACAGGTTAGGTTTGGCCTCGGTGCTAGCAATGGCATTGTTCACGGCGTCAACGTGGGCAAATTGCGAAAAGCAGGAAAATAATCTCGCACGCGTACTCAATGAGGTGGATAGGAATGGCGAATTTCAGGCCAAGGCCCAATCAGAGGGTAACGTTAAGTACTTTATGTCGTTGCCAGCACAAGAATTAGAGGCACTTTTGCCTAAACTTTACGAAAATTTAGAGAACGCTGTTCGCGCTAATTCCCGTAATCAAAGCAAGCTCTGGCGGGACCGCACAGATGTCGCTCGATCTGAACTTGGCATCTGTAACGCAACAACTGCGAAAAGCAGCAATCAGAGTAACCGCAATTTAAACACAGCTAACTTAATTTCTCAATCTCAGCAGCAATCCCAACAATCCCAACAATCCCAGCAACAGGCGCAGCAGTCCCGAGCCGCTCAGCAGCAATCCCAGCAAGCAGTGTTTAACAGCGCGCAAAATCAAACGGCGGCAGACCAAACGCGTAAGTCAGAACGCAGACGGCATGAGCCTGAGAACGAGGCGCATGACTGTTTGTCTTTGGACAAATCGGGCCTGTTTGGTGGGATTGTGAACAAATGCGATTTTAAAGTGGCTTACCAGTTTTGTAATTTCAACCCTAAAAAAGACTCATGGGCAGAGTCACATACGTGCGGTAAGTCTGGCGGTGCAGATTTTGTTGGCGCAGGCCGCACCTCCGCAGCGCACGTTAAAAATACCGAAACTGTTTACTGGTTCGCCTGCAAAGACCCTGCTTGGCCTGTAGACGTTGAGTACGTAGCCGGCAAAGGTATCCAAGCGCGCTGCTACACAATTGGCGGCAAGTGATATGACCACCGTAAAAGCACATACGTGCCGTGCCTCGCAGGTTTTGACTTTGCTGGGTTTGTTGGGGGTGGGTTCACCGTCTTCAGCGCAAACCCAATCTTGTGCGCCCCTTGTGGCAGCTGCCAATGCAAATTTCCCCGGCCTGGATCAACGGCTGAAAGAGAACGCGCAGTTGTTTGACTCGGACTTTCTCCGCGAACGTATCGCTAGGGCCAAGCCGACTGCGAAAGATGAGCCTGCAAAAGCGCTGACGGTGTGTGTTTTTGAGCAAGAGCTGGGTTCGCGCTCAGGCGGATCAGGTCGGCCTGCTACCGCAACCGCAGCGCCTCCAGCTGGTCGTGATGACCCCAAAGTGTTTGGGCGCAGCGCACGGGGCGCATAACAAAGCCGACACCTAGCTTAGGCGGTGATTAATATGTACGACTGGAGAACTTCTATGGCTTTTGAATTAAAAACGGTTGCTGCCCTTATGCTTGGGCTGTTTGTGTCAGCTGCGCACTCTCAGTCTATTGCCAACTTCCCGCTAGCGAATCAAAAAAATTGCAACGCTTGTCATGCGGAAAATACGCGAATAGCTGGCCCATCATGGGCGGCAATTCGCGAAAAATACAACCATTTAGATACGAATTATTTGGTGCAAAAGACATTGCGCGGTGGTGCCAATGTGTGGGGGAGACTTCCAATGCCCTCCAACAGCTCAACTGTTACAGAAAACGAGGCACAAATTTTGATTGCAGCTATAGGCCTACCCCGAGGTAGTCAGCCGACAATAGCCGCGCCAGTGCCCGCGCCGATTCCTGCCACGCCAGCAGCTGACGACCCGAAAGTCTTTGGCCGCAGTGCGCGTGGTGGGTGAGGCAAGCAAGCGCAGCGTGTAGCAAACGTGGTGCGCAGACCAAGTACAGGCGCTAAGTTTCAAGCAAAATAGGCATATAGCCTTCACGGAATATGCGCAAATAGCTATTTAATTAATAGCAAAAAGATTCTGCTCGCATTCTCAAAACGCCAAAGCTTTTGAATTTATCAAGTATCTCGCTGCGCACGTTGCTCTGCAACTGCATCGCCCTTCCAAATCAACTGGCCAGCTAGGCCTGTCATGTCGAACTTAGCTGTCTGAGCATCAGTATTCCCAGCTGCTGCCGCTGATATGGATGCTTTTGATTTGGCAAATTTAAACCCCAACGCCAGCGCATTGGCTGTAGCCGCAAGCGAGTAAGCATGCAAATCGCCGTTGTATTCATCGTGCAATTTTTGCCTAATCGCGTGAATTTCCGCAACGATGGGGTCGTTCCAAATAGCGGGTATCGTGGTGTTTTGTGATGTTTGCATCGTTAACTCTCCAACATTTCTAAGGGCGAAACCAATTCTGGCAATCTATAACCTTTGGCTGCGCAAAGCCCGCGCATGATAGGCAGCTGCACGGGATTGGCAATGTGTTTGAAGTTCCAAGTCAGCAAGATATTGACTGAGTGATACGCCGCACACGCAATATGCAATGCATCCAACCTTGCCTTTTGTGGCAAGCCTCCGCCCAAAAGCAAATAATCGGCCAATGCCTCTATCTCTGCATTTGTTTCAAGTACGCTTAAAGCGCGTACAGCATCTATTCGTTGCGCAGCGGCTTCCGTATCGCCGCCCTGTATTTCCTGAATAACGTAGGGCGAAATACAGCCAGATACTGTTTCAAGCTTGTTCGCCCACCATTGCTGAGTGACGGATTGCCACATATTCTTCATCAGATCGCTTGATTGCCTAGCGGTCAAGTAGCTGATAACTGATGCTTCGATGTAGACAAGTGGCTTCATAGTGCAAGTTTAATGCGAAATGCTTTTTGCAGCAAAAAGCCCGTAGACCTTGCAGTCTGCGGGCTTTTTAATTTTCAGCTTTGTACGCTGAACGGACAGAGGATTACATCCCCATATCGCCCATCCCGCCCATGCCACCCATACCGCCGCCGCCCATGCCGCCACCGGCTGGTTCGTCTTTTGGTGACTCGGAGATCATGCACTCGGTGGTCAACATCAGTGACGCAACTGATGCTGCGTTTTGCAGTGCAGTGCGGGTTACTTTCGTTGGGTCCAAGATGCCCATTTCGATCATGTCGCCGTAGGTGTCGTTGGCTGCGTTGAAGCCGTAGTTGCCTTTGCCGTTCAATACAGCGTTGACCACTACAGAGGCTTCGCCGCCTGCGTTGTATACAATCTCGCGCAGTGGCGCTTCGATGGCGCGCATTACCAGCTTGATACCAGCGTCTTGATCAGCGTTGTCGCCTTTCAAAGCGCCCACAGCTTGCTTGGCGCGCAAGAATGCTACGCCGCCGCCAGCCACAATGCCTTCTTCCACCGCTGCGCGGGTAGCGTGCAGGGCGTCTTCTACGCGGGCTTTTTTCTCTTTCATTTCGACTTCGGTGGCAGCGCCTACCTTGATCACGGCCACACCGCCAGCCAACTTGGCCACGCGCTCTTGCAGTTTTTCGCGGTCGTAGTCGCTGGTGGCTTCTTCGATTTGCACGCGCACTTGTTTGACGCGGGCTTCGATGTCACCTGCAGCACCT
>JANPDG010000281.1:0-3768 GCA_031431335.1 Polaromonas sp. | reverse complement strand
GCAGCCAGCGCGCGTGCAGTGATGTCTTCTACGCTGCCTGTGCCGCTGATAGCGCGGTATTTAGGTGCAGCCACGCCAAAGCTAGGCGCGCTTTTGGCCCAGTTGCCGTAGTAGTCCACCAGAGGGCGGGTTTGCGCGCTGTAGACATCGAGGCGTTTTTGCACGGTCTCGGCTTTGTCGTCGTCACGCTGGATCAGCGGATCGCCAGTCACGTCATCTTGGCCCTGCACCTTAGGCGGGTTGAACTTGACATGGTAGGTGCGGCCAGAGGCAGGGTGGCTGCGCCGACCGCTCATGCGCTCAATGATGGCGTCAAACGGTACGTCTATTTCCAGTACGTAATCTAGTTTGACGCCTGCGTCTTTCATGGCGTCAGCCTGTGCAATGGTGCGAGGAAAGCCGTCAAACAAAAAGCCCTTGGCGCAGTCGGCCTGCTGGATACGCTCTTTGACCAAGCCAATGATGATCTCGTCGGACACCAACGCGCCCGAGTCCATTACCGCTTTGGCTTGCAGGCCAATAGGGGTGCAAGCTTTGACGGCAGCGCGCAGCATGTCGCCAGTAGAAATTTGGGGGATGCCATACTGTTTGCAAATAAACGTGGCCTGCGTGCCTTTGCCAGCACCTGGCGCGCCCAACAAAATCAGTCTCATGGATATCCTCGGAGAATAGTAAAAATACGCTGCGTTTGGTCTCTTTAACGCTTATGCCATAGAGGATAGCACGTCCGTTCGCGTATTCGGCTTACAGCGGGGCTGCTGGGAGCCTAGTTTTTAGCTGCTAGCAACTGGCGCACGCGCTCAAGGTCTTCGGGCGTGTCTACGCCGGGGCCAGGCGCATGTAGGGTCACATACACGGCAATACGGTGGCCGTGCCACAACGCGCGCAACTGCTCTAGCGACTCGCTGACCTCGATCGGCGCTTGCGGCAGCTGTGGAAACTGGCGCAAAAACCCCACGCGGTAGCTGTAAATGCCGACATGGCGCAGCGGCTGGGGCGCATCTACGTGCTGGTCGCGGTTATACGGAATCAGGCTGCGGCTAAAGTACAGCGCGTTGCTGCGCGCATCTAACACCACCTTGACCACATTAGGGTTGGCCATGTCAGCTTCTGATGCAATAGCGTGCGCGGCAGTGCCCATGCTGCACAGCGGGTTGTCGGTCAGGCACTGGGCGACTTGGCTAATCAGTAGCGGGTCGATCATGGGCTCGTCGCCTTGCACGTTGACCACAATCTGGCTGTCCGCCAAGCCCAGCAAATCACACGCCTGCGCCAGGCGGTCAGAGCCGCTGGGATGGTCTGCCTTGGTGAGCACCGCTTCAATAGCGTGGGCTTGGCAGACCTGCACAATCTGCGGGCTGTCGCAGGCCACCACCACGCGCTGTGCGCCAGAGCGCTGCGCTTGCCGTGCCACGCGCACAATCATGGGCAGGCCAGCAATGTCGGCCAGCGGTTTGTTAGGCAGGCGGGTGGAAGCCAGGCGGGCAGGAATGAGGACAGTAAAAGCCATGGAGGTGCAGCAACTTGGGCTTTTAGGCCAAATCAACAGGTTTGGATATGCTGCCGTTCAATGCATCAATCTCGTCGTCAGTCAGCACGCGGGCTTCGTTCTCTAGCAATATGGGGATGCCGTCGCGCACAGCGTAGGCCAGGCGGGCGCTGCGCGAGACCAGCTCTTGCTTCTCACGGTCAAAAGTCAAAGACCCTTTGGTGACGGGGCAGACCAGCAGTTCGAGTAGTTTGGTGTCCATGGGGTGATGATAACGACTGGTTGGGCCATTGCGCAGCACTGGGCGAATTGTCTTGCGCTGCACTGCATGAACGGGTTAGGGGGCTTACGCTGGCAGGCTGCCTGCCAGCTGGGCTGTGAGGGCGGCGTAGAAAGCCTCGGGGATGTCCACAATCAGGGGCACAGCCAGGCCGCTAGGTAGCTGCGGCCATATCTTTACAGCGTCTTTTAGTGTAAAAATATGAAGTTTTCCGACGTGGGTATTCAATAGTTTGCTATTAAATGTATAGTGATCTGGCAGCGCTGTGGTGTGCGCCAGCGTTAAGCCGCTGGCGCGCAGCATGGCAAAAAACGCTTCGGGCTGGGCTATGCCTGCCAGTGCATGCAGCGCCAGGCCTGCCAAATCGGACAGCGGCACCTGCGAGCCATCGGCGCGCAGCGCGTAAGGTGCAAGCTGGCGGCGCAGCACAAAAGCGCGGGTTGTGCGGGTGGCGCGAACGGGCGGTTGGTTGGCAGACGTTTGCAGCACAAAATCTAATGCACGCGGCCAGCTTTCGCGCAGCGGCCCGGCAGGCAGCAGCCAGCCATTGCCCACACCGCGTTCGTCGAAAACGCCAATTTCAATATCGCGCTGCAGCGCCAAGTGCTGCAAACCGTCATCACACACTATCACCTGAGTTTTAGGATGGGCCGCCAGCAAAGCCTGCCCAGCCGCCACCCGCGAGGCCGCCACGAAAACGGGGGCTTGGGTGGACTGGTAAATCAGCGCTGGCTCATCGCCCGACCGGGCGACAGGGGTACTGGCGTTGACTTCGAGAGCGATGGTGCTTTTTTCGCCCTCACGCCCATAGCCGCGCGACACCACGCCCACCTGCCAGCCTTGGCTTTGCAGATACCGCACGATCTCAATCACCACCGGCGTTTTGCCAGCGCCACCAGCCACCACATTGCCCACAATGACGACGGGTACTGGCAAGCGCGTGCTTTTAAAAATACCGCGCTGGTACAAGCTATTGCGCAGAGAGAGCAGCGCACCGTAGACCCAAGAAACTGGGCGTAATGCGGTGCTTAAACCATTTGGCTCAAGCCAAGCCGCTTGCAGCCGCTGAGACATGTGCGCCTTACTTCGCCCCAGCCTGCGCCGAGGACTGTGTGGCAAACGTAATTTGGGAGAGTCCCACACGGCGGGCGGCTTCCATCACGGTGATGACGCTTTGGTGGGGCGACAGGGCGTCGGCGCTGATGATGATGACCGAGTCTTTGCCCGCTTTGGCCGCTTCTAGCAGCGCTGCGCCTACGATGTCAACACTGCGGCCTTCGACGGCGGTTTTGTTCACGCTGTAACGCCCGTCACTGCTGACCATGACGATAACCTCTTTGGGGTAGTCGCGCTGGGCCTCGGTGTCGGCCACGGGCAGCTTGATCTGCATTTCGGTGAACTTGCTGTAGGTGGTGGACAGCATTAAAAAGATCAATACCACCAGCAGCACGTCAATAAACGGGATGAGGTTGATCTCAGGCTCTTCGCGGTTACCGCGTTTGAAGTTCATGGCCATTTACGAAGTCCAGTTAGATGAGCGCCGCCGGGCCGCCCCAAGGTGCGAGGCACCCCCATGGGGGGCAGTGCAGTACGAAGTAACAAGCGTGGGGGCATCATTTACCGGCCACCACGCAGCGCAATTAAATGACGCGCCATGTGCTCGGCAGACAGCTCTAGTGTGAGCAAATAGCCGTCCACACGAGCGCGAAAGTAGCGCCAAAAAATCAGCGCAGGAATGGCCACCATCAGACCAAACGCAGTGTTGTACAGCGCAATCGAAATGCCTTGGGCCAGCTGAGCGGGGTTGGTGCCACTACCGCCACCGCCAGACCCCACCGCGCCGCCGCCGCTTTGCGAGCCAAAAATCTCAATCATGCCGATCACCGTGCCCAACAAGCCCAGCAGGGGGGCTGCAGATGCTATGGTAGCGATAGCGGGCAAAAACCGCTCTAGGCTGTGTGCCACCTTGCGGCCGGTGCCTTCCATGACGCCGCGCAGC
>JANPDG010000280.1:0-6603 GCA_031431335.1 Polaromonas sp. | reverse complement strand
ACTGGCTGGTGCACCCGATGTGGCGCGCCCCTGGGCAGCCAACGCAGTGCGCGTGCTCGACTCTGCGGGCCGCAAAGCCGCCGCAGCCCTGCCCGCTGCCGAGCCGCACTGGGTGGGCCAACCGGGCATGAACGCGCTGGCTGCACACTGCGCAGCGCCACTGGTAGAGGCTGGCCGCGTGATGCTCAACACGCGCATTCACCGCATTACACAGTCTGCTGACGGCTGGGTGCTCAACGCTGTGGACGCCAACGATTTAGACGCCGTGTATGGCGGCTTTGACAAAGTAGTGTTGGCAATACCGAGCGTGCAAGCCGCCGAGCTGCTGCGCAACTCGGAGCACCACAACGCCTGGGCTACATCGATCGACAAAGTCGTGGTTGCACCCTGCTGGACGCTGATGCTGGCCTTCCCGAGCGCCGCCCCTATATCACCGCGCAAACCCCCCGTGCCGCTGGGCCCCCAGTGGAGCGCCGCACGCAGCACGCACCACCGCGTCGCTTGGCTGGCACGCGAGTCGTCCAAACCGGGCCGCCAAACCATTGACCGCTGGACCGTGCAAGCCAGCGCCGACTGGAGCCGCGAGCATTTAGAAGATGACGCCCCGCGCGTCAAGGCCAAGCTGCTCAAAGCGTTTGCCGAAGTCACCGGCATCCGCGCCGAACCCGACTACGCCGAGGTGCACCGCTGGCGCTACGCCAAAACCGAAAAGCCTCTAGGCCAAAACTTCTTATGGGACGCTAAAACCGGCCTAGGCGTGTGCGGCGACTGGTGCATAGGCCACCGCGTAGAAGACGCCTTTGTCAGCGGGCTGGAGCTGGCACTGGCAGCGAAGTAAATTGGCCTACATCGGTAGGTTCGCGCCCTCGCCCACCGGGCCTTTGCATGCGGGCTCGCTGGTAGCGGCGCTGGCCAGTTGGTTGGACGCTAAGGCGCATGGCGGGCAATGGCTGGTGCGCATAGAAGACGTGGACACGCCGCGCTGCATTGCTGGCGCAGACCTTGAAATACTGCGCCAGCTCGCCGCCTGCGGCCTGCACCCTGACGAAGCGCCGACCTACCAGTCGCAGCGCAGCGCGAACTACCAAGCTGCGCTGGACAGCTTGCTTGGCCGCCGCTTAGCCTACCCGTGCACCTGCTCTCGCAGTGACATTGAAGCCGCTTGGCGCGCACGCGGGGTGCATAAAACCCGCCATGCTGATCTGGTCTACCCCGGCACCTGCCGCACGCGCTTGCAGAGCAATGCACCAGACTTGTCCAATGCGCAGACGCACAGCACAGCTTGCTCTGTGCGTTTTTGCGTAGATTTTAGTGATGAAAAAATGCGGTTTTCCGACGTGGATATTAATAAGTTCGCTATTAATTCAGTAGTGGACTCAGCATCCAGCATAGTCCAATGGGCTGACCGCAGGCTCGGCGCGCAGCAGCAAAACCTGGCCACTGAAGTAGGCGACTTTGTGCTGCGCCGCGCGGACGGCCTGTGGGCTTACCAACTCGCTGTGGTGGTAGATGACGCAAGCCAAGGCATCACCCATGTGGTGCGCGGCGCAGACCTGGCTGACAACACCGCCCGGCAAATAGCCCTGCAGCGCGCTCTGGGCTACCCTCAGCCGCAGTATTTGCACACGCCGCTGGTGCTGGCTGCAGATGGACAAAAGCTGTCTAAGCAAAATGGCGCTACCCCGCTCAATACGGAGCAACCCGGCCAATGCCTGCGCGAAGCCGCCCAAACTTTAGGTCTAGATCTGCACAGCCATGTGCAAAATGGCACCCCCAGTGACTTGATTGCTACATTTTTAAGCAGATGGTGCTCTAAATTTGTCAGAATATAGGAAAATGTAAGTATTTTTATTTTTGTTGGGTTTTGTATGCAATTGGCAAATTCAGGGATAGGCAAGCTCATTGCGCGTACATGGCGTTTGCAAGGCTGTGTATGGGCGCTGTGCGTATTATCGACAGCCGCATTAGCCCAAGTTTGCGCCAGTCCTGGCAAAGACGGCCCGGTCACTATTTCGTCCGCTAGCACGGTGGTCAATGGCTATTTTGAAGGTGCAGGCACATTGAATGTCGGTGCCACCAACCTGACTCTGGGCGCCCAGTCTGGCAACACTACCACCGTGAGCGTGGGTGACAAACTACTGATTGTGCAGATGCAAGGCGCAGCCATCAACACCGGCAATAACAATTGCTACGGCGACGGTCTGGGCCCGTGTACTGACACCGACACCCGCGCCATAGGCACTGACCGAGCCCAAGGCCACCTGCTAGATGCCAACTACACCGCTGGCCGTTACGAATATGTGCGCGTCAGCGCAGTGGCGGGCAGCGCAGTGACGTTTAGCCCCGCGCTGACCAATGCCTACGTGCAAGCCGAACCAGACCTGACCATTGGCCAGCGCCGCTACCAGGTCATTCGCGTACCCCAATACTCTGCACTCACCATCTCTGGCTCGCTGCGTCCCCTGAGATGGAACGGCTTGGTGGGCGGCATCACGGCGATTGACGTGGCGGGGGCTTTGAGTTTTAGCGGTGCAGGCCCGCACATTAACGCTTCGGGCACTGGCTTTCGCACAGGCTATGGTGAGCGCGGTACCGTGATCGAAGGCGACCGACAATTTGTGGCCAACTCTGATGCGCTAACTGCTCTTCGCGACACCACCAAAGGCGAAGGAATTGCTGGTAGCCCAAGACATATGTGGGTTGCCACCGACCCGCTATTAGCACCTTTGTCGCTGACAGGCGCAGTCTTCACTAACCCGTCACTCAACGCAAACACCCAAGGCTACCCTGGCGGCGACTACGGGCGCGGTGCCCCCGGTAACGCAGGCGGCGGTGGTGTAAATCACAACTCTGCTGGCGGCGGAGGTGGCAACGGCGGACGCGGCGGCGCTGGCGGCGCAACCTGGATAAGTGATGGCTCGCGCGATGTGGGTGGCTACGGCGGGGGTACGCTGTCCCAAGGCGGCAGTATTGACGTTAATCGCCTGGCCATGGGCGGCGGCGGCGGTGCTGGCGATGTCAACGGCGGTGGCCCCGAGCCTACTAACCCCTACGAAGGCCCTGGCGGCGTGGGCGGCGGCATGATTTTGGTCAATGCAGCGTCCACTTCTGCAGGCGGATATCTCAGCAGCAATGGGACCACAGGGCCCAATGCGTTTTATGACGCTGCGGGCGGCGGTGGCGCAGGCGGTTCGATCCGTTTGATTATGGCCAGCGGCACCAATTTGGTTCGCATGCAGGCCGATGGCGCACTGGGCGGCACACATGACGCCACAGGCGAGCCTACCCACTGCTCAGGCAGCGGCGGCGGCGGCGGCGGCGGTGCAATCGTAGCCAACGGCGCTATTGGTTCGGGCAGCACGGCGTCCGCTGGCCTGCAGGGCCCTAACCCACCCAACAACCCGGTCAATTGCCAAGGCGATGCAGGCGAAGTCGGTGCGGCGGTCAATACCGCCAGCCCAGCGCAAATTGGTGTGCAGCCCGGCTACCAATGTTTGCCCATCATCAGCGTAACCAAACGCACCACCACGCCCCTGCGCACAGCCCCGCCCGACACCACGGCGCAATACGTAGTCACTATTGCCAACGGCGGGGGCGGCACGGCCTATGGCGTGGGCGCTAACGACACCTTTCCTACTCCTTTTGGTCTGCCCACAGTGGCCACCACAGCTGCGGCCGTGCAAGCCAACGCCACTGGCCCCGCGGTAGTGACCAACAGCTCAGGCGTGACGCCTACCGCCGTGTTCGGCGTGGCGGGCGGCACGGCTGCCAACAGCTATACCTTGAATGCAGGCGGCGTCGTCACCCTGACCTTCAACGTCAGCTTAAACACGACCGGCTCAGGCACTTACCAAAACAGCGCTGGCGTACGCTACACCGACCCCTTGCGCACCACAGGCACAGCGGCCGACGCAGGCGGCAACCCCAGCGTCACCCCTGGCGCGGTGTACGCCACTGGCGCGCCCGTGCCAGGCAGCAATTACGCCGCATCGTCCAGCACGCAAGAAGACGTGCGCATAGCAGGCACACCACCAACGCTGGCCGACATCGTGGTCACCAAATCAGGCAACAGCAACGTGTTTGCAGGCGATGTGGTGAGTTACATCGTCACCGTCAGCAACACGGGCCCGGCCAACGCGGGCACCGTCACGCTGAGCGACATTGTGCCCGCGCAGATTGGCACGGTAAGCTGGGTGTGTGTAGTGATCGGCGGCACGGCAGACTGCGATGCGCCCGCTGCAGGCACTGGTGCCTCGGGCACAGGCAACACCATAAGCCTGCAGCGCATCTCGCTGAACTCTGGCGGTGCAGTGCAGATTACGGTGTCTGGCACCGCTGCCAGCACAGGCTCAGTCACTAACGTGGCCACCGCTGCGCTCAACACACCGGGCCTGACTGACCCTACACCCAGCAACAACAGCGCCACCGCCACCACGTCCATTGCGCCCTTGGTCGCTGACATTGTGGTGGTCAAAACCGACGGTGTAGGCACCGTCACTTTTGGCAGCGTAACCAGCTACAGCATCGATGTAGGCAACAACGGCCCCGCGCCTGCCAACGGCGCGGTAGTGGCAGACCCCGCCACTGCAGGCCTGGTGCTGCTTAGCGTGACTTGCAGCCCATTGAACGGTGCGGTTTGCCCTGCCGGCTTGACCACAGCAGCGTTTCAAGCCGGTATTGCCATTCCTAACCTGCCGGTAGGCAGCACCGCTTCGTTTGTAGCCGTAGTGCAAGTGACTGGCGCTGCAGGCACCAACGTCGTCAACACAGCCAACATCACGCCACCTGCAGGCACCAGCGATGGCAACACGTCCAACAACACCAGCACCGACACCAACGCCGTAGTAGCCCCCGCAGTGCGCGTGGTCTCCAGCGCCCAGATCTGCCCCTCTGGCAGCACCGAGCAACTTACCAATCTGCTGGCCAACGGCGACCTGTCCAACACCGGTGCGTCTTTGGGCGGCAACATACCGCAGTTTGGCGTCGACTTTTACCCACCCGACACCTCTATGTCCGTCCAGCAAGGGGCTAAAAGTTACTTCGCAGGCGTAGTCAATCAGTCGCCCTTCACGGGCGACCCTGCCCGCTCGGTAGCGGGCACCTCCAACTGGCTTTACAACAACGGCAACAACCTTGCTGGCACACCCAACTACCGCTTTTTCAGGCAATCATTGTCTGGTTTGGTTCCGGGCCGAACCTACACTTTCATGTACTACGGCTCAAACGCACTGAACCGAGGCCAAGTCGCAGCAGACCTGCCCATCATCTCCATGCGCGCAGAATCAGGCACCGCCACCGCCGTGCTATCGAACTTCACCTACGCCAACGAACCAACTGGCGGCAGCGACACCTGGACTCTGCACCAAACCACCTTCACTGCGGCGCTGTCCACCGTCGCTGTAGAGCTGTGGGACCAAGCCGCCGGTATCAACGGCGATGACTTTGCCTCGACCCAGTTCATTGTGCGCGAGTGCCGCCCCCAAGCCAACCCGCGCGTGACCAAAACCGATGGTGTCACCAACGTCACCCCCCTGTCCAGCACCAGCTACCAAGTCGTGGTCAGCAACCCCGGCCCTGGCGACGCGCCCGGTATTGTGGTGAAAGACCCGTTTACCACCGGCCTGCAAAAAGACAGCATCAGCTGCAGCGCCAGCGCTGGCGCGCAATGCCCGCTGGTCGTCACCATCACCGACATCGAAGGCTCTGGTTTGGTGATTCCGCAGCTCAATGCGGGCAGCACCGTCACCTTCACCATCCCCACCACGGTGCAAGCGCTGTCTGGCGTGGTCACCAATACTGCCGCACTCACGGTGCCCACCAATGTGATTGACAGCGACCTAACCAACAACAGCGCCAATGACGTCAACACCGTCACCGGTTTGGTCAGCGTAGAAATCAGCAAAACCAACGGCGTTACCACGCTAGCCGCAGGCACCACCACCACCTACACCATCAAAGTGGAGAACTTTGGCCCCTCATTTGCCGACGGTGCCGTGCTGCGCGACCCCGCAGTGCCCGGCCTGAGCTGCACCACCAACGCAGCCTGCACATCCAACGACGGCAACCTGGCCATCTGCCCCACGCCCGCCACCGTAGGCTCGCCCGGCAACGCCAGCGTGCCGATAGCCGCGCTGCAAGGCGCAGGTGTACAACTGCAGCGCCTGCGCCCGGGCGGCATCCTCAACCTGACGTTGACTTGCGGAGTGACTGCGACGGGGCAGTAAAAGCGCAGCCACAGCGCCCAGTCTGCGCCCAGTCTGCGCTCTATCTGCGCCCTGTCTTCACCATTGCCTACGCCCTCTACAATCGAGGGCGTATGAGCGATATTTCTCCCCTCCCCCCAACCAGCGCACCTGCTGCTGCACAGTCCATATCTGACAATCCCCATCCCAAAGCGCGGCCGATCCGCAGCTTTGTGCTGCGTACCGGCCGCACCACGGTGGGCCAAGCCAAGGCGTTGGAGGATTTGGGGCCTAAATACCTGTTACCCTACCAAGATAGTGCTATTGATTTAGAAGCTAACTATTTAATATCCACGTCGGAAAACAGCCCAAAAACCTCACAAATTATTCTGGAAATAGGCTTTGGCATGGGTGAGGCCAC
>JANPDG010000279.1:0-20030 GCA_031431335.1 Polaromonas sp. | reverse complement strand
GTGCGCTGCGATAAAAAGCCGCGCTGCAAGCGCTTCGGGCGCAAACGCGCAAGTGTGTTGTGCTGCGCGGCAGGCACGGGATTCAGAGCAGGCACGCTAGGTTTCATAGGCAAAAGTTGTTGTTTGGCCCATCAAGCGGCTTGTTGCTGGGCATCATTGGCAGGTTCGACGGCTGTTTTGGTAAAGCCTTTGAACTTGCTCTTTTTGAGGTAAATCAACAGTAACGAGATCGTGGCGGGCGTGATGCCCGAGATGCGTGAGGCCAGCCCCAGTGTTTCGGGCTTGTGTTGGCTGAGTTTTTGGCGCGCCTCAAAGCTCAGCGCCCCTACCTGCATGTAATCCAAATCAATAGGCAGGCGCAGATGTTCGTAATAGGCAGCGCGGGCAATCTCTTCGCGTTGCGCGTCAATGTACCCGGCGTACTTGATGGCTATCTCTACTTGGTCCACTACTTCGGGTGTTGTTTCACGTGAAACCTTGGCCGTAGCCAAGCCTGCGCTAGGCGTGCCGTCCTTTTGGGTGGTGTGCATGGCCATCAGGCTTTCATAGGTCACATTGGGGCGGCTCAGCAGGTCGGCCAAGTTGTATTCATGGTCAATAGCCTTGCCCAATACCCGCTCGGCCTCGGCAGCCGACAAAATAGCCGGGTTGACCCAGGTGGTCTTGAGGCGTTCGGTCTCTGCGGCCACGGCTTCGCGTTTGAGGTTGAACGCAGCCCAACGGGCATCGTCTACCAAGCCCAGCGCCCGACCCTGCTCGGTCAGACGGGTGTCGGCATTGTCTTCGCGCAGTTGCAGGCGGTACTCAGCGCGGCTGGTAAACATGCGGTAGGGCTCAGTCACACCTTTGGTAATCAGGTCGTCCACCAGCACACCCAGGTAGGCTTCGTCACGGCCCGGCAACCACATGGCCGCCGTGCTGGCAATGCTGCCTGCCGCGCTCTTGGCGGCATCGCCAAAGCCCATGGCGCGGCTTTGCAAAGCCGCATTCACGCCCGCAAACAGGCCTTGAGCAGCGGCCTCTTCATAGCCGGTGGTGCCGTTGATTTGCCCGGCAAAAAACAGCCCGCCAATGGCACGGGTTTCAAAGTTGGTTTTTAGCTCGCGCGGGTCAAAATAGTCGTATTCGATGGCATAGCCGGGGCGAATAATATGCGCGTTCTCTAGCCCCGCGATCGAGCGGATCATGTCGTACTGCACGTCAAATGGCAGCGAGGTAGAGATGCCGTTGGGGTACACCTCATGGGTGTCCAAGCCTTCGGGTTCGAGGAAGATTTGGTGGCTGTTTTTGTCGGCAAAGCGGTTGACTTTGTCTTCTACGCTGGGGCAGTAGCGCGGGCCCACGCCTTCTATTTTGCCAGTGAACATGGGGCTTCTATCAAAGCCTGAGCGGATGATCTCGTGGGTGCGCTCGTTGGTGTGCGTCATCCAGCAGGGCACTTGGCGCGGATGCATGGCAGCGCTGCCATAGGCGTGGGCCATAAAGCTAAACACCGGCATCGGCGTAGTGGCTTTGCCGCCTGGCACGGGCCTACCTAGTGCGTCCAAAGGCGGCATGCCGTCGCCTGGCTGAGCTTCGCAGTGCGCATAGTCAATGGTGCGGCCATCTATGCGCGCTGGTGTACCGGTTTTCAGGCGACCCTGGGGTAGCTTGAGTTCTTTCAGCTTGGCTGAGAGCGACTGCGCAGGCGGGTCACCTGCCCGGCCCGCTGCATAATTGTTCAGCCCCACATGGATCTTGCCGTCTAAGAATGTGCCCGCAGTCAACACCACGGTGCGGCTGCGAAACCTGATGCCCACTTGCGTGACTGCGCCGACTACGCGCTCAACACCGTCCACAGTTTCGACCATCAGGTCGTCCACCGCTTGTTGAAACAACCATAGGTTAGGCTGGTTTTCCAGCTTGTGGCGGATTGCCGCCTTGTACAAAATGCGGTCAGCTTGCGCCCGCGTAGCGCGCACCGCAGGACCTTTAGAGCTGTTCAAAATACGAAACTGAATACCGCCCGCATCCGTGGCCAGTGCCATTGCCCCGCCCAGCGCATCCACCTCTTTGACCAAATGGCCCTTGCCAATCCCACCAATCGACGGGTTGCAGCTCATTTGGCCTAGTGTTTCGATGTTGTGGGTGAGCAGCAGCGTGGTGCAACCCATGCGTGCTGCAGCCAGCGCCGCTTCGGTGCCTGCATGGCCGCCGCCAACGACGATCACATCAAAAATTTGAGGGTAATTCACAAGCCAAGCTCCACTAAAGCGCCACCTAATCACAGATTTTACCAGTGGGGACATTTGGCAACCCTCCGCAACGAACCATCTAAGCCCCACACAAGCCTGCAACTGCACAATCAGCTACATAATATGTAGCAAAAAAGGCTTTGTAACATCTCATATTAGCCTCAGTACTTAAACATTACAAGCGAGTGTTTCAATAGGCCTGCGGCGGGTGAAACAAGGTAATATTTTTTGTTTAGAAACCAAACCATAAAAGCTACAAGAACGTGGCTTTTATCACAAAGACGCGCAATTTATATACTGTAAAAGTACTATTTTTAGAGAATTTAAAGCTGAAAGTTCAAAAATTAACCGCAATGTCTCCATAGTGTGGTAAGTTCAATCTAATTGCAAAAATATTTTACGAGATAGAGCTCACAAGCTCGGAGGTCTTATGAACATCGTTGGTCAGCCAGATACATCTACTTACCCGCATACTGCGCAACTCAACGCAGGTGCCTCCATGAATTCATCCTTAAAACGCCTAGCCTGCAAAACGTTGCGCACCGCAGGTGTTGCAATGATGTTGGTCTCTATGAGCGCCAGTGTCTGGGCGGCCTGTCAGTTAGATGAGTTCAAAGGCAAAATTAAATCTACGGGTACGGGCCCTTTCAACGCCGCAGATGTGTGTACACCCAATGTATTGGGTGTGGGCGGCGGTACAGACCATATCGCAGGCAACGACGCATGCGCCACTGACAATGTGGTGCGCACCAACGACACCTATATTTATCGTTTTGATTACCGCGTGCAAGCGGGTGGCAAAGCCGAAAATATTGTCTTCAGATCAACAATACCTTTGGTGGGTGGTCGTAAAGTCGCCGTGTGGGATGGTGTGCCCCCGCAGTGTTCCGGCACCAGTGTGACAAGCGAGATTACGGACGACGGCCGAACGTTGACTTGTGACATCGGTACGGTTGACCGCACTGGCACCGGCGCTGAGGCTAGCGCCTTGTTGGCCCAAGCGAAAACTACGGTGTATGGCGCCAACAACGACCCGATCTCAGGTGTTACTACTAACGTTACTACAACTGGTGCTACGGCTTGTACGGCAGCCGACAACCCACCTGTTACACCGCCTACAGTTTCTATCTCTGCCAAACAAAAGACCGACTTTCGCAAAGACGTAGCCCCAGGTCAGTTTGCTGCAACAGTCGACGGAGTGGCTGGATTTGTGGTCCAGTACTTCATCTACATGGACCAGTTTGATCCTTCGGGAGCTAGCTCAAAAGGCGGGCAGTCACTTAACTCGCCCATCGTATTGAAAGACGTTACCGGGATACGCAATGCAGGCGATAACCAATGGCCAACCGGGTCAAAATGGTATGACTGCTACAAGGCAGATGGCGGTCAAGCCACAATGGTCTGCCCTGCTGCGGGTACATCAGTAGCGGGCGGGGCAAACCTAGATATTACCTTGACAGCGCAAGCTGGCGAAGAGGGTGAATTCATGGTGGCGGGTGGTAAAAACACCGAAGTGCAGCGCAATCCCGGAACAGGCAATCCCCAGCGGCTAGCAACTTTTGTTGCGCGTATCTTCGTACCTTTGGCTGGTATCAACGCGGCTGGCGGCCAATTGAATTTGAATAATGCGATTCCAGCAGAGCAAATTGTCGGTACTGATTTGTCGGGTGCGCCTATTGTCGACGTGCGACCTCAAAACAATAACTTGTCTCAAACAGTTGTGGGCACTCTGCCAGGCAGTTTCTACAAATATGTAGCGCGTCAATGGGGCGGCTCGTGGGCAGGGGCAACTCCTGGCGGCACCAACAACGGCACCTTGCAAATGCAGGGCACGGGCAACTGGGGCGATAGCGGTACAGGCCTTACGTACCCTAATCAATACTTTTATCCCCGTTTAGACTACTTTAACCCGGATATTGCAATCGCACAAAACGTGCGCCTATGCGAGAGCTTTAACGCAACCGAAGTAAGAATCGCAGAAATCTCAACTATTCCTAACCAAGGCGCTGCAGATTACTACGCTACAGGTGGTGATTTTGGTCAGCCAAGCGGACGCTTTCCGGGCGGCTACGTAGTGGAATACGGCGTATCACCAACCCAAGGTGGTCCCGGTGTAGCGAGTCGCTGCGAAAACAGTGACGCCACTTGGTACCCCAATTTGTCAGCTACAGGCGCAGACCGTGAGCGGATCAACAAAGTGCGAATCACCCTTCCACAAGTGGGTGTGGGGCAAGCAGTTTATTTCGTTATTGCACAACAATCGCGTCCGAATGTGAACGGCACCATCATTGATGACTACATGTCGGTCAAGGCCAGCAACATCAAGGGCAGCGACAACGTACAAGGCAACCCCGTTCTCAGCAGCTACGATCCAGTAACCAACAACGGCGTTGGCATGGGTAAACGCTTTAAGCTGACTACCGCGATTGCGCGTATTTCTAAAGACGCATCGCTCACAGCGCCCGGTGGCGCTACTATCAACCAAGCTACAGCAGGCGGCACAGTGTGGTACAACTTGCAGCCCGCGCTGAGCAGCGTAGCAGACACCCCCCAGCCTACTTACATCACCATCGTAGACTTTTTGCCAGAGCCACTGGAGTATGTCGACCTATCGGCTGAGCTTAGCGGCCCAGCGGGCTCATCGACACCGGGTGGCCCATTTGCACCAGACAGTATTCTCAAAGGCCCCACAGGCACCACACTGTCTTGGACCATTAATAACGTCACGCCAAACCAGCTTTTGCCAAGGCTGTCGTTTAAGGCGCTGTTCCCCCAAACGATCCCGCCAGACTCCACCAAAATCAATAACGTAGAAATATCGACGCCGGACGATTCGTCTGATGCGCCGCTGCGCCAGGCAAACAAGGCCCTGAACGTACTGAACCCCCCTGGCGTTCGTGTTGTCAAGAGCGTAGCTGCGCCATTGATTGACCCCAACGGAACGCCGACGTGGAAAGTCCAAGTTTCTAACTTTGACGAGAACCCCACCGTAATTGACGTTATTGACGTGCTGCCGTTTATTGGCGACAACGCGCCCAATCCATCAGCTGTTCCTATTGCAATTTCTGGCCGCAGCCCAGCTACCGCTTACAACGGTTCCACCGGTTTGGCTGGCCCTGTTGTGCCGTCAATTGCTGGCGGCGAGATTCGCTATTCCAAGGCAACTACTGCTGCGCTAACGCAAGGTGCGCAGGCCAAGCAAGACCCACTATCAACTAACAATACAGCCACGATTGCTGACGGTTGGTGCTTGGCTGCAGATTTCGGCGCTGCAAACCCTGGCTGTCCAGCTAGCTTTGCCCAAGTCACAGCGTTTCGAGTGAAGGGTGTTACGGTTGCACCTAACGTGACGCTGAATGTCGACTTCAAATCTTTTACTAATAATAACCAGCCTAACGACGTTTACACCAACCGTTTCTTTGCGGCGGGCACAGGCTTGCCAACACTCCAATCCAACGACGTTAAAGTTACGGTCAAAGTAGGATCGATTTCCGGCCAAGTTTATGTAGACAAAGACCGCACGGCCACCAAGAACGGCGCTGATACGCCCATTCCTGGTACAGTCGTCACACTGTGCTTGGCTGCACCGGTTAATGGCGCATGCCCTCCTGGTCAAGTGGCTAACGATGCGTTTGGCAACCCTGTGCCAGCACAAACTACGGGCTCTAACGGCACCTACACTTTCTCTAACTTAGCTTCCAGCCCAGCTGGCGGGTACTACATCATTGAAACGCAACCAGCGGGTTACGGCACGGGTCCAACCAACGCAGCAGGTAACCTAGGCGGCACAGCAACCCCCAATACTTTTGCAGCCGTCAAACTGCCGGTGGGCGCTAACGGCACCAACTACAACTTTGGTCACGTCGCCACAGACCTGAACACCACCGTAGTCGTACCTGCCGCTCCTGTAGTGCCCGGATCTACCGTAGTGGCAACGGTCAAGTTTGGCAACAGCACCGCAACCGATGGTAAAAACACCACGGCTACGATCAGCCTGACACCAGGCACAACGGCAACCATCACGCCGCCGTCGGGCTGGACCTTAGTGGGCTACAACCAAGCCACCGGAGTAGCCACACTAGTGCCTAACGATCCTGCTGGTGCTTTCCCCGGCAACACCGAGGTGATTGCGACAGTCGCATTTACTGCGCCACAGTCCGGCACGGTAACTATCGTCAGTAAGATCACCAATACGATTGTGGATTTGACGCCTAACGATTTCAATAATCCGGCATCGACTGACCCGAACCGTAACGCGCACCAAGGCGCAGTGGTCGTGATTTCGATGTCGATTGACGTGCGTAAACGCGCAGGTTTACCGCGTGAATTGGGCAGTGGTGTGGGCGGTGAATGTGCTGCGGTTCAGCCTTTGCTGACCCCAGCGCAGTGTGCACAAGCCTCTACATTTATCATTCCCTACCGCGTAGTAGTGGCTAACCGCGGGTCGATCACTGCAACTAACGTGCAGACAGCTGACTATTTGCCCGCTACTTTCCCGGCTCCAGCGACGATCGTGCGAGTCCAAAAACCTGCGCCTGCTATTGTGGCGGCAGGTGACGCTCTGGGCGCGACTGTTTACACTACGGCTCAAGGCTCACCGGCTCAACCAAGCGCCTCGCAGTGCGCTGGTTCAGGTGCCGTGTTTGATGGTGTCACTAATACCAATCTTTTGGCGGGTAACTTCTCGCTGGCTCCAGGTGAGCAGTGCTTGATTGAGTTCGCTGTCATCGTTTCGTACTCCAACGACCCGACAAACAATGTACCTAGTACAGCGCAGAAGAACACTGCGTACGCATATGCTGGTGATACTCCTGTCACGGCACCGATTGCTTTTACTCCTGCAGGAGTACCAACACCACCCGCAGGTGTGCGTGCTTCGGACATATCCACTGACAGTCCAGCTATTGCGCCGCTGGTGCCGGGTCAATACCCAACAGCGCCCGACGCCGGCTTCCCTAAGCCACCGACCAATCCCAACTCGGACGTGCCAGATCCCACCCCGGTATCGCTCACAGGCCAAGCTATTGATGTGACCAAAAGTGTCGGCATTCCTAAGCAAGTTGACGTTGCGGGTACCAAATTCTTGATCGGCTATTCGGTCAACCTATCTAACGCAGCTGCGACTACGGCGACTAACGTTCAGCTCAGTGAGAACCTGCGCTTTACTTTCCCTGCACCCGCCACGTTCAGTGCAGGCACCGTGACCTTGATAACTGGCAGTTGCGCTGGCGCAGCGCCAGTACTTAACACGGCGTTCAACGGCGCAGGCGCAGGCTCAACTAACGTGCCTGCAAACTATAACTTGCTTGGCGCATCTGGCTCCAGTTCATGCAATTTGGCTCCTATCGGCACAGCAGGTGACAAGCTGGCATTGTCCTTCCAGGTCTTGGTTGAGTATCCACGTGGTCAAGCGCCGGTAACGGCGCCGCAGAACCGGGTGTTCGGCTCCACATCTAACGACCCAGCAGGTAACGCGGGCCCACCGTTTACGGGGGCAGGCTTGAAGGATGGCGACAGCCCGTTCATGATTACCAAAGATACTTCTGCGGATCAAACCCCGACAGGTGTGCTGATTCCCGGTGCGCCTCCCGGTGATCCTGGAACACCTGTTGGCGGTCCTAAGAGTGATGTAGGTTCAGGCACACCTGCAAGGATTGCAACTTTAGAAACTGCCAAATCCGTGAGTGGCCTAGTGGTCGTTACAGGCCCAGGCAAGTACAAAGTGCCGTACCGTGTTGCAGTCAGAGCTGTGGGCGTAGCAGGCACAGTATTGCCCAACGTGCAAGCTATCGACAGCTTGGTGCAAACGTTCCGCCGAGCTGGAGCAGCTACTCCTACACTCGTTGTATCGGGACACTCAACCCCGGCAGGTATTGGTGGGGCTACTACGTGCCCGGCATCATTTAGCACGTTCAACGGCGACGGCAATCAGAAGCTGTTCGTGGGCAACACGCCTTTAACCGTCGGTCAGGGTTGTGAATTCAAGTTTGATGTTGAAGTGGACTACGGCGGCACATCTATTGATGTCGGCCCACATCAAAATACGGTTTATGCATCGTCGGTGCCTGCCCCCGCAGGTGGCGTTAACAATGGCGGTGTGGTTACTACAGTACCGGGTGCGACGTCTGGCACGTTGCCTGCAGGTGGCCTAGCTGCTGGTACTTGGGCTCCACCAGCAGGTGCCTCTGCGATCGATGCATCCACTGATGGTGTGCCATTGCCTACTACCAGTGGCGCGGACATTCCATTACCTACTCCTGTTGCGTTCCAACCGGCCGCTGAGTTGCAATCTATTAAATACGTAGAAAACTTGAGCGTGCCAACGGGCGCTCCAGTTCGTGGCAACGACATTCAGTGGACGATCGTTTATAAAAACGTGGGCACAACACCATTGACCAGCGTGATGATCAACGACACCATGAATCCGAATTTGACGGCTTCAGTGGTGACCAGTGCACTGCTAACCCCGGAGGCAGTGGGCGGCGATCCGCAGCCTATTCCTAATGCGGCCTACAACGGCGTGGGAGTAACGGCTGCTTTGGCCAATCCAGTATTGTTGCAACCCGGTCAGATTTTGACAGTCAAGATCAAAGCCACGGTCACGCCAACAGCTTCAGGCACGCTTACTAACCAAGCTAGCTTGACGGCAACTGAGTATGGTGGTCCTGCCGGCACTAAAGTGCCGACAAGTGCGGTCAACGCAAATGCCCCAGTCTGTCCTAACGCTAATGCATGTGTACCAATCGGAGTGACAGTTCCAGCGGGTGCGCTGGTCAGCCACCCTAGCGGTGTAGGCGGCGGTGCTGCAAACCAACCTAACCAATTGGCGCTGGCTGCTGGTGGATCTATCTCTGGTGTCGCTTGGCTTGATGTGGACAAGGACCTTGTGATTGACGGAGGCGAACCACGCGTGCCTGGCTTGAAAGTGATTGTGTATGCAATTGATCCAACAACTGGAGCGCGGCTTAAAGAGGTAACCAACCCAAGTAGCCGCCCTGTGACAGACGCCAATGGTGCTTACACAGTGGGTAATTTGCCCCCAAGCGGCCCAGGTCTAGAGTACGAAGTTGTATTCCAAAACGAAGCGGGCGACGCTGTTCTGGGCACGCCTGTGCCCCAGGCGGCTGGGCCTAATGCGGGGAATAACGGCACCGTGCCTCCATCGAAAGACAAGATCACACGCATCAAAGTCACTGCGGGACAAGACACGCCTGCGCAAAACCTGCCGCTGGATCCAAGCGGTGTGGTGTACGACTCTATTACCCGCGTGCCTGTGCCAGGAGCGGTAGTAACCTTTACTGGACCACCCGGCTTTAATCCTGCCATCCACTTGGTGGGTGGTGCTGGCAACGCCAGCCAGACTACGGGGCCGAGTGGCTTTTATCAGTTCTTACTTATATCGCCTCCGGGTAACCCTGCGCCTGCAGGTAACTACACTATTGTTGTGACACCACCGGGAACCTACGTTGCATCAACGTTGATCCCGCCACAACCGGGTGCTTACCCGTCTGCAGGCCCTGCAGGCGGTGTGAATCCCGTGGTGCCCAACCCGTTGGCTCCGCAGATTGGTGCGGGCGACCCCACAACGCACTTTTTGACCTTCCAGCTGATTCCAGGAACCAGCGCCGATGTGATTCATAACCACATTCCGCTTGACCCACCTAACCAACAGAGACTGGCGATATCTAAGTCGGTCAACAGGCCAGTGGCTGAGCTGGGCGACACTGTGCTCTACACCGTGAAAGTGCGCAACAACGGTTTGGCTGCGACACCTATCGGCGCGAGCATCACCGACCGCTTACCAGCAGGCTTCCGCTACATATTGGGTACCACGATGGTGACCAATCCTGGTGCTGCAGCTCCAGTGGCGGCGCCTAACCCAGCCGGTGGTGTAGGCGCTACCTTGGTTTATACGACTGCGGTTATCTTGCCAGTCAACGGCGAGATCATTTACACCTACCGTGTGCGTTTAGGCGTAGGCTCAATGCAGGGCGATGGTATTAACCGCGTACAAGCCAGGTTTGGTGCCGTGGTGTCTAACGAAGCACAAGCCAAGGTCATCGTCAGTCCGGGCGTGTTCACCAATGACGGTTGTATTGCAGGCAAAGTGTTTGTTGACTGTAATAACAACCACGTCCAAGATGCTGAAGAGCTGGGTGTACCAGGCGTGCGGCTGTACATGGAAGACGGAACTTACTTCATCACAGACAGCGAAGGCAAGTACAGCTACTGCGGTATCTCGCCTAAGTCCCACGTAATTGGGGTTGACATGCTGACCATGCCGCGCGGCTCACGCATGACCACTACGACCAACCGCAACTTGGGCGATGGCAACAGCATCTTCTTAGACACTAAGAATGGCCAGTTGTTACGCGCTGACTTTGCTGAGGGTTCGTGCTCTAACACAGTGCTTGAGCAGGTTAAGCGCCGCCGCACGCAAGGCGAGGTGCGCAGTACCGAGACAGAAAAGACAGGACAGCCTGCGCTCAAGTTTGAGGGTAAGTCGCCGCAGTATCCGCAGCAGGGCACAGACAGCGCCAACCAGCCATTGGTCGTTCCACGACCTAGCAATGGAGGGACGCCATCTGCCCCAGAGCAAAACACACCTGTGCCGAAAATGCCCGGCGCATCCAGCAACACGCAAGGCGCTAATTTGCGCAATGCCCAATAAGGAGGACTGACATGATTACTACATTCAACTCCTTATCTCAGTCGGCAGCTACCATGAACGTCAAGCCTCTTCATCGCACCCGTGCCCAGTTTTGCACTGCAGCGTCTCCCGTAGCCGCAGCGTGTGCGCTGGCATGCGCAGCCCTGTCTACGTCTGTTTGGGCGCAAACAGCTTATCAGCCTGCTCAGCCTAACCCTATTTCAGCGCAGCAAACGACAGCACCCTCGGCGCTCAAGGGCGCAGTGTCTGGGATAGATTACAGCGTGAATGCACAAATTGCGCGGGTCACAGTAGAGGTTGAAAAAGACGGCTTGCCAGCAGATGGCCAAAGCACTAACCAAGTCACTGTGCGCCTGTTTGATAAAAATGGCGCACCGATGCAAGGCGAAGCTTTGATTACCATCGAGCACAGCGCAGGCCGTGTGCTGATCCCGGGTGCTAAGACGGACGAGTTAGGTCCTGGCCGCTTGGATGTTGACAAGATCACACCAGGCGTGCAGCTGAAGGTGACCAACGGCGTAGGCAGGTTTAATTTGCTCGCGCCTGTTGAGCCCACCGACGTCAAAATGCGCATCACAGCTGGCGGCGCTGTAGCCAACGGCACCGTATCGTATTTACCCGAGCTGCGCGAGATGGTGGCTGCAGGTTTGATTGACGGCATCATTAACTGGAAAGGCAAGTCCAGCTCGTCGATTACACCAGTGCGTGTGGACGATGGTTTTGAGCGCGAGCTCAATCGCTGGTCGCGCCAATTTAGCAACGGCAAAAATAACTACGGTTTGCGCAGTGCGTTCTTTTTAAAGGGCAAGGTCAGTGGCGACATGCTGCTCACAGCCGCATTTGACTCTGACAAAGAGACCAACGCCCGATTGCTGCGCGATGTGGACCCTAATCGTTTTTATCCTGTCTACGGCGACTCGTCGATCACAGGCTTTGATGCCAAGAGCCGTGATCGCTTGTATGTGCGTTTGGATTCGGGCAAGAGCTATGCACTGTATGGCGATTTTTCAACCGGTGATGGCTTTAGCCAAATCACTGGGGGTGGTGCAGTAGCTAATGTGAAGAGTCGCAATTTGGGCGCTTACAGTCGCAGTGCGACTGGCTTGCGCGCTCACTTTGAGCAGCCTGGATATTTTGTCAATGGCTTTTTGTTCGAAGAAAATCAAAAGCAACTGGTAGAGGAATACCGTGGCAATGGCACTTCTGGGCCGTTTAGCGTATCGAGTAACCAAGCGGTAGAGAACTCTGAAAAAGTGGAAATCATCACCCGCGATAAAAATGCGCTTAACGTCATCAAGACAGTTCAGCTGATGCAGCGCTCGATTGACTACACGTTTGAGCCATTTTCTGGTCGAATTCTATTAAAAAGCCCACTGTCTAATCAAGACATTAACGGCGATCCGCTAAGCTTGCGGATTACCTATGAAGTCGAGCAAGGCGGGCCTAAGTTTTTAACCTACGGTGTGGACGGCCAGGTCAAGCTGGGCGAACGCTTTGAAGTAGGCGGCAGCTTGGTAGAAGACAAAAACCCAATCTCGCCGTACCGCATAGGTAGCGCTAACGCGAGCATGCGCATAGGCCAGTCAGGCTCTATTGTGGTGGAGGTCGCTAACTCGTCATCTACTAAATATTCAGTAGGCACCGCGACAACGTTGACCCCCACAGGCTCTGCAGGCGAGGTGCGCACAGACCGCGACGGCAATGCTGTTCGCATTGAAGGCAACTACAACGAAGGTAATTGGGATACGCGCGGCTGGTTCATGCGCGCCGACAGTAACTTTTACAACCCAGCTGCGGGCGTGAGTGAAGGCAAGATGGAGGCTGGCCTGTCAGGTCGCTACAAGCTGTCCGAAACTTTGTCGATGTATGGCTCTGCCCAGCGCAACGAAGACACGATTCCACTCAACGATCCTAAGCGGGATTCGATGGCACTGGGCCTGACTTGGAACATCACTGACCGCCTGACTGTAGACGGATCATTGCGCGCCACCAAAGAAGACCAAGGCTATGCCAGTACGGCAGGTATTCCGGGCAACAGTGGCACAGGCGGCGGCTTCTTCGGCCTGGGTGCTGACACACTGAACCCGAATGGCATTCCTGTGTTAACTGGCGCACCAGGCACGCCGGTCAATGGCCTGAACCCTAACAGCGTAAGTGCTACCAGCTTGCGCTTGGGTGCTACATACCGCGCTACTGATTTTTGGTCAGTCAATGGCGAAGTCGAAGTGGGCAATGAAAACCAGCGCCGCCTAGGCTTAGGTACCAGCTACCAAATCAACGAGCGCAGCAAAGTGTATGCACGCTTTGAGACACGCTCAGGCTTGTCGTCGGCAGCTGCGCTCAATGCGTTTGACCGCAGCACCAGCTTTACGGCAGGTATTGACAACACCTTTGCTTCTGGCCCTACGGTGTACAGCGAGTTCAGGATGCGTGATGGCCTGAGCAGTGGCACCGCACTAGACCGCGACATGCAGCTGGCCAGCGGTGTGCGCAACAGCTGGAACTACGCCGAGGGCATTACCTTTACAGGCGGTGCGGAGTATTTGAAGATATTCAAGGGCACAGCGCGCCAAGCGTTTGCTATCAACGGCGGTGTGGACTACAGCGTCAATCCGCTATGGCGCGCCAGCGGCCGTTTAGAGTACCGCCATGTGTTTGACGACAAATCGGTGCTGGGCAACGATGCGCAAGACCAGTACCTCAGTACCGTGAGCGTTGCTCGCAAGATCGACCGTGACTGGACCATGTTGGCACGCAATTATTTGCTCTACCAAGATAACAATATTGGCGGCACCAAGCTAGAAGACCGCTTCCAAGTCGGTGCAGCCTGGAGACCCGTGGACCACAATCGCTGGAATGCTCTGGCGCGCTACGAGTACTGGACGGTGTCAGACAAAATGACCGCCAATGCAGACAATTACCGCACCCACATCGTTAGCTTGCATGGTGACTACCATCCAAGCCGCCCGTGGTGGTTCAGTGGCCGCGCAGCGCTAAAGAACCGCACGGACAAATTCACAACGGGCAAATCGGTCTACACCGCTATGTTGGTGGGTGGCCGCGTTACGTATGACATCAGTGAGAACTGGGACATTGGCCTGATGACAAGCGTCATGTTCAGCCCGCAAGGCTCATCTAAGCAGTGGGCACAAGGCGCAGAGGTGGGCTATTTGCTGCGTCAAAACTTGTGGCTGTCCGCAGGCGTGAACTGGGTAGGATTTAGTGACAAAGAGCTCACCGGCTCTGACTACACCAACAAAGGCGTCTATCTGCGCTTGCGCTTCAAGTTTGATGGCTCATTGCTGCAAGGCAAAGATACCAACGTGAACCGTGCTTTGGATCGATAACGACCCATTCGCACACGACGCCACCATTCACCACAGCATTACCCCATTTATTCAGAGGCTCTTATGAAATTACAAGCTACCTCCTCACTCGCAGCCAAAGTCACCGCCATCGCCTTGGCAATGTCTGTTGTGGTGCTCTCGGGCTGCGCAACCAGCGCGGGCCAGCAGTCGAACAGCTCCACCACCGCAGCTGCTAACCAGTCCATCACGGACCGGGCTATTCACGGTGACTATGCCAAATACGAAACCCAGCAAGGCCGTATCAAAGCTTTGAACGACACCGGTAACCACCGCGTAGCCAGCTACAGCTTGGCAAAGTCACAGTGCTGGCTGGACGTGAGCCTGCACGAGTACACCCGCAACGACCGCAGCAACTTCCCCGGCTTGGCTTATGACGAGTCAGCCAAGATCACCGAGTATTTGGCCAAAGGCGGTGCCGTGGGCGGCGCAGGCAACCCTGCCCTGCAAACCCCGCTGGTCAACGATGCGAGCAAGTTGCGCCAAGACCTGTGGGACGCTGCCGCTAAGCTTAAGGGCAGCGCTGGTTGGCGTTGTGCTGAGCAAAAAACAGCTTGTGCTGAAGTCGAGCTGGTGCATGCAGGCAATGAATTTAACCAGCAGCAATGGCGTCATGCCAAGCCGTATGTGCAAATTGCAGAAGACCTGATTGGTGATGCACAAAAAGCCGCTGAAGCCTGCCTGCCTGCCCCCGCACCCGTGGTGGCCAAGGCAGCGCCTGCGCCAGTCGTGCCTGTGCCTGTAGCCGCACCTGTCAATGCCGCAGCCAACGTGCTGTTCAACTTTGACAAACGCGATATGGCCAACGTGCGTTCGTACACCAAAGATCAACTCGACAGCCTGATTGCCCAAGTTAAAGGTGGTGCCATCACCGTTAGCGGTATCAAGCTGACTGGCCATGCTGATCGCTTGAACAGCACCGGCAACGCGAACTACAACGTGCAGTTGTCGCAAGACCGCGTCAACACCATCAAAACCTATATGGTCAACGCGGGCGTACCAGCCAATTTGATCAGCACCGACTTCAGGGCCGACACGACGCAGATTGAGGCCTGCACCAAAGACAAGTTCCGCTCTAATGCCGAGCTGCAAGAATGCTTGCTGCCCAACCGCCGCGTTGAAGTGGTGCTGACTGGGGTGCGCAAATAATGCGCACCTGAAGGCAGGCTGCAGTTATAAAAAACACAAAAACCCCGCCCGTTGAACGGCGGGTTTTTTGTTGACAGATGCCCCCATCTTCTTGTTTTTAAATAAGTGAAAATATTGACGATTTTCCGACGTGGATATTAAATAGTTAGCTACTAAATTCATAGTAAAAAAGTGGCTAAAAGATAATTTTCGACCAGCTTTTTTAAGCTACACGATATGTTGCATAAACACAGCGTAATTGTAAAAGTTGACTGCTTATCGCACAAGAAGTCACCATAAAGCGCAATTAGTGACAAACTAAAGCGTTATATATAGATACCGAATGTACTAGTCATGAGATTGTCCGCAGACTGCGCAAAGCCTAGGCTGGCAACCAGCCAACTGACCTTGGCTATCATGGCGATGTTGCCTCTGTGCGCAGCAGCGCAGGCCACGCCGCCAGCGAACGTGGACCTAAACAACCCAGCCAACCAGCAAGTGCTGCGAAGCTGGCAATTGCAAACGGGCCAAGGCATCCCCTTTGGCGGCACGCCGACTGTGGACCCTGCCACTGGCAAGCCCATAGCGGGCGCGCCAGTTGGCTACGAGTTCCATGGACAAATTGAGCTGGGCGGTTATAACAACCGTGTCTCCAGCCCCAGCGGCAATGCCGCGCTTGGCTCTACCCGCAACGGCGACTTTGGCAAAATCGTAGTCCAAGGCGATGTGCGCAGCACCAGCGCCGAGCAAGACGTTACCTATGCCCAAGGCACCTTTACCAGCACCGACGACCGTGGCCTGCAAAGCCGATACGCCACGCAAATTAACAACCTGCAAATAGGCCGAACCGGCGTGGGCTACCAAATAGCGTTGGGCGATGTAGCGGCCAACTTTTCGGGCCTGAGCACCAACCAAGGCTTGCGCGGCGCGCTGCTGGCCAAAGACCTCGGTGCATTTACAGTCACGGGCTACGCAGGCGTGGTGGCCGACAGTTGGGAGGCCTTGGCCGAGCGCGACACCCGCGACGGTCAACCCAGCCGCACCCGCAACTTGCGCGATGTGATGGGCGTGAAAGGCGAATACAAAATTGGCCCGCAAGGCGCAAACCAGACCAGCGTCTACGCCACACTGCAAAACTACCGCGATCGCGGCGGCACAGCCAACCCCGCCTCCTTGCTAGTGCCTTTGCCATTGGGCACAATTATCGCCCCACTCACCACGTTGGAAGGCACAGTGGCAAGTCTGGGCGGCAAATACAGCCAAGGCAACTTGCAGCTCACCGCCGAGCTAGCAACCAGCAACACCGAAGACCAAGGCGGCAGCCAAGGCAGCGCCACCGACGAAGCCTTTGTGATCGACGCCCTTTATAAAATCGGCCCTGTCAGCCTGCGCGCAGGCCACCATAATCTAGGCCCCAATTACGCTGCACTGGCCCAAACCAACGCCACAGGCGTGCGCGAAACCTATGCTGGTGCAGACTGGCAAATCAACCCCCAAGTGCTGTGGGGTGTTGACGTTCGCACCGCAGTGACCCGCGCGCCCACCTTAGGCGCATTGATTGGCGCAACCGGCACACTGCCCGCCAGCCAGTCCAGCCTAGACAGCCTGTCCAATCGGTTGAGCTACAGCCTGCAAGATATACCCGGTTTGGCATTTTCGTTATCAGACACGCGCAGCCAAGGCCGCGACGCTTTGGGCAACGACAACCGGATCGACAATACCCAGGTAGGCGCATCGTTTGCCAACACCGCTTGGAGCGCTAATGTGTCGCTGGGCATAGGCCACGCCCGCAGCGCCGCCAACCCGTCGCTAGACAGTAATAGCCACAATTGGCAGCTTTTTGTCGGCCGCAATTGGAGCGGAGCAGACGCTGGCAGTGCCAGTGCGCCAAGCTGGACACTGGGTTTGCAAGGCACTCTTGGCCAGCAAACGCAAAAGCTGCTGACTTTGTCCGCTAGCAGCCAAAGCACCAACATGGGCCTTAACCTGCAGGCCACCCACCCACAACTAGGCATGCTCAGCGCCAGCTGGCAACACCAAACCAGCAGCCAGCCCACAGCAGGTGCGCCTAGCTTAAAGAGCAACAGTTTTAGTCTGGACTGGAGCCGAGATTTTGGTCCGCAATGGAACGCCAAGGCCTACGCTAGGGCGAGCAAACGCAACCAAGGTGACGTGCGGCTGGAGTTCGACGAGCGCGTCATAGGCGTGCAAGGCACCTATAAATGGTGATCCTAGTAGCTTTATAGCCACAAACGACCCACAAATAAGTCACGAAACCATGTGCCGGTGTGAGTCCACTGCGCTGAAAACTTGAGTTTACGCCAACTGCATCACAGACACTCCCGGCGTGGCAATGGCACACTCGCACACTAAAGTTAGAGGAATATCTATGAAAGCACAAAAACTTGCATTGGCACTGGCCGTCAGCCTGGGCGGCGGCTTGTGGGCCAGCTTGCCTATTACAGTGTTAGCAGTGGGCAATGTTGACACCGCCAGCGGCGAGGCCAGTGTGGCAAGCCCCGGCGGCAAGCCACGTGCCATTGCCAAAGGCGACCGCATCGTTGAGGGCGACACCATCGTCACCGGTGCCAACGGCGCAGTGCTGATTACCACCGACGACTCTGGCGTGCTGGCTGTACGCCCGCGCAGCCGCCTGACGATTGACGCTTACAAAGTCAACGGCAACGACCAAGACTCGGTGGTGCTTAACCTGCTGCGCGGCAGCCTGCGCTCAATTACCGGCTGGATCAGCAAAACGGCCCCTAAAAACTACAAAATCACTACCTCTACTGCAACCGTGGGTATCCGCGGTACCGACCATGAAGTAGCAGTGGGCGAGGCGGTTGAAGGCAGCAAGGACGACAGCGAAGGCACTTGGAACCAAGTCACTGAAGGGGCGACCACACTGGCCACCCGCGCAGGCGAGCTGGCGCAACAAGCGGGCACCCCTAGCGCCACAGGCCGCGTGAAAACTGCAGGCCTTGCCCCGGTGCAGGCGGCACCCCCCCCCGCCTTGTTCAAGCCCCAGGCGCAGGATGCGCGCACCACCGAGCTTAAAAAAGACGCACAAACCAACCAGCAGCAGCGCCTGGACACCCGCAAGGCGCAGGTCGTTGCCGCTGGCGGCACTACCGCGCAAGGCGGTACACAGGTGTCCACCCAGTGCGCGCCCAACGCCCCTGCGCAAAAAGCGCTGGACGACTTGATTCGCGCCTACGAGCAAGGCGACATCGCCTTCTTGCAGCAGCACCTAAGCCCCTCTATGGTGGGTTACGGCGCGCTGATCAACGACATACAAACCAGCACGGTGGCCCAGCGCCAAACCCGCATCCAAATCAAAGACCGCCAAATGCAGTGCGGCCCCGATGTGGCGTCGATCACCTTCAGTTGGGAGAAAACCTTTTTAGACGCGGTAAGCTTTCAGCCTGGTATTGTGCGCGGCACGGGGTCCGTGTTGTTGACAGGTTTAAATGGCGGTCAATGGCAGGTAGGCGGCTTGGCGGGCAGCTCGCCGTTTGCGTCTGCAGGCAACGCCCCGTCGACTGACGGCACCATCACGGTGAGTCAGCCCTCGATTGATTTCAGCAATAATCCTTCGGGGTGTACCCAAGCGCTGGTTAGCGTCAATGTATCGGCATTGTTATCCGGCGGCCTTGGGCCATTTTATAGTCCGGCACCTTACACGACTCCGTCAACCGTTTGTACAGTGACACCGGTAACCGCAGGCGCTAACTCCTGCCTGTTTAATATTACTAGTTCGAGCGGCGCTGTCTTAGGCACCGTTCCTGGGACGTATGCACCGCCTAATCCGGCGCTAACCACCTGTAATAGAGTTTACTCAGGCAGCCCTATTCCAGCAGGACAAAGTATCGGAAGTTCACAAATTGGTCTTAGCGTGCTGGCTACCGTCAGTGCTGTTTCAGGCCCAGGCGGCAGCACAGTGCAGCTGAATAGGCCTGTAGTCTTGGTTGGAACTAGACCCGTATCGTTAGGCAGCATTACTGCCAGTGATAATGTTCAAACAGTCCCAGGCAATTGCTCTGCTATGGCTTATACGTTGCCAGCGGCCACCCCAGGGGCGCCCCTGACCTGCTCAGCCGTGCCCTCTGTTTTGAATGTAGCTATCGAGGTGCGCGATGCAGACGTCACAACGCCTTCGCTGCAAGTAACGGTTGGTGCTAGCAATGGCGATACCGAAACGCTTGTATTGCCGCGCGTATCAGCGGGTGTTTACCGTTTAAATGCGTTGCCGATTACGCGAGGCGGTGCCTCAACGGTGCCGGGCAACGGCCGAATAGACATTGGCCTTGGAAGCGCGAACGCCACTATTAGTTTAGTGATTAAGTACAACGACGCCAGATCGACTACGGGTGTCAACATAGTGCGCGAAGTTACGCTGCAATTACTCGGTGGGATCTAGCTATTGCTATTTATTAAATAGCAAACTATTGAACATTCACGTCGGAAAAATGCCTAAAAAGTTAGGTAAACCACTACTGTCCGGTATTTTCAGAACAAATCCATCTGAGGGCTAAGTAGGCGATCCTCTAGGCTGGGCAATGCGTTGTGAACCATTTGGTGCAGCGAGACTTTTTCGAACATATTGACCTCTACGAGCTGCAGGAATAACTG
>JANPDG010000278.1:0-13002 GCA_031431335.1 Polaromonas sp. | reverse complement strand
GTGTGGCGCAGCTCGTCGGCGTATTCGGTGATGAAGGCTTTAAGCTCGGCAGGCGCAGGTGTGTACTCTTCTTTGCAGTCGCACAGGCGCTTGGCCAGGCGCTGGGCCAGGATGCCTAAGAGCGCGTCGGCAAAGTTAAATGGGTCCATGCCCATGTCTAGCAGGCGGGTAATGGACTCGGGCGCGCTGTTGGTATGCAGGGTGCTGAACACCAGGTGGCCGGTGAGCGAGGCTTCTACGCCCATGCTCACGGTTTCTTTGTCACGGCTCTCGCCCACCATGATGATATCGGGGTCGGCGCGCAAAAAAGCGCGCATGATCAGCGCAAAATCGATGCCGGCTTTGCGGTTGATTTGCACTTGGCGCAGGCCTTTTTGGGTGATCTCTACCGGGTCTTCTGCCGTCCAGATTTTGGTGTCGGGCGTGTTTAAAAACTTCAGGATGCTGTGCAGCGTGGTGGTTTTGCCCGAGCCAGTGGGGCCGCACACATAAAACAGGCCGTAGGGCTTGCTCACGGTGGCCTCTACCCGCTCGCGGTTGTGGGGGGTGAGGCCCAGCTTTTCTAGCGGGATAGGCTCGCCGCCCGACAAAATACGCATGACCACGTCTTCCACGCCGCCCGCACTCGGAATGGTGGCCACCCGCAGTTCAATGTCGATAGGCCCGTATTTTTTGAACTTGATTTTGCCGTCTTGCGGCTTGCGGCGCTCAGAAATGTCCAGGTCGCACATGATTTTCAGGCGTGTGACCATGGCTTGCCTGAAGTGCGATGGCACCTCGATGTATGGTGCCAGCGTGCCGTCAATGCGAAAGCGGATACCGGTTTTGGCCTTGCCTGGCATGGGCTCGATGTGAATGTCAGACACCTTTTGGTTGTAGGCGTCCACGATGACCTTATTCACAAACTTCACTAGCTCATTGTCAGCCGCAGCAGACTCGAGCGACGAGTCGTCGAAGCTGGCGTCTTCCAGCGGCGCGTTCATGTCGGCCAGCAGCTGGTCAATCGAGCCGCCGTCGTTGCCTGCGCCAAACAGTTGGCCTAGGGTTTCTTCAAACTCGGTTTGCGTGGTAACGCGGTAGCTGAACTTGGCTGTGCGCGGGAAAATTTGCTGCACCATGCGCCCGCCGCGCACGGCCTCGGGGTCAAGGCACATCACTACCAAGCCATCGGGCGACTCTTCTAGCGGTATCCAGCCTTGCTGGTGGATAAAGTCGAGCTTAAGTGAGGCGTGCAGCATTTCAGAGCGAATGCGCCCCGCGCTGAACGGCTCATAAGCCACACCAAAAAATTTAGCCAGCGAGGGGCCGATTTGCGCAGGGCGAATATGGTGGTCGGCCATGAGCAGGTGTTCGACCGATTGGGCTTGGTCGCGCGCTTTTTGAATACACTGGGTCAGTTCGTGCTCGGTCAGCACGCCATCACCCACCAAGCCATCGTATTTACTGGCTTTGCGGCGCAGCAGCCCGCTGGTGCTGTCCAAAAACTGTGTGCGCTGGGCGCGCTGGCGAATGGCGGTGGCCAGTGTTTTGCACAGCTGGGTAATGCCTTCAATTTCCAGCTGGCCAAACGGAGCGTCGCTTTTATTGTTGATGACCTGCAACACGCCGTGCAACGCGCTATCGGGTTGGTCGCCGTCCAAAATGGGCACCACCAGCATTTGCTTGGTGCGGTAGCCTGAGCGTTTGTCGACTTCTTTTAAAAACGTGAGCTGTGGGTGAATGCTTTTGAGCTGCTCTTCGTCGTACACATCGGTAATGTTGAGCATGCTCTTGCTCATGGCGGCGTAGCCAGCAAGGCTTGTTGTGCTGATCGGCAGTTTTAAGTCTTTGGCGACATTGAGGCCCGTTTTGATTTTGGAGATGATTGAAGTTTTGTCGTCGCTCAGCGCATAGAGCGTCAGTCGGTCTGCGTTAAGCAGCTTGCAAATGTCTTGGCTCGACTCCAACATGAGCTGGTCGATGTTTTCGGTATCGTGAATGCGGGTGGTAACTTGCTGCAGCTGGCGGTAAAACAGCACCTCAAAGGTCATGCCGCGATTCTCAGGCGGCAGCAGTTGCGAGTCGTAAAAAGCCTGCTCAGCAGAGCCTGCAGAGTGCGGAGGCGTACTTAGTGCAGAACTCGCAGCAGCATTCATAGCTCAAATTCCTGCCCCGCGCGCAGCCAGCGAATATCGTGGGTGACGTTGGGGCCAAAGGGCTGAGTTTGGTCAAATCGCTGCACTTCTTCCATGATCAGCTCGGTTTCGGCGGGCTTGGTGTGGGTAATGTAGATGGGGTAGTGTTTGTCTTTGGCAATGTGGTCTAGCTCGTCGGCCAGCGCCATGGGCGAGAGGTGCAGGCTGCGTTTAGCCAGCTCTTTTTCGCGGTTGCTAAAGGCTGTTTCTATCACCAGCATGGCCACATTGAGCTGATTTAAGCGCCGCCAAAAAGCGGGATTGCGCTCGGTATCGCCAGTAAACACCCAGCAGCCTTGGCCCGCGCTCACGGCGTAGCCCACCGCAGGCACGGTGTGTACAGCGGGCAAAACCTCAATCTGTTTGCCGCCAATCGTGACAGTTTGGCCGGTACGGATCGGGTGAAAGCTCAAAAATGGCGCAGCAGCGGACGGGATCCTGCTGAAATCTGGCCAAATAGTGTTGTTAAAGATATGTTGGCGCAGCGCTGCAATCGTCTCGGGCAGCGCATGCACGCGCAGCGGTGCATTGCGCAGGGCAGCCACCGAGTCAATCATCAGCGGTAGGGCAGCCACATGGTCAAGGTGAGAGTGGGTTAGCAGTACATCGTTGATACCGCGCATCTCATCTAAAGTCAGGTCGCCCACACCGGTGCCAGCATCAATCAACACATCACCGTCGATTAAAAATGACGTGGTACGGCAGTCCTTTGCAATGGCACCCGAACAGCCTAAAACCCGAACTTTCATATCACTAGCGCCTCTTTACTTGGTATCAAAATTGGTCGCGCCATCCCAGGTTGGGTCAAACGGCAGCTGACGCATAGAGGCTACACGCTCGGAGTACAACTGGTAAAGGTATTTATTGGCATTTAGGCGCTGCAAATTGAGTATTTGCACATCGCACTGCTCCCAGTCTTGTTGTCTGTAAGACTTTAGCAGTGTATTCCAGGCTTTCAGCTCATCTGTGCTGGCTTTGGGGATGGCCTCGGTCGCAGTTACAGGTTGAAATATCGACACAGCTTCCAACTTGCCTTTGACCCGCACTTTGTCCAGCTCTTGCCATGTAAAGTCAGCCGCCTGCTTTTTGGTGGACTCGCTCACCACCACCTCTACGCCGTAGTTTTTGGACAAACCTTCTAGGCGCGAGCCGAGGTTTACGGCGTCGCCGATCACGGTGTACGACCGGCGAATGTCCGAGCCCATATTACCCACACACATGGTGCCGGTGTTCAGGCCAATGCCTACGCCAATCTCAGGAATGCCCTGGGCGCGGTGCTCGATGTTAATTTTGCGCACGGCCTCACACATTTCTATCGCCGCTTTAACCGCCATTTGCGCATGTTGGGGGGTGTCTACCGGGGCGCCCCAAAAGGCCATCACGCAGTCACCCATATATTTGTCTGTGGTGCCGCGATTGGCCTGGATGATTTCGGTCAATCGGCTGAACAGATTGTTGAGCAAGGCCTGCAGCGCGGTAGGCTCCATCTTTTCTGATAAGTTGGTAAAACCGCGCATGTCGCAAAACATGACCGTGAGCTCTTTGTTGGTCGCCTTCATGCTGTAGCTACCGGGGTCTTTGACCATCTCATCGACCAGCTCGGGCGGCACATAGGCGGCAAACATATTGGCAATTTGGCGCTTGGATTTGCTCTCTACAAAATAGCCGTAGCTCATGTTGAGCGCAAAAGCGGTGAGGGCCATGATGAGCGCTGCCGCCAGCGGTAATACCAAGCCATACCCGAGGTACATCCAAAAATTAAGCCCAACCAGACCGCCCACGACTGCCACACTTAGCGCAACAGCTTTGGGCGCAGACAGCAGGGGCAGGGCAATCGCCAAGAGCAACCCCGCCAGAACCAAAATAACCACCTCGAATCCGACGGCATAGTCGGGTTTGACATACAAACGGCCGTCAAGCAGACCAGAGATCATGTTGGCATGCACCTCGACACCAGGGTACACCTCGCCCACTGGCGTTACGCGCAAATCGAGCAGGCCAGGGGCTGTGGTGCCAAGCAGCACGATTTTGCCTTGGAGTGCGCTGGCAGGCACGCGTTGGGAGACGATGTCAGAGGCTGAGTAATATTTGAACGAGCCGCCTGCGCTGCTGCCCAGGCCGCGAAAGGGAATCAAGGTGGAGACTTTGTCGTCAACCGGAATGGCCAAAGATTTGCCGTCTTGTTTGAGCAAAATACTCTCTAGGCCTTGGTAGTTGCGCGCTAGAAACCGCTCTTGAGGAAAGCCGGGGGTGACTTTGGGCAAGCCCGTGAGCACGCGAAACATGGCCAGGGACAACGACTCGTAATATTGTCCCTTGTGCTCAGCAATCAAGGGAATAGAACGCACCACGCCATCGAGATCGGTAATCGAATTAAAAAACCCCGCCATCGGCGCTGCCTTGGCCAAGGGCTCGATGTTGGCTCCATAGCCCGACCAGTTGGTGAATTGGATAGGCTTACCCACCAAGTCGCTTTTTTGCATCACAGGCGCAGGCAGGGCGCCACTGGTGCGACCATCGCGGTCGCTGGTGAGGTAGTAGCCCATCACAACAGGCCGTTTGTCTATGGCTTTGGCAAAAGCGGCGTCGTAATCAAGGCTGGATTGGATTTGGCTTAGGCGCTCGGCAAAGCCGCTTTGGTCGCGCATCTCCTCGTTCGCTAGCTGGCGCAGGCGCTTCAGACCGGAGCTATCGTCTGCCTCAGCAAACACCACGTCAAACCCCAAAATGGCGATCTGCTGGCGGTCAAACAGCTCGTCCACCAGTGCGGCCATTTTGTTGCGGCCCCAAGGCCAGCGGCCTACTTCGGCCAAGCTTTTTTCGTCGATATCGATGATGACTACGCGCTCATCGATGGTTTGGGGCATGGTGGCTCGCAGCCGAGCATCGTAGATGATGTCGTCGAGGCGTTTGAATACGTTGATACTGACCAGCTCACTGGCGTGTAATAGCGCAATCACCAGCGGAATCAGTGTGACGGCTATGCGGGGCCAGTGTCTGAGTAGCGCCTCCATGCCGTCTCCTGTGATTGTTGGCGTGCGATGGGCGGTGGTGCGCTATGCACTCACCCGCAAAGATCTACGCTTGCGTTGAAGCGCAGATACAGCGCTCACCCATCGACTTAAAGAGTAGTTTTAGTTTTGTACAAACTGCATTTGTGTGCCCGCCAGCTCCAGCACATCCATGTTCTTAAGCACAAGCGGTTCTGCGCCAATAGGAGTGCCGTTCAGTGTGGGGCGGTTCGCGCCCTCTACGTGGGCTACCACAAAACCATGAGGGCGCTTTGTAATGGCGGCTACAGCAACACCCGGTTTGCCAATGGTGGTCACTACTTTGACCAGTGGTACTTCGCGGCCAGCGGCTGCGCCTGAGAGTACTTTGATCGCAGCTACGCCTGTGGGGGCTGCGGCATCGGCAGCTGGAGGCTGCGCTAGACCGGCGGCTCCTGCTTTGATGATCATCGTTTTCTCAAAGCCGGCGTTGGCCACTTCGTTGATAAACTTGATTTTGTACTTGCCTATCTCAACGGTATCGTTGTGTGCAAGAAGCTGCTTTTTAGCTGCTTTACCGTTAACGTAGGTACCGTTAGTGCTGTTAAGGTCTTCAAGATAGACTTCATTGCCTGTCATTTGCATCACGGCATGCTCTCCGCTAACAGCCAGGTTGTCGATAACGATGTCGTTATACGGCCTGCGTCCCAGCGTAGTACGGTCCTTGGTGAGTTGGACTTCTTTGATGACGACACCGTCGATCGACACGATCATTTTCGGCATGGCCGGCTCCTGTTGATATAGCTATTCATTTATTTTACTTTCTAAGTAGCCGGGCCATAAAGCCCCGTTTACTAGAACCTTCTCGTGCCTCGAATAACAGCACTGAAATATTGTCTCTGCCACCCGCCGCATTCGCCGCAGCCACGAGGGCCTGCGCTTTAGCTTCCATAGTGTCGGTGGTTTTCAAAATCTGCGCAATACCTGCATCGTCCACCATATCGGACAAACCGTCCGAACACATGGCGTATAGGTCGCCGATCTCCACCCGATGCTCATTGACCTCGAGCAACACACTGTCTTCGACGCCCAAGGCGCGGGTCACCAGATTTTTGTTCAGCGAGGTAGCGGCTTGCTCAGCAGTGATCAGGCCAGCATCCATTTGCTCTTGCAAAAGGGAGTGGTCTTTGGTGATTTGCACAAACTCGTCGCCGCGCAAGCGGTAGCAGCGCGAGTCGCCAATATGGCCTAACATCAAGCGCGCTTCATGGCAAACACCCACAACCAGCGTAGTGCCCATACCTGCGTACTGCGGGTTGGAGTTGGCAGCATTGAAAATAGATCGGTTGGCGTTATCAACACAAATCTCTAATGCGCGACGCACTTCGCGCGCATTGGCTGTTTTGCCTACTTGCGATAACCAGCGGCTCATCTCGGAACGGATAAAGGCCGTAGCCATGCCGCTGGCGACCTCACCGGCGTTGTAGCCGCCCATGCCATCAGCAAGCACGGTCAGTGATGTCGCAGCGTCATAAGTGACCGAGTCTTCGTTGTTCTCGCGAGCGAGACCTGGGTCGGTTTGTGAATGAAAATGGTAAATCATGGTGTAGTCGTCGCCTACTATAACGACTTTTAGCTGCCCGATCCCGGATTAGTGGGCTTGGAAACTACGGTTTTATCAAAGTCTGTGGAATTCGCATCAATTTTGCGGGTTGCCGCAAAATCTTCGGCCAACACCGCAGGAGCGTGGGGCGCAGGCAGCACCTGGGTTTTGTCGTCGGATGGGGCTGGGCCCATCACTGCTGTTGGGTCTGCCGCTGTGGCACCACTTGCAGGCAGTGCGTAGGCAGTGCCAGATGCTTCGCTGGCAGCCATGTCAGCCATCGCCAAGCGCAGGTCAGCTGCAAACTGGTCACCGTCCTGAAAGCGTGTTTCGGGTCGCTTGCTCAGCGACAAAGCCACCACTTGGGCGACCGCCGCACTTAGCTCGGAGCGAACGGTGCGCACATCGGCAGCTTCTTCGTTGGCGATCTTGTACATCAGCTCAGCCATCGAGTCACCCCGGAAGGGCAATACGCCCGCTAGCATTTGGTAAAGCATAACGCCCAGGGAGTAAAGGTCTGAGCGGCCGTCCACTTTTTTACCTGCGATTTGCTCTGGTGACATAAAGCTAGGCGTGCCCAACACGATACCGGTCTTGGTCTTGCTCGAATCCGTGATGCGGGCGATACCAAAGTCCGTCACTTTAACGGTGTCGCTGGCCAGCTCATACATGATGTTGGCAGGCTTAATGTCTCGATGCACTACGTTTTGCTTGTGCGCATAAGCCAGCGCTTGGGCAACACGCTCCACAATAGACAAGACGGTGTTCACGGGCAGCAACGAGCCGCCCTTGCAGTAGTCAAGCAGATCTTTGCCTTTGAGGAATTCCATGGCGATATAGGCCAGGTCATGCTCTTCACCCGCATCAAAGATCGTGACAATATTTTGGTGCTGCAGTCGGCCCGCTGTCTCGGCTTCGCGGAAAAATCGCTCGCGGGCGTCGACCAAATCGTCACCATCAAACTCTTGGGCCAGGGCCATGGTTTTGATGGCCACCACACGTCCAATTTTCGGGTCCTTGCCCAAATACACTACACCCATCGCACCTTTACCCAGCTCTTTATCTACCTGGTAGCGGCCGAGCATGGGCTTTTCAATACCACCACCGTCCAGCAGCATGGCGGCGCCCGGGTGCGCGCCACCCCCGCCCAAAATCACTGTTTCGGAGAGGTTTTTAGCGCGGTTGAGCTTGGCGTCTAAACCCTTGTGGGTTTTGTCTAGGCCCGCCATGTGCTCGTACACGGCTTGGGCTTTGTTAAATTGACGTTTGCGCTCAAAGTCCAGGGCCAAGTTACCCATGTTGTCCATCAGCGCATCGCTAACGGGCACGCGGCGAAACCGATCAAATGCCATGTCCAACTGCCCTTGGCCCTGCAGCGCCAAGCCCATCATGCGGTTGGTCTCAGCTGACTCTTCGTCTGACTTGAGCTTGCCTGCCTCTGTCACCAAGAAGCGTTTGGTGGTCAGTGCCAAATGGCCAATGATGAGCAACACCGCTGGAAGGATAAACTGAGCCCAGCGGCTGTAGCGCGACAAAAGTACATACGACGAGACCAGCAGTACGGCAAACAGCAGGCCCGTAACGACCGCTGAATGGCCTGCTGACAAGCGGGGCAATAACGCAATCAAGTAAGCCGCTATCAACAATACGGCCAAATAGCTCACAAGAGAAGTCCACAAAGGCGTAGTGACAAAATGCTCCGACAAAATGCTCGACGTGACATGGGCTGTTTGCTCCAGCGGGGTCATGCCGCGACCTAGAGGCGTTGGAAACTCTACACCTACGCCAGCCGCTGTAGGCCCAAGCAACACAACTTTGCCTGTATATTTACTCGCAGGCACTTTGCCAGAAATCACGTCAAAAGCGGAATCGTAGCTAAACGGTGTTTTGCCATCTTTGTCTGCGTAGTAAAAGGGGCGCATGACACCTTGCTCGTTGGTGCCGATACGCAGTTTGCCAATTTGCAAAACTTGGTCTTGCTCTGACACCGATACGTCTGCTGCGCTTAAGTTCAGGCCTTTCATCGCAGCCATCAAGCCCAATGAAGGTACGAATTGGCCGTAGTAGTCTGCCAGTAGGGGCTCAACGCGCAAAGTACCATCGAGTTCGACAGGCTTGTTTCCGTGCCCTGCTGAGCTGATACTGTTACTGAGAAGATCAATAGGCTCCAAAATACCTGCGACTTCAATGCCAAAGCCTGCCGGGGCTGTGACCAAGCTTTTCAGAGTACCTTGCTGCAGCGGCTTGTCCGGTTTGCCACGCGCGTCGCCTGAGGTGAACGTTACCAGCCCCACTACGTTGCCCGCCGATTTAAAAGCCTGTGCAAGACGTGCGTCGGCATTGAGTGCCGCTTCGCCATCAGCGGCGATTTTGTCGATGGCTTCTAAGGTGGTATTTCCTGATGCGGCATCTGCACTGACTACAGCGCGGATTTTTTGTAAAAATGGCAGACCCTTTTCAATCTGCGGTTCAGGATAAAAAATCTGGTTGATGATGGCTTTAGGCTTGCCAGCGCTGATTTGCTCGATCAGCTTGGCCTGAACATCGCGCGACCAAGGCCAGCGCCCTACGTTGGCTACGCTTTGATCGTCAATCGCCACAATCGCAATTTGGTCTGAGGGCTTCTTGTCTGACTGGGTGATTCCGTAGTCATAGAAACGGTTTTCTAGGGTGTCAACGAAATTGGTAGCTCGGTTGAACACAAATACACACAGCACCACCAGCACGCCCACAAACCAGTCGGCGCGCCAAAACTGGCTTCGTTTTGATGATGATGTTGCCCCCAAGACCTGTTCCTTGTACGAATTGTCAAAGCGGCTTATGAAGTTAGCGCGCTAAGTGGTTGTCCCTAGTCATATTTCAGGTTGATACGTTACCAGACAGCACCGTTAGACACAAGTGAATTTGTCACAAGTTACGTGTAGATTGTTGCAAATAGGCGGCAGTCGACGGACCGCCTAAACCGCTTTAGCTTGCAGCTTTGCTGCGCTTTTGAAAATACAGTCCCACCAGCAGCACAAAAATCGCTCCCGCTGCAGCGCAGCTGTATTCGAGTGTCTTCGTGACCGTCATCCACTCCTTGACCGCGGGGTCGGTAATCGCCATTTGTCCTGCAATCCATCCCAGTAGCATGCCGCCGACGGTAATGATCCACGGAAAGCGGTCCATCAGTTTGAGCACGATCTGGCTGCCTGCCACGATGATGGGGATGCTAACCAACAGGCCAAAAATCACCAAACCAAGCTGGTGCTGGCCCGCATTTTCAGCTGCGCCTGCAATGGCCAACACGTTGTCCACGCTCATCACCAGGTCGGCAATGATGACGGTTTTGACCGCCCCCCACAGCTTGTCGCTGGCATTGACGTTATGCGCTTCTTCCTCTTGAGGCATCAGCAGCTTAACGCCAATCCACAGCAGCAGCACTGCGCCCACCAGTTTGAGATAGGGTACGGTAAGCAAAGTCAAGGCAAACGCAATCAGCAGCACGCGCAGGACAATAGCACCCACGGTGCCCCAAATAATGCCCCATTTGCGTTGTTCTGCGGGCAGGCCGCGGCAGGCCAGCGCAATGACGACGGCGTTGTCGCCGCCCAGCAAAATGTCGATCATGATGATCTGACCGACGGCTAACCAAAACTGGGGAGTGGCAAATGCTTCCATGGTACTCACTATTAAATATATAGCAAACTATCTAACGTCTGCGTCGGAAAAATGCTTATTTTATTACCTAAGCAAGATTTCTAAAGAGCAAAGTATAAGGGGATGCTGCTGCATCCCCTTTGCGTAAAATTGCGTATTACTGTGCAGAGTCAGGTTTACTTCAGCAAAGCCTTGAGCAGCTTAGCCATCTCAGACGGATTGCGTGTGACGGTAAAACCACACTCTTCCATCACCGCCAGCTTCGCATCGGCAGTGTCCGCGCCGCCGCTGATCAGCGCGCCAGCGTGGCCCATGCGCTTACCTGCGGGGGCGGTTACGCCTGCAATAAAGCCAACAATAGGCTTTTTCATGTTGGTTTTGCACCAGCGGGCTGCGTCCGCCTCGTCTGGGCCACCAATTTCGCCAATCATGATGACGGCGTCGGTGTCAGGGTCGTCGTTAAACGCCTTCATCACGTCGATGTGCTTGAGACCGTTGATCGGGTCACCGCCAATGCCGACAGCGCTGGACTGGCCCAGGCCGATTTCGGTCAATTGCGCCACGGCTTCGTAAGTTAACGTGCCAGAGCGGCTGACCACGCCGATGCGGCCTTTACGGTGAATATGACCGGGCATGATGCCGATTTTGATTTCGTCAGGGGTGATCAGTCCTGGGCAGTTGGGGCCGAGCAGCAGGGTGCGCTTGCCGCCAGCGGCTTCTTTGGCCTTCATTTTGTTGCGCAGCTCCAGCATGTCGCGCACGGGGATGCCTTCGGTAATGCAGATTGCCAAGTCGAGGTTGGCTTCAACAGCTTCCCAGATGGCAGCGGCAGCGCCTGCAGGCGGCACATAAATCACGCTGACGGTAGCGCCCGTTTGTGCAGCGGCCTCGTTCACCGACGCATAAATTGGAATGTTAAAAATGCTTTCGCCCGCTTTTTTCGGGTTCACGCCCGCGACAAAGCAGTTTTTACCGTTGGCGTATTCTTGGCACTTTTCGGTGTGAAACTGGCCGGTTTTGCCGGTAATGCCTTGGGTGATGACTTTGGTGTTTTTATTGATGTAGATAGACATGATTCTTCCTGGTTAGTTGGGGACAGAGCTGGTCTGCTGCGCAGCCTGCGGTCTGTCCCGCAAAATCATCGGGCTGCAGCTACTGCGGCAACAACTTTTTGTGCCGCTTCAGCCATGCTGTCGGCGCTGATGATGGGCAAGCCGCTCTCGGCCAGCATCTTCTTGCCCAAGTCTTCGTTGGTGCCCTTCATGCGCACGACCAATGGCACAGACAGGTTAGTGGCTTTGCATGCGGTGATGATGCCGGTGGCAATCGTGTCGCACTTCATGATGCCGCCAAAGATGTTGACCATGATGGCCTTGACCTTGGGGTTTTTCAGCATGATTTTGAAAGCTTCGGTCACTTTCTCGGGGGTGGCGCCGCCGCCAACGTCCAAAAAGTTAGCCGGCTCAGCGCCGTACAGCTTGATAGTGTCCATCGTGGCCATGGCCAAGCCTGCGCCGTTGACCAGGCAGCCAATGTTGCCGTCTAGGCTGATGTAGGCCAAGTCGAATTTAGACGCTTCAACTTCGGCTGGGTCTTCTTCATCCAGGTCGCGCAGGGCGACGATTTCGGGATGGCGAAACAGCGCGTTGGAGTCAAAGTTGAATTTTGCGTCCAAGGCTTTCACGCCGCCATTGCCTTCAACGATCAGCGGGTTGATCTCTACCAACGCTGCGTCGGTGTCCATGTAGCATTTGTACAGCTTTTGCAGCACGTCGATGCAGGCTGCGGTAGATGCTGCGGGCACGGTCATGCCGTCTGACAACTGCTTGCCTTGTTCAGCGGTTAAACCCACGGACGGGTCGACAAACACGGTGATGATTTTCTCTGGCGTGTCGTGCGCGACGGCTTCAATGTCCATGCCGCCTTCGCTGCTGGCCATGAAGGCTACTTTTTGGGTAGCGCGGTCGGTGACAACGGAGACATAAAGTTCTTTTTGAATATCTGCGCCGTCTTCAATGAACAGGCGGCGCACTTTCTGGCCTTCTGGGCCGGTTTGCGCGGTTTTCAGTTGCATGCCAAGGATTTCACCCGACAGCTTTTTCACGTCCTCAATGCTGCGCGCTAATTTTACGCCGCCGCCTTTGCCGCGCCCACCAGCGTGGATCTGCGCTTTGACCACCCACACAGGGCCGCCCAGTTTTTGTGCGGCTTCAACAGCCTCTTGCACGGTGAACGCAGGGATGCCGCGAGGCACAGGAATGCCAAAGGAGCGCAAAAGTTCTTTGCCTTGGTATTCATGAATTTTCATAATGTCTGATCCGAAGGGTGGTGAGGAAAATAGTCGAAAATGGAATGATGTCGTGCACAATCTGCATGCAGATTTCCGTGCAGTTACAACGCGATTACAGCGGGTGAACTGTATCATGTTGCAATGCACAAATATTGTGCTTTTTACGTACGCAGCAAGTCACAGCGTTAGCGATGCGTGATTTTAAAGCCTTTCAATCAGTTTTAAGCAGGATTTGACCATGAGCACCTCAGCCCCGATTGCCAAAATCTTCATCGACGGCGAAGCCGGCACCACGGGCTTGCAAAT
>JANPDG010000277.1:0-11223 GCA_031431335.1 Polaromonas sp. | reverse complement strand
TCTGCTCGATCTGGCCGATGGTCATTAACACCGCAGTGGGTGTGCAGCGCGTACCGCAAGACTACATGAATGTCGCGCGAGTTTTAAATTTATCAGAATGGAAAATCATCACCAAAATTCTCTTTCCCGCTGTGCTGCCCTACATGCTCACAGGCGTGCGCTTGGCAGTCGGTACGGCATGGCTGGTGATTGTGGCAGCTGAGATGCTGACAGGCGGCGTGGGCATTGGCTTTTGGGTGTGGGACGAGTGGAATAACCTGAACGTCAAAAACATCATCATCGCCATTTTCGTCATTGGCTTTGTGGGGCTGGTACTGGAATACATCCTTGTGAAACTGGCTTCTGCGTTTACTTTTGAGGAAGTGAAGAACTGAGGCTTTAATTCGGACTGCCGGACGCGAAGGGCGCTAAGGTTGCGCGAAGAACGCGAAAAAATACCAAAAAATATTTTTAATTTTTTACGTTGTAGTTAGATTTTTGAATTTTTGGATTTCTTTTGTCTTCTTTCGCGTACTTCGCGAATCCTTAGCGCCCTTCGCGTCCAGAAGCCCGACCCCGACCCCATGCAAACCACCATCCGCCCAGAAAGAACACCATGAACACAAAATACATTGACATCACCAACGTAGAGCAAACTTTCAAAACTGCCAAAGGCATGTTCCCCGCGTTGCGCAACATCAACTTGAGCGTAGCCAAAGGCGAGTTTGTCTCATTGATTGGTCACTCGGGCTGCGGCAAGTCTACGTTGCTCAATTTGATCAGCGGATTGGCTACTCCCACAGCCGGTGCGCTGCTGTGTGCCAACAAAGAAATCAAAGGTCCGGGCCCTGAGCGGGCGGTGGTATTTCAAAACCACTCGCTGCTGCCATGGCTGACATGTTTTGAAAACGTCTACCTGGCTGTGGAGCGCGTGTTTGGTGCATCTAATGCGCTGAACAATCGCTCTGGCGAGAACAAGGCGCAACTCAAAGAGCGCACTGATGCAGCGCTGGCCATGGTGGGTTTGACCGCCGCTGCACACAAGCGTCCCGGCGAAATATCAGGCGGTATGAAGCAGCGCGTAGGCATCGCACGGGCGCTGTCCATGCAGCCGCAAGTGCTGCTACTTGACGAGCCGTTTGGCGCGCTCGACGCACTCACCCGCGCCAAGCTGCAAGACGAGCTGTTGCAAATCGTTGCCCAAACCCAGAGCACCGTGGTGATGGTGACGCACGATGTCGACGAGGCGGTGTTGCTGTCTGACCGCATTGTGATGATGACCAATGGGCCCGCTGCAACGATTGGCGAAGTGCTGCAGGTTGCGCTAGAGCGTCCGCGCAACCGTGTGCAGCTGGCTGAAGACAGCCGCTATTTGGGTTACCGTAAAGCCGTGATCGACTTTCTGTACACCCGCCAAGCGCATGTAGAAAAACAATCGGCTTAGCGCCATTTAGCCTACAATCACAACTTCACCGGGGGTGTCTGCAGCAGTTTACAAAACCGCAGCAGGCTGAGAGTTACCCCATAACCTGATCTGGATCATGCCAGCGTAGGGAGCGTGAAGCGATTGTGTGGGGTACCCTAGCCCTGTTCTTTTGCTGATGCGCCCTTGCTGGCGCAACTGCAAGGCACTTTATGAATCGCTCTACTCTTCACCTTATTCTTCGCCGTTCAACTCTGTTAGCACTCAGCGCATTGGCCATGGCCAGTATGTCTGCCCAAGCCCAAACTACCGCAGCCAGCCCGGTCAATTTGCGCGTGATCACTCACAGTTCATTTGCACTGCCCAAGCCGCTCTTGGCCAAATTTGAGGCAGAGCACAACATCAAGTTAAGCATAGTCAAAGCAGGCGATGCAGGCGAAATGCTCAGCAAGCTGATTCTCACCCGTGCCCAACCCATTGCCGACGTGGTGTATGGCATTGACAATACCCTGCAAGCCAAAGCGCTGGCTGCAGGCGTGCTAGACGCTTACACTGGCGCAGCCCAGCAGCGCAAGCCGCTGGCCAGCCTGAGCGCCCCCCTGGTGCCCGTGAACTATGGCTATGTCACGCTCAACTACGACAAAGCCAGCTTCGCTAAGTCTGGCGTGCCACTGCCGCAAAGCTTAGACGACCTCACCAAGCCCGCCTACAAGGGCATGCTGGTGGTGCAAAACCCAGCCACCTCCAGCCCTGGCAATGCGTTTTTGCTCTCCACAATTGCCAGCATGGGCGAGGCCGCTGCGTTTGAGTGGTGGGCCAAGATGCGCGCCAACGAGATGAAAGTAGCCAAGGGTTGGAGCGAAGCCTACTACACTGATTTTGCCAAAAACGGCGGCAAATACCCCATCGTGGTCAGCTATGCCACCAGCCCTGCAGCCGAGGTGTTCTATAGCAAGACCAAAATTACCGAGGCACCCACAGGCAGCTTGGCGCTCAAAGGCGCAGTGTTTCAGCAGGTAGAAGGCGTGGCACTGATCAAAGGCGGCGAAGCACGCCCTGCAGCAGAAAAATTTATCGAATTCATGCGCTCTGCCCCTGTGCAGGAGAGCTTGCAAACCGAGATGTGGATGTTTGCAGCAGAGCCCGGCACTGCGAGACCTGAAGCCATGAAATTTGCAACCGAGCCAGCAAACCACCAAAGCGTGCCTGCAGATTTTTCGTCAGACAAAGGCAGTGAATGGATCAGCCGCTGGACTAAAACGGTTCTCAAGTAATTTTTACGCTGCATAGGTAGTACGAGTTTCATATGGCCTATGCGATGCCGCAGCCCCAGCGCTTAGGTGCTCACGCACTGGCTACGTCACTGCCGCTATGGCTGCTAGCTGCCGGGCCCTTGCTCTTTTTAGCAGCCATGCTGGTGCTGCCAGCTTTGCGTTTGCTGCTAGAGGGCCAGGCGGGCTTGAGCGCCAGCATGTGGTCGGCCCTATGGCAAGACGACTATCTACGCTGGCGCATCGTCTGGTCGTTGATACAAGCGGCAGCAACCTGCGCCTTGGTGTTGGCGCTGGGCTTGCCTGTGGCTTGGGTGTTGGCACGGTTTGAGTTTGCGGGTCGCAGCGCGGTGCTGCGCCTTCTGATGCTGCCTTTTGTCATGCCCACTTTGGTAGCTGCCATTGGCGTGTTGGCCCTGTGGGGGCCGCGCGGCTTGGCGATGCAATGGCTTGGCGTGGACGCGCAGGGCACACCGTGGTTGCTGCTGTATGGCAATGTGTTTTTTAACCTGTGCTTACTGGTGCGTGCAGGGGTTGATGCTTTTGCCCAGGTCAGCAGCTCGCAGCTGGCTGCTGCGCGCACCCTGGGTGCATCGCCTTGGCGTGCATTTTGGCGAGTTGAGTGGCCTGTGGCCAAGCCTTGGTTGGCGTCTGCCCTGTGCTTGGTATTTTTGTATTGCTTCAGTGGCTTTGGTTTGGCACTGGTATTGGGTGGCCAAAAATATGCCACGCTCGAAGTAGAAATCTACATGCTAGTAGCCTATGAGCTCAAGCTGGCCGAAGCCAGCGTGTTGGCGCAGCTGGGCATGGCCATTACCGCCGTGGCTGCACTGGCCTACACCACGAGCGAGCGGCGCTTGGCCACGCCTATGCCTACAGACGCCTTAGTGCGGCAGCACCCACGTGGGCTTGCGCAGCGCGCGCTGCTTGCATGTGCGCTGCTGGTGCTCGGCAGTGTCTGCGCTGCACCGGTGCTTGCCATAGCGTTCAAGGTTTGGGGCATACAGGCCGCGGCCTGGTCTGTGCTGCTAGAGCCTGATACGCTGCACGCGCTGTGGAACACGCTGCGCTTTACCTTAATGGCCGTAGCTCTGGCCACCTTACTCGGCTTGGCCCATGCTTTGGCGGCGCGGCGCAGCACTTGGCTGCGTGCCAGTGCATTTTTGCCTTTTGTGGTCTCACCTGTGGCTATTGCGTTTGGCCTCTTGCTACTCTACCCGCGCTGGTCGGCCAGCCTGCCGCTTTTAATTTCGGCTTATGCATTGCTAGCGTATCCGTTCATTGCCAAGTCGCTTAGCAGCGCACTGGACAGTTTGCCAGCGCAGTGGCTGCAGGCTGCGGCCACACTGGGCGCCTCGCCTTGGCGCAGCTTTTGGCGCGTCACTTGGCCGCTGATTCAGCCTGCGCTGCGCCGAGGTGTAGCGTTTGCCACTGCATCGTGTTTAGGCGAATTTGCAGTGTCATTGTTTTTATCGCGCCCCGAGTGGGCCACACTCACCACACTGATCTACCAACGCTTAGGTCGCCCTGGTGCAGCCAACTTAGAGGCCGCCTGGGTGCTATCTGCCCTGCTGATGGGCCTGGCACTGTCAGCCTTCATACTCATAGAGCGCACCACACAGCCCGAGATTAACCAGCAGCACCATGCTTGAAGTCAACCAACTCTGTAAATCCATACGTCAAAGCCGAGGCACAGCGCCGCGCGTGCTGATGCACCAGCTCAGTTTGCAGGTTGCAGCCGGCGAGGTACTGGCTGTGCTGGGGCCATCGGGTTGCGGCAAAAGTACCTTGCTCAAGATGATCGCAGGCTTAGAGCCTGTGGACAGCGGCAGCATTTCGTTTGACGGTATCAACCTAGAGCACACGCCGCCGCACCAGCGCCGCTTTGCGCTGATGTTCCAAAATTTTGCACTGTTTCCGCATTTGAACGTGATGGACAACGTGGCGTTTGGACTGGTAGAGCAAGGCCGGTCCAAACGCGATGCACGCGATCAAGCATGTGTCATGCTCGATCGCTTTGGTTTGGGCAGCACAGCAACCCAAAAAGTATGGACGCTGTCAGGCGGAGAACAGCAGCGCGCAGCCCTGGCCCGCGCGCTCATCACGTCGCCGCGTCTGCTGCTGCTGGATGAGCCGTTTTCTGCGCTGGATGCGCATTTGCGCGGCCAACTGCGCCAAGAATTTAGCCAGCATATTGCTAAGGTCGGCATCGCCACGGTGCTGGTAACCCACGACCAGCAAGAAGCCCGTGCAATGGCCAGCAGCGGCTGGCGACTACAGGGCGGTGACTTAACTAAGCTGTGGTAACAGCGCGCCGCGCATAGCTACCCTTAACGTCCGCGACGCTTACCCTTGCCTTTGGCGGCGGCTTTTTTAACCGCAGCGCGCAGCGCTTGTAATGGCGATGCAGGTGCGCGGGCTACGGCTTTGCTAGGCGGTTTAGGTGCAGATTTTCCAGCTGTTTTGCTCGCTGGCTTGCGGGATGCAGGCACGCCGCTTTTGCGGTCATAGCCAGAATCAAATCCTGCGTCAAAGTCTGATCTTGCACCCGAGTCACCCCGCATGCGGTCACCCCCGCTGGCGCGCACAGGGCTGCGCTCCATTCCTTTATCGCCCCTGTCGCCTTTGTCCCGCTTGCGTGCAGGGCGGCCTGTGGCAGTCTCGTCTGCGTCCAGGCGTGCAATACCGCCCGAAGGCAGGCGCACCGCCTCGCCATCGCGCACCAGTCTAAAGTCAATCTTGCGGCCATCTAAATCAACCCGGCTCACCTGCACATTGACCCGTGTGCCAATGGCGTAGCGCATGCCCGTGCGCTCGCCGCGCAGCTCGCAGCGAATTTCGTCAAACTTGAAATACTCGCCGCCCAGCTCGGTGATGTGCACCAAGCCTTCTACATACATCGCGTCCAAGGTCACAAACAAACCAAAGCTGGTGGCCGAGCTGACCGTGCCAGCATATTCCTCGCCCAAATGCTCACGCATGTATTTGCACTTGAGCCACGCTTCCACATCTTTGCTGGCCTCATCAGCCCGTCGCTCGTTGGCGCTGCAGTGAATGCCTGCTGCCTCCCAGCCCACTTGCTCCACGCTAGATTTTTTGGGCTTAGCAGCGGGTGATTTTGAAAACTTGGCATTGTTGGCAGCGCGCGCAGCCAAGCGTTTTTTTAGTTTGTCTTGTGCCTCGCCAGGCATAGGCAGAGCTGGCAAGGTGTATTTGGTTTTCTCGAGCACTGCTTTGATTACGCGGTGCACCAGCAGGTCGGGGTAACGGCGGATCGGGCTGGTGAAGTGCGTGTAGGCCTCAAACGCGAGGCCAAAGTGGCCGCTGTTCACAGGCGTATAAATAGCTTGGCTCATTGAGCGCAGCAGCATGGTGTGAATTTGCTGCGCGTCAGGCCGGTCTTTGGTGGCGGTGGCAATGGCCTGAAACTCGGCAGGCACCGGTTCTTCGCTGATGGTCATGTTCAGCCCCAGTGTTTTGAGGTACTGGCGCAGAGTTTCTTTTTTCTCGGGTGTCGGGCCTTCGTGCACACGGTACAAGCCCAGATGCTTGCTGCGCAAAATAAAGTCGGCGCTGCAAACGTTGGCTGCCAGCATGGCCTCTTCAATCAACTTATGGGCATCGTTGCGGGTGCGCGGAATGATCTTTTCAATCCGGCCATTGTCGTCACAGACAATTTGCGTCTCTGTGGTTTCAAAATCTACCGCGCCGCGCACATTGCGCTGCACCAAGAGCGCTCGGTACACGTCATGTAAGTTGAGCAAATCTTGTACCCGCTCTTTGCGTTTGGCTGCCTCTGGCCCACGGGTGTTGCTCAAGATTGCGGCCACTTCGGTGTAAGTAAAACGCGCATGGCTGTGCATCACCGCAGGATAAAACTGGTACGCCGTAACCTCGCCTTTGGCGCTGACCAGCATGTCGCACACCATGCACATGCGCTCTACATCCGGCTTGAGTGAGCAGAGGCCATTGCTCAGCTTTTCAGGCAGCATCGGAATCACCCGGCGCGGAAAATACACACTGGTCGCGCGCTCATAAGCGTCAATATCAATCGCGGCACCGTTCTTCACATAATGCGACACGTCCGCTATGGCCACCAGCAAACGCCAGCCGTCTTGTGCCGCTTTGCCTTTGCCAATTTTGACGGGCTCGCAATACACGGCATCGTCAAAGTCGCGGGCGTCTTCGCCATCAATCGTGACCAGAGCCACATCGGTCAGGTCAACCCGGCCTTTTTTGTCGGACGGGCGCACATGGTCAGGCAACAAGCGTGCCTCGTTCATGCAAGCCTCGCTAAACTCGTGCGGCACCGCATATTTACGCACCGCAATTTCAATCTCCATACCGGGGTCGTCCACCTCGCCCAGCACTTCTTTCACTCGGCCCACGGGCTGCCCGTACAGCGATGGCGGCTCGGTGAGCTGCACCACTACCACTTGGCCGACTTTGGCATTGCCAGTGCCGGTTTTAGGCACCAACACATCTTGGCCATAGCGTTTATCTTCGGGTGCAACCAGCCACACGCCAGACTCTTGCAGCAGCCTGCCAATGATGGGGTGCGGCGGGCGCTCGATGATTTCAGTGACTTTGCCTTCTGGGCGGCCCTTGCGGTCATGGCGCACGATCCGCGCTTTGATGCGGTCGCGGTGCAAGACTGCGCGCATTTCGTTCGGCGGCAGGTACATATCGGCACCGCCGTCGTCACGCTGCATAAATCCGTGTCCGTCCCGGTGGCCGAGCGCGGTGCCTTCAATTTCTTCTGGCATGCTGCCAGGATGTGGGGTAGTTTTGATATAAAATCCTATGTTGTATGAAATTAGCCCAGGTGGCGGAATTGGTAGACGCACTAGTTTCAGGTACTAGCGAGTAACATCGTGGGGGTTCGAGTCCCTTCCTGGGCACCAAATCATTTGAATATGTTGAAAAGCATACCTCAAAAAATCAGCAAAAGCCGTTTGATGTGAATCAAGCGGCTTTTTTGTTGGGCAATCACGTTGTGAGAAGCGGTTTCATCTGCACCACATAGTTGTAGTGCAACTTTTGGAAGAAATTTGACCAGTTTTCCGACGCGGATATTTAATAGTTTGCTATTATTTTTGTAGTAAATGGTTATCCTGCTGTCGACCGTCCAATAGGCTGTCTATTCTGCAAGCTCAATGCGCATGCCCGCTGCGCGCAGGCGCTGCACCAGCATCTCGCCAAGTGCATAAGCAGGCGTCAACACGCCGCCGCGCTGGCTGCCGCCGGGCAACTGGGTGGTGTTAAGCGCCAGTGCCAGTGCAGATTCGCAGACCATTTTGGTGGTGGCGCGGTTGCCGGGGTCGCCACTGTCGCTCACTGTGGCGCGCACTTCGTGTCCAGCGGCTGACTTGCCTATGAGCTCACAGCGAAACGAGCCCTTGTCCATAGAGCGTTGGCTAGGCCCCTCGCCGGGCTTGGGTAGTAGCTTAGCCGCTATGCTGCGCACAGCGGCCAATCGCAGCGCGCTTTGCGTGGCCAGTGAGCCTGCGCTCATGCCTGCAGCCACGGCAGCGGCCAGCACGCCCGAGCCAAAGCGCAAATACTCTTGGTAATGAAAGTCTGCTGCGTAGGCTGCGCTGCCCGCCGCGGTGAGCAGTGCGGCGCTGCGGCGCACCACGCGGGTGTTGACGGGCCCCATAAAAAACGGGCCCAGCCAAGCATCAAAATCTGCATCGCGATGGGGCGCGGTTGGGTCGGCATGCAATGCGTCTAACGGACTGGGCTGGTGCTCAGGGTTGAGCAAAAATGCGTTGGTAAACGCCTGGACTTGGCCCTTGCCCATGATGTCGAGCACCGAGGCCAGCGTGCCGCCGTTAATGCCGCCGCGCAGCGAGTAGCTGGCCTTGATGCTGGTACACGGCTGGCCATGGCGGCGCAGCATCTCTTGAGCCACCACATAGGCGCCGATATCGGACGGCACCGAGTCAAAGCCGCAGCAGGGCACGATGCGTGTACCGTTGGCCGCCGCCTCAACATGGTGGGCGTCAATCATGGCGCGCACCCAAGGCGACTCGCCCGTAATGTCGGCGTAGTGCGTTTGCTGCTGCACGCAGGCGCCCACCAGTGCGCTGCCATACAGGCCAAACGGCCCGGCTGTGGACACCACCACGCGTGTGCTGGCGGCCAGTTGAAGCAGCGCGTTAGTGTCGCGCGCGTCTGCCACGATGATGGGCACGCGCGCTTGGGTATCGTGCAGCACAGCCTCTAACTTAGCTTGGTTGCGCCCGGCAACGGCCCACTTCAGGCCCTGCACATGTTGTGCATGCTGCGCAAAATACGCCACAGTTTGCTGCCCTACAAATCCTGTTGCGCCATATAAAACAATATCGTAAGGACGCGGGGATGTCTTGGTGGCCATAAAAACTCTCTGGTAACTCTTAGGTGTTAGCTTATTCAGTGTCGCACAAGCAACCTGTGCATAGCAAGAGTAGCGGTACCATTGGATTTATTTTTACTCTAGGGGTACAGACCATGACCGCATCTACAGCCACCGCCACCACGCTAATCAACCACCAAGTCCGCCTCGCGCAGCGCCCCGTGGGCACGCCAGGGCGTGAATGCTGGAGCTTTACCGAGGAGCCGGTGCAGCAACCTGCGGGCGATGGAGACGTATTGGTCAAAACCCTCTCGCTCTCGCTCGACCCCGCCATGCGCGGCTGGATGAACGACGCTAAAAGCTACATCCCTCCCGTGGGCATTAACGAAGTCATGCGCGCAGGCGGCGTGGGTGTGGTGGTGGCGTCTAAAAACGCTGGTTTTGCCGTGGGAGACACAGTCAGCGCAGGCTTGGGTGTTCAAGAATATTGCCTGATTCCAGGTGACCAAATCAAGCGCAACGGCATCACCAAGATTGACCTGCGCGCAGGCACCGTAAACCAGTGGCTCAACGTGCTGGGCATGCCGGGCATGACGGGCTATTTTGGCCTGATGGATGTGGGCATGCCGCAGGCAGGCGAGACCATAGTGATCAGCGGCGCTGCGGGTGCTGTGGGCCAAACGGTAGGCCAAATGGCCAAAATCAAGGGCTGCCGCGTAGTGGGCATCGCAGGCGGCAAGGCCAAGTGCGACTGGGTGGTTAGCGAGCTGGGCTTTGACGCCTGCATCGATTACAAAGCCAGTCCGACATCGGTCAAAGAAGGATTGAAAGAGCATTGCCCCAAGGGTGTGGACATTTATTTTGATAACGTAGGTGGCGAAATACTAGACACCGTGCTCACCCGCATCAACCGCAAAGCCCGCATCATCATCTGCGGCGCGATCAGTCAGTACAACAATACCACGCCCGTGCAAGGTCCGAAAAACTACCTCAGCCTGCTGGTCAACCGCGCCCGCATGGAAGGCATTGTGGTGTTTGACTACGCCGAGCGCTACCACTTGGCGATTGCCGAGATGGCGGGTCACATGCAAAGCGGCCGCATGAAGAGCAAAGAAGACGTGGTGGTGGGCCTAAGCACCTTCCCAGAGACTTTGCTCAAGCTGTTCAATGGCGAGAACTTTGGCAAGCTGGTGTTGGAAGTGGCGAAGGCTTAGCCACTTAAATACTATAGTTTTTATAGCGAACTATTTAATATTTACGTCGGAAAAATGCTCATTTTTCTTCCAAAATGTGTTGACGGTCAATTAAAATAGAAACAATCAGATACATCAAAATACGTCTGCACCGACAAAATTTGCTGATCCTATAAGAAGATTTACATCGTTTACATGCGCTGCCTCTACGGCATAAAAAGTGTGTGTCGACGTTTTAAAACTTCACAGGGATTACCAAAAATGAACCGTCGTCAAATAATGCTTTGGGGTGCACTGGCCAGTGGCGTGAGCGCAGTGACACCCGCATGGGCACAATTTAACTTAGGCAAAGCACTCGAAGCAGGCAAAGACTTGGCCAAATCACAAACCATTACGGACGAGGAGCTCAAAGGCTACTTTGACCAGATGGCGGCTGACAGCGACAAGAACAACCAAGTAGCAGGTCCAAACGACCCCTACGGCAAACGCTTGGCAAGTCTGAGCAAAAATCTACAAAGCTATGACGGCTTGAACCTGGACATCAAGGCCTATTTGGTGACCGATGTGAACGCTTTTGCAATGGCCAACGGCACCATCCGCGTTTTTGCAGGATTGATGGACAAATTCACCGACGACGAGGTGCGCTATGTGATTGGCCACGAAATTGGCCATGTGAAATCAGGCCACACCAAAGCGCGCATCCAAACCGCTATGCGCACCAGCGCCCTTAAAAACGCAGCCGCTGCCTCAGGCGGTAAGGCCGCTGCGCTGGCTGAGTCTCAACTGGGCGAGCTGTTTCAGCAAGTCATCAAAGCGCAGCACTCACAGGCCAACGAGCGCGAAGCCGACGACTATGCTATGAAATTTATGAAGACCAACCAATATGCTCCGCAAGCCTGTGTCAGTGCGCTAGAAAAGCTAGACGCCATGAGTGGTGGCGGCAACACAGCATGGCTGGCCACGCACCCTAGCCCCAAAGAGCGCGCGGGCCGCATGAAGACACAGCTTGCCTAAGAAGAC
>JANPDG010000276.1:0-4335 GCA_031431335.1 Polaromonas sp. | reverse complement strand
CTCCGCTTGGCGCCTTATCTGGCCGTCTGAGTGCCCAAATAGCTATTAAATTATGAGCAATTCACCTGTTTCTTCTCATGCACCCTTGTCCTACAAAGACGCGGGCGTCGATATTGTGGCGGGCGACGCGCTGATCGAGCGTATCAAGCCGCTGGCCAAAAAAACCATGCGCGAAGGCGTGCTGGCAGGCATCGGCGGCTTTGGCGCGCTGTTTGAGGTGCCTAAGCGTTACAAAGAACCGGTGCTGGTCAGCGGCACCGACGGCGTGGGCACCAAGCTCAAACTGGCGTTTGAATGGAACATGCACGACACCGTGGGCATAGACCTGGTGGCCATGAGCGTGAACGACGTGCTGGTGCAAGGCGCTGAGCCGCTGTTCTTTTTAGACTACTTTGCCTGTGGCAAGCTGGACATAGACACCGCCGCTGCCGTAGTGGGCGGCATTGCCAAGGGCTGCGAGCTGTCGCACTGCGCGCTGATTGGCGGCGAAACGGCAGAGATGCCAGGCATGTACCCGGCAGGCGAATATGACTTGGCGGGCTTTTGCGTGGGCGCGGTAGAAAAGTCGAAAATTTTGACTGGCAAAGACGTGAAACCGGGCGATGTAGTGCTGGGCTTGGCGTCCAGCGGCGTACATTCCAATGGTTTTAGCCTCGTGCGCAAGTGCGTGGAACGTGCAGGCGACTCCATGCCCGCCACCCTGGATGGCAAGCCGTACAAAGAGGCTTTGATGGAGCCGACCCGCTTGTATGTGAAAAACGTGCTGGCCGCTTTGGCTGTGCACCCGATCAAAGCCCTGGCGCACATCACTGGCGGCGGCCTGCTGGAGAACATTCCCCGCGTGCTCCCCGAAGGCACTGCCGCGCACTTGAAAAAAGGGTCTTGGCCGCAAACCGAGCTGTTTGCTTGGCTGCAAAAAACAGCGGCGATTGACGACATGGAAATGAACCGCACGTTTAACAACGGCATCGGCATGGTGGTGGTGATCGACGCAGCCCACGCAGCACAATGCGCCGCTACCTTGCGCGCCTCGGGCGAGCAGGTGTTTGACATTGGCGTAATTGCGCCGCAGGGCAGCGGGGAACAAGTGGTGGTGGCCTGACCTTCGCTTGAAAGTTATGGGCCGTATTCTTATTGCAACGCGCGGCTCGTTTGGCGATTTTCAACCGTTTTTAGCGATCGCGGACCAGCTTAGCAGCCGTGGGCACACGGTGGTGTTTGTCACCAACCAGCACAACGTGGAGAGTGTGCGCAAGCGCGGTTTTGAAACGCACGCCTTTGATGCACCCTATAGTGCCGCGCCCCAAGCGCCAAGACACGAGACGGACACTTATGCGCGCACGGTTGACGGCAGCGGCAAAGGCACATGGCGCGTGCTGTCACGGTTAACGCAATATTTAGGAGCTGAGTTTGACGTGATTGCACGCCTTGCGCCCAGCTGCGATGTATTAGTTGGCTCTTACACCAGTTTGGCGTTGCCTTTGGTAGCGCGCTCGCTCAAGCGCACTTGGGTTTACGCGCCGCTGGCACCGATGGCGTTTTTATCGCGCTTTGACCCACCGTATCTGCACGGCATTCGCCGTTGGCGTGTGGGCGGCATGCTGCCGGCTTGGCTGAGCCAATGCATTTTTGCCATCTTTCGCTATTCGGCGGGTCTGCATGTGTTGGGCCACAGGCGTTTGGAGCGGCGCTTGGGGCTGCCCGCGCTGAACCCTGTGTTTGAGGGGCGCTATTCGCCAGTGTGCAATTTGGCGCTGTTCTCACCCCTCATGGGCACACCTCAGCCTGACTGGCCTGCCAACACGGTGCAATGCGGTTTTACGCAGTACGAGCCTGCTGGCAGCGAGACTGACGCGGGCGAACTGGCCGAGTTTATGGCCGCTGGCCCTGCGCCTGTGGTGTTCACAGTGGGCGGAGTGGCACGGGCTGACCCAGGCGACTTTTATCGCTACGCCATAGCCGCCTGCGCGGCAATGGGCTTGCGCGCGGTTTTGGTCAAAAAATCATCGCTTGATCTGGGCACGCTGCCGCCCGGCATCGTGGCTGTCAACTACGCTTCACACGCGTGGCTGTTTCCGCGCGCTCTGGCCATCGTGCACCACGGCGGTATCGGCACCATTGCCAAAGTGCTGCTGCACGGTAAGCCGTCGCTAGCGGTGCCGCGCGCTTTGGACCAGTTTGACAATGCAGCGCGCATGCAAGCGCTGGGCTGCATGCGGGTGCTGCCGTTTTCCAAGCTCAATGCGCAGCGCTTGCAGTCAGAACTGCGCGCGCTGCTGGGCGACCCCAGCTACGCCCAAGCCGCACGCGCCGTGTCGCCCACCTTGGCACGCGAGCGCGGTGCGCAAGCAGCAGCCGACGCGATTGAAGCCCTGCTGACCCAGACGCTACCGCGCTAGCTGCGCAGATAGTACAAATTTGTCTCTTGCTTACCTGTTTTCTACTTATTTTTACTATTATATTAATAGCAAACTATTGAATATTGACGTCGGAAAAATACCCTAAAAAGTTCCAAAAATCACTTACAACATATGGCATATAACATATGTCCTAAAATGATCGAATGATGTCGCTTCGTAGGCGGACAGTTAACGCAATTTAGCTCAAGATAGAGATTCTTAACCCAAGGAATTAGTCTTATGAAAACCTGTCTGATCGTGATTGATGCGCAAGAGTCGTTTCGCCATCGCCTCTACTACACCGAGCGCGACATGCCAGCCTACTTAAACGCACAAAACGCGTTGATTGAAGGCTGCGCAGGCCAAGGTGTGCCGATAGTGCGCATCTTCCATGTCGACGGACCTGAGACGGCAGACAATGCATTTGCCGTGGAGTCCGGCCATATTGCAGCCATCCAAGGCTTAGCCGATTTTAAAGCGGCAGCGACATTTCACAAAAACCGTCACAGCGCGCTGGTCGGCACGGGCTTAGAAGTGTGGCTGCACCAGAACCAAATTGGCAAAATCATCGTCAGCGGCATCCGCACCGAGCAATGCTGCGAGACCACAACGCGCCACGCTTCTGATTTGGGCTTTGCAGTGGACTATGCAATCGATGCCACGCTGACCTGGGACATGCTGCAGCCTGACGGTAAAACCTTAAGTGCAGCAGATGTCAAGATGCGCACCGCTACCGTGTTGCAAGAGCGTTTTGCCAATGTGGTGGATGTGCGCACTGCGCTAATGAATGTTGCACTGTAAGCCGTCAGGCCACTTATGATGAAAATTACCCGCAGCCATACATTCCGACCCGATACAGCCTGGGACGCATTAGATATTGCTAGCATGGGTACTGTGACAACACGCTTGTATTGGGCTGATCAGCCCTACAAATGGCATATTAACGACGGGCCAGAAGTGTTTGCCGTACTGGATGGCAAGGTAGAAATTCGCAGCAGGCAGCATGACACTGAAGAATCAGTGCTTTTGCAGACGGGTGATGTGATGTTTGCAGATGAGGGCTGTGAGCATATGGCGCACCCGCATGGATCTGCACGCATTTTGATTATCAAACAACAGCCTAACGTTATTCATAAAGTTTGAGAATGCCCATCATGCTAGCCTTGCGACCCAGTTGTGAATGCTGCAATATTGACCTGCCACCCGAATCGCGATTGGCGCGGATTTGCTCATTTGAGTGCACGTTTTGCCAAAACTGCGCTGACGATAAGCTCAAAGGCACCTGCCCCAACTGCGGTGGCGAGCTACTGCGCAGGCCGATCCGTCCGGTTGGAAAATTGGCTAAGCATCCGCCATCCACCGAGCGGGTATTCAAACCGCAAGGCCGCTCTTGAAAACTAACCTCGCACCTGTGCCAGCCTCACGCAAAACCCCAGCAACCGCAGCCATTGAGGTGCTGTTCGTCCTGCTACCCGATACGCTGATTTTGGATTGGGCGGGGCCTGCAGAGGCGTTTCGGATTGCTAACCAGTCGCTGGCGCGCTTAGGCCAGCCGGCGGCTTTTAAGCTGCGCTTTGTAGGGCCGCTGAGCACCGCGCGCAGCTCGGTGGGTGCGCAGGTGGCAGATATTGAGCCTTTGCCTGAGCAGTTGACAGCACCTACTTGGCTGGTGCTGCTGGGCTACCCTGATGAGGCTGCGCAAAAGCACAGCACCCAAGTACGACAGGTAACGCACTGGCTGCGCGGCATCGATAAACAGTTGCGCGCGCCGCAGTCACCCCACCGCTTGGTTACCGTCTGCGCGGGCGCGCTGCTGGCTGGGCAGGCGGGGCTGCTGGCGCATGCGCGCGTGGCCACCCACCACTTGGAGCTGGACGAGCTAAAGCGCATCGAGCCGCTGTGCGAAGTGCAGGCCAACCGCGTGTTTGTGATGGAC
>JANPDG010000275.1:0-6930 GCA_031431335.1 Polaromonas sp. | reverse complement strand
TCGATCATGCCGTGGCTCTCCACCATGCGGCGTATCCATTTGTCAGATTTGATTGTCATAGCCTGCATTGTATGCAGGGTTTGGGGCACTTTGGCCTGATAAATCAGGCCGACAGGGCTTCTAGCAGCTCGGTTTCAAACTCGATTTGCTTTTTGTTGTGCTGAAGCTCGGCACCGTCGATCAAAAAGGTGTCTTCTACGCGCTCGCCCAGGGTGCTGATTTTGGCGAGTTGCAGGTTGACGTTGTGGTGGGCCATCACGCGGGCTATAGAGTACAGCAGGCCGACGCGGTCGCTGGCGCTGACGCTCAATATCCAGCGCTGCGCCTTTTCGTCGGGGCGCAGGTCAACGCGCGGCTGAAACGGAAAGCTTTTAACCCGGCGCGACTGGCGGGCGCGGCCCAGTGCGGGCAGCGGGCTGAGCACGCCGTTGACTGGCGTGAGCGTGCGGGCCAGCTCGATTTCTACCATGCTCATCATCTCGCGATAGTGCTCTTGCAGGGGCGTGACGATTTGAAAGGTATCTAGCGCGTAGCCGTTATTGGCAGTGTGCACCTTGGCGTCCAAAATGCTGAAGCCGTTTTGGTCAAAAAAGCCGCAAATACGCGCAAACAAATCTGGCTGGTCGGGCGTGTAGACCAGCACCTGCATGCCCTCGCCGATGGGCGACAGGCGGGCGCGCACGATGGTGGGCAGAGCTTGCTCGGTTGGGTGTTCAGCATCTGCACCTGTGGTGTTTAAGTGGCTTTTTTGCGGTTTTTCCGACGTGGATATTGGATAGTTTGCTATTAATTTGGTAGTATTTAGAGGTGCAACCGTCTTTACTGCCTTGGCTAGAGCCTGCGCATGGATATGCTTTGAGAGCTGGCGGGCGTGCCAAGCCAGGTCGCTGGCGTCGTGGCGCATGAAGTAGCCTACGTCTAGCGTGTCCCACAGCGCTTTATGCGCTTCAAAGGGCAGCGCGTACAGCGCCAGGGTTTGCAGCGCTTCGCGTTTGCGGGCTTCTACCTCGGCATCCGCATCTGGCGCGCGGCCGCCCAGAGCGCGGATGGTATAGCGGTACAGGTCTTCTAGCAGCTTGCCTTTCCAGGCGTTCCACACCTTGGGTGAGGTGCCGCGGATGTCGGCCACAGTAAACAAATACAACGCGGTGAGATTACGCTCATTGCCCACGCGCTTGGCAAAAGCGGCTATCACGTCGGGGTCACTCAGGTCTTGCTTTTGGGCAATGCTGCTCATGGTCAGGTGCTGGGCTACGACAAACTCGATGAGTTGGGCGTCTTCTTTGTCGATGCCATGCTGGCGACAAAACACGCGCACGTCTTTCGCACCCAGCTCGGAGTGGTCGCCGCCACGGCCCTTGGCAATGTCGTGAAACAGCGCTGCGGTATACAAGATCCACGGCTTGTCCCAGCCACTGGCCAGCTGGCTGCAAAACGGGTACTCGTGGGCATGCTCGGCCATAAAAAATCGGCGCACATTGCGCAGCACCATCAAGATGTGCTGATCAACGGTGTAGACGTGAAACAGGTCGTGCTGCATTTGCCCGACAATTTTGCGAAACACCCACAGGTAGCGCCCCAGCACAGAGGTTTGGTTCATCAGCCGCATCGCATGGGTGATGCCTTGGGGCTGAATCAAGATGCGAACAAACGTGGCGCGGTTGACGGGGTCAGCGCGGAAGGCGGCGTTCATCACGCCGCGTGCGTTGTACAGCGCGCGCAGGGTGCGAGCCGACAAACCTTTAACGCCTACTGTGGTTTGGTAGACCAAAAAGGTCTCCAAAATGGCGTGCGGGTCGCGCACATACAGGTCGTCGCTGGCCACCTCGATCATGCCGGCTTTGTTAGAAAACCGGGCGTTAATCGGCTGCGGCTCGTAGGTTTGAGGGTTGGTGGCCTGTTCCATGCGCTCTGCAATGTTGAGCAGCAAAATTTGGTTCAGCTGCACCACGGCTTTGGCTGCCCAGTAATAGCCGCGCATGAGCTTTTCGCTGGCTTTGCGCTGCGAATAGCTATCGCCTTTTGCTGAGGCTTGCGCCGACGGGCCGCCCCTAGGCAAAAGCGCGTCGTCCTGGGGGGGCAGCGCAGCAGCGCTAGCGCGAAACGTGGGGGGCCTTGTAAATCCAAAGCCTTCGGCCACCATGTGCTGCAAGTCAAACACCAGCCTGTCCTCGCGTCGCCCAGCCGCGATATGCAGCCGCGCACGCACGAGGCTGAGCATGGCCTCGTTGAGCTTGATTTGCTTGACCTCGCGCGCTGTAGCCAAGCCTTTGCGGGCCAACTCGTCCCAACTTTTGCCCAAGCCAGCAGCCTTGGCCACCCACAAAATAATTTGCAAATCACGCAAACCGCCGGGCGACTCTTTGCAATTGGGCTCCAGCGCGTAAGGCGTGTCTTCAAACTTAGTGTGCCGCTGGCGCATCTCTAGCGACTTGGCGGTAAAGAAAGCCTGCGGGTCCATGGCCTCGTCATAGGATTTGGCAAATTGCTTATACAGCTTGGCTTCGCCTGCGATCAGGCGCGACTCGAGCAGACTGGTTTGAATCGTCACATCAATGCAAGCCTCAGTCACGCACTCGGCCACCGTGCGCACGCTCGAGCCAATCTCTAGCCCCGCGTCCCAGCAGTTGCTGATAAACGTCTCGATGCATTCTTTAAGATTTGCGTCGGTATCGGGCGATGCACCATCTGGCAACAAGAGCAGCACATCGACATCAGAATACGGGAACAGCTCGCCACGGCCAAAGCCGCCCACGGCCAGCAGCGCACAACTCGCGCCACTAGCGCAACCAGCACCCAGCCCCGCCGCCAACCACAGCCTGCGCAACACCTCGTCAGTGGCGCTAGAGAGCTGCAGCAGCTGGCGCTTGACGCTGCGGGTCGACGCACCGGTCGCAGCTACAGCATCCAATACCGCACCTTTTTGGAGCTTATATTGGTCTTTTTCCGACGTATTCATTAGATAGTTTGCTATTTATAATATAGCAAATAAAATGTTACGCAGCCACTGCAGCATTCACAAACGCAGGTGGCGCTGGCGTGCCTGCCGACTGGGTCATGATCTCCCAGCCCGTCTCGGTGACCAAAATGGTGTGCTCCCACTGGGCTGACAGCGAATGGTCTTTGGTGACAATGGTCCAGCCGTCGCCCAGCTCACGAATATCTTTGCGACCCAGGTTAATCATCGGTTCGATGGTAAAAATCATGCCGGGCTTTAGCTCTTCACCGGTGCCCGCCTTGCCGTAGTGCAGCACCTGCGGCTCTTCGTGAAACTTCTCGCCCACGCCGTGCCCGCAAAACTCACGCACCACGCTGTAGCCGTTGCCCTCAGCAAACTTCTGGATCGCCGCACCAATATCGCCCAGCCGCGCACCCGCCTTCACCTTGACAATGCCGTGCCACATGGCCTCATACGTCATGGCACACAGCCGCTTAGCAAACGGCGACACCTCGCCCACCAAAAACATGCGGCTGGTGTCGCCATGCCAGCCGTCTTTGATGACGGTGACGTCAATATTGATGATGTCGCCTTTTTTTAGCGCTTTGTCGTTAGGCATGCCGTGGCACACCACATGGTTCACCGAGGTGCAAATAGCCCCCGGAAACGGCGGATAGCCCGGCGGCGCGTAGCCCACAGTGGCCGACGTGCACTTTTGCACGTTCACCACAAAATCCAGCGCCAGCTTGTCCAGCTCTTTGGTGGTGATGCCGGGTTGGATAAACGGCGTAAGGTAGTCCAGCGTCTCAGAGGCCAGTCGCCCCGCAATGCGCATGCCCGCAATGCCCGCTTCGTCTTTGTAAGTAATGCTCATACAGTGATTATCCCAGACCTTGAGTACCTTGATTTATGTCTTCGTTTTTGCACTTAAGCAGGCAGGTGGCTTAATGCAAGTGTTGTACGGGATCAGGCCGACGGCGTACTCAGCTACGCGGCTGTCCCCCGTGTTGGCCTAGGGCCAACGGCTCCTTGTATGCTTAAGTCCAGGGAGTTCAAATGAAAGTTTCAGAAAGTTATGCACAGCCCGTCCACTCCGTGGGACACCAAGCCCGTTAAGGAGCATTTGGCGTGCATGACCGACTGTTTATCCAAAAGCCCGAACAGTTGCTCGCTGGCTTAGCCTGTTTCAAGGCGTACGCCTTGAAACAGGCTAAGACCCCGTATTTGCAAGGATGGGCAGTGATGAACCACTCTGAGGCCTACTGATCAGGGGCACAGATGTCTTTAAAGGGCACGCTGGCTGGCTTATGAACAAGGATGAAACATGATGAACACCACTGATAACATCTTCATTGGTATTGATGTCGCCAAGGACACTTTGGAAATCGCGCTGGACAACAGCTGTCCAACGCAGACCTTTGAGAACCACCCCGAGGGCATTGCGCGCTTGGTCAAGCTACTCACATCCTGCGGCCGCCCCATCGGGGTCGTCTTGCTGGAGGCCACCGGCGGGCTGGAGCGAGCCTGCGCTCTAGCCCTGTGTCTGAGCGACTTGGCCGTGATCGTGATCAACCCCCGCCAAGCGCATGATTTCGCCAAATCGATGGGCTACCTGGCCAAGACCGACGCGCTCGATGCCAAGGTGCTGTCGCACTTTGCGCGCACCCTGCACGGCGATGCACGCTTTCAGCGCATGCTGTTCAAGCTGCCCAGCGCGCAGCAAGTGCTGCTGCAGGCGCTGGTGGTGCGGCGCAGCCAGCTGGTGGTCATGCGGGTGGCTGAGGGTAATCGATTGGCTGGTGCGCATTTGGCGCAACGCAACAGCATCAACGCGGTCATCCAACTGCTGCACAGCGAGATTGTGCGGATCGACAAAGACATCGCACGCAATCTGGATCAGCACTTTGCCCCTACGCTAAAGCTGCTTGCAGGCATCAAGGGGGTCGCTGTGGGCACCAAGGCAGCATTGATGGCGCAATTGCCCGAGCTGGGACAATTGACGCAGCGCCAGATCAGCAAGCTGGTAGGCGTGGCTCCTTTGAACTGCGACAGCGGCAAATTCAAAGGCAAGCGGGTCACTTGGGGCGGCAGGGCCCCGCTGCGCGCGGCGCTGTACATGGCAGCCTTGAGTGCTGCGCGGCACGAACCCGTGATCAAAGCGTTCTACCAACAGCTGATTGCCAGAGGTAAAGCGCCTAAAGTGGCACTGGTGGCGTGTATGCATAAACTGCTGACCATCATGAACGCCATCGTACGTTCTGGTAAACCTTGGAGCCCCACTTATGCACAGGAGACCAAACATTGAAATCACTTAAAAACAGCTTGACTTGGAACACAGTTGCTCCTTGATGCCGCTGCGCTGAGTACACCATCGGCCTGATCTTGCGAAGTGGCTGGCAATCACCGCATGATCCTCATCAAGCCAGTCCGCAGCCCTGGCACTTGGCGTGGACGGCGAAGCGGCATCAAGGAGGAGGCCGCAGGCCGGGGGACAGCCGCGTAGCCGTCCACACCAAGCGCCAGGGCGAGCTCAGCAAATGCACAGATGCGAAATATGCCTAGCAGCGCATCAATTCACCACCCCCACCTTAGTCAAACCCGCCTTCTGCGCCATAGCCAAAAACGCCGCCACATACGCATACGGCGTATCAGCGGACGGGCGCAGGTGAATCTCGGGCTGCACTGGCATGGCGGCAGCGGTGGACACTTTGGCGTTAAGCGTGGCTATGTCGGCCACGGCCTCAGTGCCCCAACGCAGGTAGCCTGCGGCGTCCATCTGCAGCACCACTACATCTGGCACTACAGCCGATGTTTGGGCGGACGGCAAGTCTAAATTGACCGAGTGCAGCTGCACAGGAATGGTGATGATGAGCATAACGATGAGCACCAGCATCACATCAATGAGCGGCGTAGTGTTCATCTCGATCATCGGGCTGGGCTCGGCCTCTTGGCCACCAAGCTGAGGGGATAAATGTTGGCTGTAGAGCTTCATGGCTTGGCCCTGAGTTGAGCTTCTTGCACAGGCTCGGTGATCAACCCAACTTTGGCAAAACCATAACCTTGTGCAGTATCGATGATTTGGCCTACATAAGCATACGGCGCGTTGGCATCGGCGCGGATGTGCAGCTCGGGCTGGGGGCTGCGACCAGCGACTTGGCCCAGGTAACTGGACAAGGTTTGCAAGTCGGTAGCAAACACCTCGTTGAAATACAAGTTGCCCACGCGGTCTACACTGATAACCACATAGTCGCCACTGGTGTCGCGCTGCTGGGCAGTTTCGATCGGTAAGTTGAGGTTGACCGTGGCGCTGACCACGGGGATAGTGAGCAAAAAAATAATCAACAGCACCAGCATCACGTCTACTAAAGGTGTCGTGTTGATCTCGGCCATCCAGCCGTCTTCGTGACCTGCGCCATCGTTGGCCGTATACATGCCCATGGTTTTAAGCTTTCGGTGCGTCGCTGGACTTGCTGTCAGCCGTGAGGGTGCTGGACAAGAGCACCATATGCAGCTTGGCGCAGTAGCTGCGCACCGACTCTAGCGCCAGCTTGTTTTTGCGCAACAGCCAGTTGTAGCCAAACACCGCAGGCACCGCCACGGCCAGACCAATGGCGGTCATGATGAGCGCCTCACCCACGGGCCCTGCCACGCGGTCAATCGACGCTTGGCCTGATGCGCCAATTTTGACCAATGCCGTGTAGATGGCCCACACTGTGCCAAACAGACCGACGAAGGGCGCGGTAGAACCGATGGTGGCCAGCACAGCCATGCCGCCTTGCATGCTGGTTTGCACTTTGGACAGCGCTTGCTCGACGGCGCGCAGGGTCCAGGTGTCGTAGTCAACGCGAGGTTTTAAGGTGCCGAATTGGCGGGCAGCGTCGTGGCCTGCCTCGGCAATAAAGCGCAGTGGGTTGTCAGAGCCCAGCTTGGCGGTGTTGGCGGCCCACTGGTGCACAGGGTTAAACGCTGCGTGGCCAAGGGCCGTTTGCTCA
>JANPDG010000274.1:0-17270 GCA_031431335.1 Polaromonas sp. | reverse complement strand
AGAAATGCCGCTGAACGAGCTACGCCAAGCACGAGGCTTGTCACAAAAAATGCTAGCTGATGTACTGCATGTACAACAGCCATCCATCGCCAAAATAGAAAAACGCACCGACATGTATTTGTCCACCCTGCGCAGCCACATCGAGGCCATGGGCGGCCAGCTGGATATAGTGGCGCGCTTCCCGGAGGGGTCGGTGAAGATTAATAACTTTGCTGAGATTTGAAGGTTTAAATCTGAGTTTATTAGATTTAAACCTTCAATTAACGTTAGCGAATGCACTAATCTTCAGCCAGTATTATTTTGAATCTTAGGTAATTAATCAAGTAGAAATTATATGTCGTTAACCAGCCAGCTTAGAGATAAAGATAGCCCAGTTCGTCAATTTTTTACTGAGTTTGAAAACAAGGATGGGGCAAGAAATTGCCTTGCTTTATTACAAAGCTCTACGCTGATACAGCCGCTCCAATTCACACCATCATCGACTGCTGTACAAGCCATAATAGGTACGACGACAGATTACTTAATTAGATACACAGCGAACGGGAATACGCTTCAATTTGACAACACTATTGCGGCAAAAGCACTAGCCCGCGCAGACCTAATTCCAGAACTTGCTAGTCAGGCCGCTGTCCCGCATTTAGAAAATTTACTCAAGATCGGAAAACAAAATCTAAATGGCATTATTGCGTCGGATTACAAAGCTATCTACTCGGCGACAGCGCTAACACTAATGGATAATTTTTATCGATCAAATATGCTGCCGCGGTTGTTCCTAGAGCCTCTTAAGATGGAAAAAAAGGAAATAATAAAAAAGTCCGAAGGGAAAAGTCTTAAAGAAAAGACAACAAAATATTTATTCAATGAATATTTTGAGAGTCTCGGCGGGGAGTTTTATGCTAACGATATTTCAAATCTGCTTCAGCTGTTTGCAAAAGGAATCGAAGATCCAAAAAGTGAACTCTTCTTAGCCAAAATTGTTGCATCTAATCGAACGTTAGAAAATTCCGTATTAGTTCATGGTGCAGACTTTGACTGTATTATTCAGAGCAGGAATAGGTTTGTGTTAACTGATATTAAAACAACAACAAAGCCATTAACTATCGACCACCTGCGTCAGATAATGAGCTACGCTCTCCTTTATGATGAAAAGCATGATGACTTCAAATTTTCTGACATCGGAATTTACCATGCACGATCTGGATCATTTCGCTCGATGCCCATGGAGAGTATGTTCAAAATGTCATTGCCCAGCTTTAAGTCAGTTGCCACTGCACGAAAAGCATTTATTGCAGCCATCAAAAATACCTAGTATTAAGTTTAATCAGGTTAACTAAAAGTGACACACTCATTGCCATAGGCTTAGATAAACGCAATTAAGTTTTCTTTTTCCAAAAAATGGGATGGAGTAAGAGGCTAAGCTCAACCAAGCCAGCTCAGCAGTAGGTGAACGTGGTTGTGATGAAAATTTTGTAGCAAGGCGCGGTGTTAGGGAATGATGGCTACATAAACTGGGCGCGTGTTTGCGGAGAAATTTTGCAGCGCAACTTCTTCACCTGCTGCTAGCCAACCACCTGCGCGCGAACTCTTCAAGTCAGCTATTGAGGAAACTACAGTTTCTCCACAACACAAAAACTAGCCGCGTAATCAGTTTCATCTGTTACGGTGATATGCGCCGTCAGCCCCTGCGCTTCAAACCACGTTTTCAGCTCGCCGTGCAGCGTGACGACGGGTTTTCCGCCTTCTACATTCAGCACTTCGCAATGCCGCCACGTCATGGGCATGCGCATGCCAAGGCCTATGGCTTTGCTAAACGACTCTTTGGCGCTAAAACGGGTGGCTAGGTAGCGTAGGCCGCGCTCGGGCCAGCGGGCGCTGCGTTGACGCCAGACGGTCATCTCTGCATCGCTCAAAATCTTTTGCGCAAAGCGCTCGCCGTGGCGCTCTAGGCTGGCGCGGATGCGGCGCAGGTCGCAGACGTCGGTGCCTATGCCGTAAATCATCCTTTCGCTCAGACTGAATCGAAAGCTGCATCTATGCACTGCTGGTAGGCGGCTACTGTGGCTGCGTAGCCCATCTCCAGTGCATCGGCAACGAATGCGTGGCCAATCGACACCTCTTGCACACCGGGCACGGCTTTTAAAAACTCGCTGAGGTTGTTGCGGTTCAAGTCGTGCCCTGCGTTAATGCCCAGACCGGCGGCTTGGGCGGCAACTGCCGTGGCTGTAAAGCCTGCCAGCACTTGCGCAGCACGCGGCGTGCCAAAGGCGCTGGCCCAGGTTTCGGTATACAGCTCAACACGGTCAGCGCCCACTGCTTTGGCCGCAGCCATTTGCACGGGCAGTGGGTCCATAAACAGGCTCACGCGCACGCCAAGGGTGTGGCACTCTTCGATCAGTGGCTGCAGCGCCGCGGCATCCTGCGGAAAAACCCAGCCGTGATCGCTGGTGGACTGCTCCGAGCTGTCGGGCACAAAAGTAGCCTGGTGCGGCTTCATGCCTTGCGCGCACAGGTCGCGGATGAAGTCCATCAGGTTGTGAAACGGATTGCCTTCGATGTTGTACTCGCGCGCGGGCCACAGCCGCATGAGCTCGGCGATGTCAAACACGTCTTGTTTGCGGATATGGCGCTCATCAGGGCGCGGGTGCACGGTGATGCCTGCTGCCCCTGCCTTGAGGCACAGCTCGGCGGCGCGGGTGACGCTGGGAATGGCCAAGTGGCGGGTGTTGCGCACCAAGGCTACTTTGTTAACGTTGACGGACAAGGCAGTGCGAATAGGTGCGGGCATGGTGTGAATCCGGCTAAGTGTGCAATGTGGGTGCGCTGTAAATGTGCTCTTGGTGCGCAAGGGGTTAAAGAGCTTGAACATCCATCATCATTTGGCGGGTGCGCAGTGTTTTGCCGCCGCAGTGGTAGTGTAGCAAGCTGCGCAATTGGGTTTTGAGTGAGGATTTGTCGGGCGCGCTCAGGGCTGCGCACACGCCGCGCAGGGCGTGCAGCGGGGCAGCGTCGTGCAGCGCGGTTTGCAGGGCCAGCCAGGCAACGGCGGGCAGCGCGGCGCGCTCGTCAGTGTCGTCTGCGCGCACGGCCCGCAGGCCGGCTTCGGGCAGCAGGGTGTAGGCGGTGCTGGTGTCAAGCGACTGCAGTGTGAGGCTCGCCACGTCCAGTGAGGGCAGCAGACCAATCTCGCGCAGCACCAGCAGCTCAAAGGCACGCAGCGCGCTGTCGGCCAGCGTGGGCTCGCGCAGCAGCTGGGTTACAGCAGCATAAGCGTCAAACAGCGCTTCATGCGGGTCGTCGCGCGCTAGCAGCTTGAGCACAAGCTCGTTAACGTAGTAGCCTGAGAGCAGCGCGTCGCCGCTGGGCATGGTCAGGCCGCCCATCCACTCAGCGCCTTTTAAGGTTTGCACCTCGGCGTCGCCACCAAAGGCAATGTGCAGTGGCTGCAGCGGCAGCAAGATAGGGCGAAACTGCGAGCTAGGCCGCTTGACGCCTTTGGCCACCAGCGCGATGCGACCGTAGTGCTTGGTAAACACTTCTAAGATCAGCGACGACTCGCTCCAGTCGTAGCGGTGCAGCACAAATGCAGGTTCATTTACTATTTTTTTCATAGCAAACTATTGAATATCCACGTCGGAAAACTGCTTAAAAACTTCACTAAACTGGGTATTTGAATATGCGCAGCTTATTCGTAGCCATACGACTTTAAATGCACTGCGTTGTCAGCCCAACCGCTCTTGACTTTGACCCACAGCTCCAAAAACACTTTGGCGTCCATCAGCTTTTCTAGCTCAATACGCGCTTCCATGCCGATGCGCTTTAAGCGTTCGCCACCCTCGCCTATAACCATGGCTTTGTGGCCATCGCGCTCCACTACGATGGAGGCGGCAATGCGCACGAGGCGCTTGGCGGTTTTGCCAGGCTCCTCGCTAAACTGGTCAATCACTACGGTGCTGGTGTAAGGCAGCTCGTCGCCTGTGAGGCGAAACAGCTTTTCGCGCACCATCTCAGCGGCCATAAACTTCTCGCTGCGGTCGGTCAGCTCGTCTTCGGCGTAGATCCACGGCTGCTCGGGCAGATATCTTTCGCACACCGCCAGCAGGCGCTCAATGTCTTTGGCATTTTTGGCCGACATGGGGATGATTTCGGCGTAGTTGTACTGGGCCTGCATCTCTTGCAGCCAAGGCGCTACATCAGCGCGGCGGTGGTAGGTGTCGTATTTATTGGCAATCAAAATCACTTTGGCATTGGATGCCAAGAGCTTGAGCACCTTCTCGTCTGCAGGCCGAAAGCTGCCCGCCTCCACCACCAGCAGCACCAGGTCGACACCGCTGACCGTGCCGCTGACAGTTTTGTTGAGCGACTTATTCAGTGCGTTGCTGTGAATGGTTTGAAACCCTGGTGTGTCGGCAAACACGCACTGCGCCGTGCCTTGGGTGCGAATGCCCAAAATGCGGTGGCGTGTGGTTTGGGCTTTGCGCGAGGTGATAGAGATTTTTTGGCCTACCAAGGCGTTGAGCAATGTGGACTTGCCGACGTTAGGCTTGCCGACGATCGCAATCAGGCCGCAGCGCTGGGGGCCTTGGCTAGGGGCCGCGCTGTCAGCAACGGCTGAGTTGGCATCAGGAGTTTTGGTTTTTTTGAAAAAATCTTCGAGCAGCGAATTGTCAGGCGCGGGGACAGGGGCGACTCGATCAACGCAAGGTGCGGCCTTGACTGGCTTTTTGGCAGGCGCAGTTTTAGGCTTGGCAACCGACTTGGGAGCAGAAGGAGAAGAAGGTGTAGTAGATGCCATAGCGTGGAGCTTAGAAAGTAAATGGGTAAAAATCAAATCGGTTGGTCGCGCGCACTCAGTATGCACCGTTCACCCCGCGTAGGGCGATAGAAATCTAGTATGCAAGTGTCAGGAGGCCTTGCGCAGGCTTACCAGCAGGGCAGTCGCAGCTGCTTGCTCGGCTGCGCGGCGCGAGCCACCTAAGCCGCGTTCGCTGCGGCCCAGCTCAATGATCACGCATTCGACCTCAAAGGTTTGTTTGTGCGCCGCACCTGTCGTGCCCACCACGGTGTAGGCAGGCAGGTTCATTTTGCGGCCTTGCAGCCATTCTTGCAGCTCTGTTTTCGGGTCTTTGGCAGCAGCCTGCATTTGCGGATTGATTTGCACTTTTTCAAACAAACGGCGCACCAAGGCTGCCGCCACTTCAAAGCCTGCATCGATATACACCGCACCGATGAGCGCCTCCAGGGCATCAGCCAAAATGGATGGGCGCTTTTGTCCGCCTGAGCGCAGCTCGCCCTCACCCAAGCGCACCAGCCCGGTCAGGCCCATCTCCACAGCCAGCTCATGCAAAGTGTCTTGCTTAACCAGGTTAGCACGCACGCGGGAGAGCTCGCCTTCAGGCAAGGTTTCTAGCGCTTGGTAGAGCATGCCTGAGACGGCCAAGTTGAGCACCGAGTCGCCTAAAAATTCTAGACGCTCGTTGTGGTCGCTGCAAAAGCTGCGGTGCGTGAGCGCGCGGGCCAGCAGGGCACCGTTTTTAAACTGGTGCGCTATGCGCTGCTGGAGCGCGGCATGGGATAAAGGGGCAGTGCTGTCCAAGCGATTCGCTTTAAATGCCAGGCAACTATTTAACCGAGCCGCCAGAGTACTTGAGCAGCAGGTAGGCGGGGCCGCCCAAGTGAATTTCTTTGTTATATGCAAACTTCACGGTGACTTTGTCGCCTTCTTTGCCCACATCAAGGTCTTTTCCAGTGACGGCTTTGAAGTCGTCAATCGCGGCTGCACTTTCAAATATGCGGCGCACATCAGCAGGCGTACTGCCTTCGGCAGCGGATTTTTTAGCGGCTTTGTTGATGGCTTGGTATTCAATCAGCGTGGGCGCTACCTGCGCTCCGATGACACCCAAGAATGCCAGAGTGGCGCCCACAAACACGAGGCCAAAAAACGAAATGCCGCGTTGCTTAGATTTCAGAGTCACAGACTTCATACGATGTCTCCCAAGATTATTGAAATGCGCCAATGCGCTTAAGGTTACCAAAATTCATCCACACAAAAAAGGCCCTACCGACAATATTTTTGTCAGGAACAAAGCCCCAGTAGCGGGAATCGAGTGAATTATCGCGGTTATCGCCCATCATAAAGTAATGGCCTTCAGGCACCTTACACACCACGCCTTCGGCGCTGTAGAGGCAGTTTTGCTTATTAGGAAAGTCCTCGGCACCGGGAATGAACGCTGGCCGGTTTTCGTCGTTAAGCAGCCTGTGCTTGACTTCGCCCTTGTCTGACATCACCGCTTCTTCAAACTGTTTGCTATAGCGCAGGGTGTCTTCTTCTAAAAAGTCAGGGAGCACGTCTTTGGACAAAGGCTTACCGTTAATGGTGAGTTTTTTGTTCAAATAGCTCACCTCGTCGCCCGGCACGCCAATCACGCGCTTGATGTAGTCAAAATTAGGCTGGGGCGGGTAGCGAAACACCATCACATCGCCGCGCTGCGGGTTATTCACCTGGATGACTTTGGTGTTGATCACAGGCAGGCGCACGCCGTAGGTGAATTTATTGACCAGAATTAAGTCGCCCACCCAGAGGGTGGGGATCATCGAGCCAGACGGGATTTTGAAGGGCTCAAATAAGAATGAACGCAGCAAAAATACGATGATGATCACTGGGAACAAGCCTGCGGTCCAGTCCAGCCACCATGGCTGCATCAGCAGCTTGCCTTGGGCCTCATTCATCTCTTGACCGTGGACTTCAGTTTTAGCAATGCCCATTTTGGCCAGCTCGGCTTGGCGTGCAGTGCTGTTAGCGGCCAGTTCGGCTGCGGCTTTAACGCGGCCGGGCAGAAAGTAGAAGCGCTCGGACAGCCAGTAAATACCGGTCACCACTACGGCCATGAAGAGCAGCAATGAAAAATTGCCGTCTACCTTGCCAAAGTACCACGCAGCCGCATAGCCTACAAACGCCGCCAAAACCGCGCCAGTCAGCGCGGGCATCAAGTTCAACATCAATTCTTCACCCTATATTAGTATTGGCCCAGTGTAAGGGCTTTATACAAGCGCTTAGTCTTCAACCTGCAGGATCGCTAAAAACGCCTCTTGCGGCACTTCTACACTGCCGATCTGCTTCATGCGCTTTTTACCGGCCTTTTGTTTCTCCAAGAGCTTCTTCTTGCGGGTAATGTCGCCGCCGTAGCATTTGGCCAGCACGTTTTTGCGCAAGGCTTTAATTGTCTCACGGGCGATGATGTTGGCGCCAATGGCCGCTTGGATCGCCACGTCATACATTTGGCGGCTGATAATCTCGCGCATTTTCGCCACCACGGCGCGGCTGCGGTAGATGGACTGGGCGCGGTGCACGATGATGGACAGCGCGTCGACCTTTTCGCCGTTGAGCAAAATATCAACCTTCACCACGTCAGAGGCTCGGTATTCTTTGAACTCATAGTCCATTGATGCGTAGCCACGGCTGACTGACTTGAGCTTGTCAAAAAAGTCGAGCACGATCTCGCCCAGCGGCATTTCGTAGGTCAACACCACTTGGCGGCCTTTGTAGGCCATGTTCATCTGCACACCGCGCTTTTGATTAGCCAGCGTCATCACCGCGCCGACATATTCTTGCGGCATGTACAAGTGCACGGTAACGATCGGCTCGCGGATTTCGGCTATCGCGCTGACCTCGGGCATCTTGGACGGGTTTTCGACCATGATAGTTTGTGGCTCTTTGCCGCCAGTCAGCACTTCGTAAACCACGCTGGGCGCGGTGGTGATCAGATCTTGGTCAAACTCACGCTCTAGGCGCTCTTGCACAATCTCCATATGCAGCAGGCCCAAGAAGCCGCAGCGAAAGCCAAAGCCGAGCGCTTGACTGACCTCGGGCTCAAAGCGCAGCGAACTGTCGTTGAGTTGCAGCTTAGTGAGTGCGTCGCGCAGCGCGTCATATTGATTGGACTCTGTCGGGTACAGGCCCGCAAACACCTGGGGTTGAATTTCTTTAAAACCGGGCAGCGGCACTGTGGCTGTGGCTGCCGCCCCGCCCGTACCTGCCACCACGCGGGTTACCGTGTCACCCACTTTGGCGGCGTTGAGTTCTTTGATACCCGCAATGATGTAGCCCACTTCGCCCGCTTCTAGCGATTGGCGCGGTTCGTTGGCAGGTGTGAACACCCCCACGCTGTCCGCGTTGTACTGTAGGTCGTTGGCCATCAGCTTAAAGCGGTCGCCCTTGGACAAGCGGCCGTCCACCACGCGCACCAACATCACCACGCCGACATAGGTGTCAAACCAGCTGTCCACAATCATTGCGCGCAGCGGGCCGTCGGGGTTACCGCGCGGAGCGGGCACCTTGGCCACTATGGCTTCTAAAATTTCTTCCAGGCCCATGCCAGTTTTGGCAGAGCATGGAATGGCATCGCTCGCATCGATGCCGATCACGTCTTCAATCTCTTTGCGCGCAGCCTCAGGGTCGGCGCTGGCCAAATCCATTTTGTTGAGCACCGACATCACTTCAACACCCAGGTCGAGTGCGGTGTAGCAGTTGGCTACGGTTTGCGCTTCAACCCCTTGGGATGCGTCTACCACCAGTAGCGCGCCCTCGCATGCTGACAAGCTGCGCGAGACTTCATAACTAAAGTCCACATGGCCCGGTGTGTCGATCAAATTAAGGTTGTAGGTCTTGCCGTCACGCGCTTTGTATTGAAGCGCAGCAGTCTGTGCTTTGATAGTTATCCCACGCTCTTTCTCGATGTCCATCGAGTCGAGCACCTGAGCGCTCATGTCGCGCTCCTCTAAACCACCGCAGCGCGAAATCAGTCTGTCTGCGAGCGTAGATTTGCCATGATCGATGTGCGCAATGATCGAAAAATTACGAATGTGGTTCATCAACAAAGTTCTTAAACAAATTCAATAAGTGCTTGATCTACAAGGTGTTGTCACTTTGTAAATGGATTGCACAAGAAAAAAGGGCGCGTCCTTTAATGTGACGCGCCCAGAAACCAACAATCTTTGGCAACTGCGATAGTTGGACTTTCATTGTAGGCAAAAAGCGCGTCGTGCACACGTCCAAAATAATGAAATTTTAGTCGTTGCCGCCTAGCAACAGGATTTTATACACAACTTATCCACATTTATGTGGATAAGCCTGAGGGCTTGTTGTGGGTGAGCTGTGGATCAACGGTGGACAGCCTGTGGGTGTCTCACATCGTGGATTTTAGGGCCCGCCTTATGTCTGAAATCTCTATTACTAACACGCTTATTCTACCAAAATCAGCTATTCAATCCATATAGTGTGCGCGCACTAACTTAATGCGCTTGCAAATAGCGAAACGCTTAGATACGTAAGTGGTTGTATTTAAGCCAAACCCTTTGACTGCGAAGGGTTTGGCCGCAGCTTGCGTGAGGTAAAACACCTCAGTGAATTAAGCAGCTGCGTAAATTCAAGCTCCCTGCGTGAAGTGCAGATCTATGGCTTGCAAGGGTCATTAAATAAGTGCACGATAACGATTCGCCTCGGAGAAAAGACTATGCACGCTCTATCTATGCCGTTTTTTAACTGCTCGGCACTCGCAACGCGAGCCGCGCTGTCGGCCGCGCTAACTCTAGCGGCGGCGCCTGCTCACATGACTTGGGCTGCGACCGCCCCCTCTGCCGTTTCACCTACAGCACAACAAACCATCGACGCTCTGACCCGGGCCAACCAAGCGGTGGTGGGGGTGCAAGTGGTAGCCGCCGAGGGCGCGCGCTCAGCTGCCACTCTGGGGCCGCGCCGAGAAGGATCCGGCGTGGTCATTGGACAAGATGGTTTGGTGCTCACCATTGGCTATCTGCTGCTAGAGGCAGACACGATTCAAATCACCACGCAGGACAAAAAATCGGTGCCTGCGCGTGTGGTGGCCTACGACCTGGCCACAGGCTTTGGCCTGATTCGCCCTTTGGTGCCGTTGCGCGGCATCACCCCAGTCACCTTGGGCAGCAGCAGCAACAGCAAAGCGGGCGACTCATTCATAGCCAGCACGGGAGCGCAACCGTCGATGAGCCCGGATGTAAATATGACGCAGTTGGTGAGCAAGCGCGCTTTTTCGGGCTACTGGGAATACCACATTGAGACGGCTTTGTTTACCAGCCCACCTGTTGACAACCACTCGGGCGCGCCACTGTTTAACCAGCGCGGAGAACTGGTGGGCATCGGTAGCCTGCTGGTGATGAACGCCATGGGCGATAACGCGCGGCTTGCGGGCAATATGTTTGTACCGATTGATCTGCTCAAGCCTATCATGACAGAGTTGACTGAGACAGGCAGCAGCAAAATGTCCAAACGCCCGTGGCTGGGCCTGACGTCCAGCGAGCAAGGCGGCAGAGTGCAGATAGTGCGGGTGAACCAAGAGAGCCCCGCACAATCTGCCGGCCTGCAAGCTGGCGACGTGGTGCTGGCCGTAGACGACGCCAAGGTGACAACGCTAGAAGCCTTTTACAAAAAACTATGGGATCGGCCTGCACCCGACGCCGAGGTCACACTCACCGTACTGCAAGGCGCAGACCTCAAAACCATAGTGCTCAAGCCAGTTGACCGCGCCAGCCAGTTTCGCAAGCCTGCCGGAATTTAAGCGCTGCCCTGATAAGGGTGACACTCCATACTGTGGGGTTAAGGAAACCGATAGACTAATGCTCTTAAGCCAAGCAGGAGCAAAGTGTATGAAAGTTATTGATTCCATCGTCACCCAAGCCGCCAGCATTGCTGCGATTCGCCGCGACATCCACGCCCACCCTGAGCTGTGCTATGAAGAAGTGCGGACTGCCGATGTGGTGGCCAGCAAGCTGACTGAGTGGGGCATTCCTATCCACCGGGGCATGGGCACCACCGGCGTGGTGGGTATTGTGAAGGCGGGCACGTCAACTAAAGCCATTGGCCTGCGCGCCGATATGGACGCGCTGCCAATGCAAGAATTCAACACATTCGCCCATGCCTCAAAACACGCCAACAAGATGCACGCCTGCGGCCACGACGGTCACACCGCCATGCTGTTGGCGGCAGCGCAGCACTTTGCCAAACATCGCAATTTTGACGGCACGGTGTATTTGATATTTCAACCTGCCGAAGAGGGCGGCGGCGGTGCGCGTGAGATGATCAAGGACGGCCTGTTTGAGCAGTTTCCGATGGAGGCCGTGTTTGGCATGCACAACTGGCCGGGCACCGAGATTGGCAAATTTGCGGTCAGCCCCGGGCCGGTGATGGCATCGAGTAACGAATTCAAAATCACCATTCACGGCAAAGGTGGCCATGCTGCGCTGCCGCACAACAGCGTAGACCCTATTCCCGTGGCAGCGGCTTTGGTGCAGGCGTTTCAGACCATCATCAGCCGCAATAAAAAGCCAGTGGATGCAGGCGTGATCAGCGTGACCATGGTGCACGCAGGCGAAGCCACCAATGTCATTCCCAACAGCTGCGAGATGCAAGGCACAGTGCGCACCTTCAGCGTAGAGGTGCTGGACATGATCGAGAAGCGTATGCGCGAGATGACCGTAGGCCTGTGCGAGAGCTATGGCGCTACCTGCGACTTTGAGTTTGTGCGCAACTACCCGCCCACTATCAACAGTGCGCCCGAGGCAGAGTTTGCCCGCCAAGTGATGAACGATATCGTGGGCGCAACCAATGTGATCACCCAGGAGCCCACTATGGGCGCCGAAGACTTTGCCTACATGCTGCAGGCCAAGCCCGGCTGCTATGTGTTTATCGCCAACGGTGACGGCAGCCACCGTGAGATGGGCCACGGCGGCGGGCCGTGCATGCTGCACAACCCCAGCTACGACTTTAATGACGACCTGATCCCTCTGGGCGCAACCTACTGGGTGCGTTTAACTGAAAGCTGGTTGGCTAAAGCATGATGCACATTCCACAAGCCTTCTCTAGCAGCTACGCCCAGGCGCGCAGCAAGTTTTTAGATGCTACCGCTACGCAGGGCTTGGCTATTGCGTCGTTTAACCACCCCTTGCCTGGCCGTGACGGTGAGGTGTTGGCCATGGACGTCGCGTTAGATGGCGCGCCGAACGCCACGAAGCTGCTGATCCTGAGCAGCGCCTGTCACGGCGTAGAGGGCTATTGCGGCAGCGGCGTGCAGGTGTTTGCCCTGCACGACGACGAATGGCGCGCCAAAGCCCACGCAGCAGGCGTGGCGGTGCTGTACATTCACGCGCTCAACCCGCATGGTTTCTCCCACCAGCGCCGCGTCACGCAAGAAAATGTCGATCTGAACCGCAACTTTCAAGACTTCAGCCAAAGCCTGCCCGTGAATGCGCCCTACGCCGAGCTGCACGACTTGCTACTGCCTGCCCACTGGCCACCCAATACTGACAACCTACAGCGCACCGCAGCATTTGTCGCCCAGCACGGTATGGAAGTGCTACAAAGCGCCGTCACACGTGGCCAGCACAGCCATACAGACGGCTTGTTTTATGGCGGCGTTGCGCCCACTTGGAGCAACACTACGCTGCGCGCCGTGCTGCGCCAGTATGCGGCCCAGTGCCAAAAACTGGCTTGGATTGACCTGCACACGGGCCTGGGCCCGCGCGGGCTGGGCGAACGCATATTCGCCTGCAAAGACGACAAAGCTGCTTACGCGCGCGCGCAAGCATGGTGGGGCAACGCAAGCAACCCCAGTGGCGAGACACCAGTGACCAGCATTTACGACGGCTCGTCTACCTCAGCGTTTTTAACGGGACTCATGTGGCAGTCGGTCTACCAAGAGTGCCCGCAGGCTGAGTACACGGCCATTGCGATGGAATATGGCACGGTGCCCGTCAACGATGTGATCGACGCCCTGCGCGCCGACCACTGGCTGCACTTGCACCCCGAGGCACCAGTGGCTCAGCGCGCCCAGATCAAGCAGCAGATCATGGATGCCTTTTATTGCGATGCCGACGACTGGAAAGCGCAGATCGTGTCGCAAGCACGCCAGTCGATGTTTCAAGCGGTTGACGGGTTGAATGCATTTGCTTAAAATTACTATGATTTATATAGCAAACTATTGAATATCCACGTCGGAAAAGTGCTTATTTTTCTTCCAAAATCACAATAGAAAGACGCACGAATCAAGCCCTGAACCGCTTGCGCAGCAAAGCCATTGCAACCCAAAACGACACCGCCGCTATCAGCACTAACGCGGCTAAATGGCCCCACGGGGCCGCAGGCATTTGCCCCATAAACAAAGGCCGTACAACATCCACCGCCAGTGCCAACGGCAGCCACTGAACAATGGCCTGCACCCAGAGCGGCAATTGTTCACGAGGAAAAAACACACCCGATAAAAACATCATGGGCGTGAGAAACAAAGTGAAGTAGTAGGTGAAAAAGTCATAGCCTTTGGCCAGCGCCGTCATGATCATGGCAATACAGCCAAACGTGATGCCCACCAGCACCAGCACTGGCAAAGCCAGCAGCAAAGCCCACGACTGGCTGATGCCCAGCAGCACCAACACCACCATGACGGCAGTCACCGTAAACAGCGACTTGTAAGCCGCCCAGAGTATTTCGGCCAGCACCACATCATCTAGCCCGACAGGCGCATTCATGATGCCTTCCCAGGTTTTTTGCATCTGCATGCGCGAAAACGCAGAGTACAGCGCCTCAAAGCTGGCCGCGTTCATTGCGCTGGTGCAAATATAGCCACTGGCCACAAACAAAATATAAGGCACTAGCTGGCCGCCATATTGCACCTGGCCAATCATCGTGCCCAAGCCGTAGCCAAAGGCAACCAGACCGATCAACGGATCAGCCGTGTTGCCTACCAAGCTAGGCCAAAAGAGCTTTTTCCAGACCAGAAAATTGCGCAAAAACACTGGCCACCAACGCCAAGTGATTGAGGGTGCGCGCCACAAAGACGGTATGTCCGCAGGTATAGAAGGTAAAGGGGTGGGCACTGTCGCAGTCATACGCTTAACCTTCTTCGCGAATCTGGCGACCCGTGAGCTTTAAAAACAAATCTTCCAGATTGGCTGGGCGGTGCAAGGTGCGCAGCTGCGGATACGCGTGCAAGGCTTGCAGCAGCGCAGTTGCATCGCGTGTGTAAAAAAACACGGTCTCGCCGCTCACTTCTACCCGCGCAGCGTGTTGCGCCAATGGGCTTGCCTGCAGTTCGACAGCGCTGGGCATATTGTCTTTACCGCCGCCTTGGTGGCCAAACACTTCCACCACATCTGGCTCCAGATGCTCGCGGATCAGATCACGCGGTTTGCCTTCGGCTATTTTTTTGCCATGGTCAATGACCAACAGGCGTGAACACAAGCGCTCTGCCTCGTCCATGAAGTGGGTAGTCAGCAAAATAGATTTGCCTTGCTGCAGCAGCACCTGCAGCCGCTCCCACATCAGGTGGCGCGCTTGCGGGTCCAGGCCGGTCGTTGGCTCGTCGAGCAGCAGCAGGTCGGGGTCGTTGACCAGCGCGCGCGCCAAGCTGAGGCGGCGCTTCATACCGCCAGACAGCTCGCCGGGCTTGGCCTTGGCTTTGTGGCTGAGCGAGGCAAACTCCAGCAGGCTGGGGATGCGCGGTGTGATCTGCGCGGTAGTCATACCAAAGTAACGGCCATAGACGAGGATGTTTTCTTCCAAACTGAAGTCGGGGTCTAACGTGTCAAACTGACTGACCACGCCCAAGCGCGCCTTGATCGCGCGCGCGTCCTGCGGCATGCGCAACCCCAGGGTATGGATCTCGCCGCTGTCGGGGGATGTTTGACCCAAACACATGCGGATGGTGGTGGTCTTACCCGCTCCATTAGGGCCAATCACGCCCAAACACTCGCCGGGAGCGATATCAAACGACAAATCGTTCACTACGGTGTTATTGCCATAGCGTTTGTGCAAATTTCGCACAGAAAAAATAGGTTCGGCCATGCATGTATTGTGGCTGCGTTTAGGCCCGCCTGCAGAGCGCTAAAATCAAAAGATTGAACCACCTCTTTGAGAGCCTCTTGTGTCTGACCGCCTAGCCGTACTCCCCCAATACCTAATGCCTAAAAAGGCCATGACAATGCTTGCAGGCGCGATAGCCGGTGCGCGAGGCGGTGCCATCACGCAGGGCATCATTGAGCGGTTTATTGCGCGCTATGGCGTTAATATGCAAGAGGCTGCCAACCCCAATGTGGCCAGCTACGCCACATTCAATGAGTTTTTTACCCGTGCCCTCAAACCTGACGCACGCCCGCTAGCTGCAGCAGATTGGGTCTGCCCTGTAGATGGGGCGATCAGTCAGTTTGGCGCCATCGAGCGCGATCAGATTTTTCAGGCCAAGGGCCATAGCTACAGCACACAAGCCTTGGTCGGCGGCGACAAGGCGCTGGCGGCGCAGTTTGAAGATGGTCACTTTGCCTGCCTGTATTTAAGTCCCAAAGACTACCACCGCATCCACATGCCGTGCGCAGGCACATTGCGCAGCATGGTCTATGTGCCCGGTGATTTGTTTTCAGTCAACCCCACCACGGCCCGTGGTGTGCCAGGCCTGTTTGCCCGCAACGAGCGCGTGGTCTGCGTGTTTGACACGCCCTACGGCCCCTTCATTAATGTGCTGGTGGGTGCCACCATTGTGGGCAGCATGACCACCACCTGGCACGGCGTGGTCAACCCACCGCGCAGCGGCAACGTGCGCGAGTGGGGTTACAGCGCTGGCAATATTCAATTTGAACAAGGGGATGAAATGGGCCGGTTTTTGCTCGGCTCCACGGTGGTCATGCTCTGGCCTAAAAGCGCGATGCAATTTAACCCAGAGTGGCAACCCGGGCGCGCTATTCGCCTAGGCGAAGCGATGGCCCACAAGACTGCGCCCTAGACGCTTAGCAGCCCGCTGTGCGCAGCGGCTTCGCGCAGCCAGGCAGCGTCTTGGGCTAAGCCTAACGCAGCTTCCATCGCGCGCGAGGTGCGCACCCCAGCGTGCGACATAAACCCAATCGAGGTGCGCACCTCCGGGCTGATCAGTGGCAGCGCTTCTAGCTCGCGGTAGCCCCGCACCGCGCCCACCAAAGCCCCGGGCATGATGCTGCACACATTGCCAGCCACGACGCTAAGCGCCATGGTGAGGATAGAGTTGGTCTCCATCACCGGCCGCACAGCAGTGCCTGCAGTGATGAAAGCAGCGTCCACAATCGTGCGGTTGTGCATCTCGGGGGTGAGCAAACACAGCGGCAGGGCAGCTGCCTCACGCCAGTGCATGCGCGGACCTATTTGTAGCGCGCTGGTGTGCGGCTTGGCCGCGCGGCGCAGCAAAAAATAATGCTCTGTGTACTGAGGCCACGCATTGAGCTTAGCGCTTTGCAAGGCCATGCGGTCGGTGTAACCTAGTGCCAAGTCAATCGACAAATTCTCAAGCCCCGTTTCTAGCTGGGTCGAACTCAGAGACAAAACTACAGGCGTAATGCCTTCGTAGCGCGCTTGCAGCGTGGCCGCAAAACGCGCCAAAATAGGCATGGCCGTGGGCACAGCACCCATGCGCAGCGTGCCCACCGGCTTGTGCTGCTGGCTAAATAGCTCTTGCTGCAGCAGCTTGTGCTCATGCAGCATGCGCTGCGCTGTGGCCAGCACGCGCTCACCCTCGGGTGTGAGGCCCGCGTAAGTGCGCCCGCGCTTGATGATGACCACCCCAAAATCCACCTCGAGCGCCTTGAGCGCGTTGGACAGCGCAGGCTGGGTGATGTTGCACGACAGCGCTGCGCGGCTAAAGTGCTTATGTTCATTGAGCGCCACAAGGTAGCGCATCGAGGCTAGCAAGTTCATGGCGTGGCGCTTAGGTGCAGATCAGGTGTCTTTGCTGATTTTGATGCTCGGAAATTTACTGGAAAAATCTTTCGCCTTGGCTGCAATTTTGATGGCGATTTGGCGTGCGATAGCTTTGTACATACCGGCTATCTCACCATCAGGATCAGCCACCACAGTGGGCTTACCGCTGTCGGATTGCTCTCGGATTTGCATCGTGAGCGGCAGTGCGCCCAGGTAATCCATGTTGTACTCGGCAGCCATCTTTTTGCCGCCGTCTGCGCCAAAGATATGCTCTACGTGACCGCAGTTTGTACAAACGTGCACAGCCATATTTTCGACAATACCCAAAATAGGTACGCCTACTTTTTCAAACATTTTGATGCCTTTTTTGGCATCCAGCAGGGCAATGTCTTGCGGTGTGGTGACGATGACTGCGCCTGTCAGCGGCACACGCTGGCTCAGCGTCAGCTGAATATCGCCTGTGCCCGGCGGCATGTCGACCAGCAAATAGTCCAGGTCTTTCCAGTTGGTTTGGTGCAGCAGCTGCTCT
>JANPDG010000273.1:0-17030 GCA_031431335.1 Polaromonas sp. | reverse complement strand
AGGCCAGAGCCCTTGGCGGCTTCTTGGACTGCGTTAGACACGGAGCGTAAATTGCCCATGCCATAGTCAACAACTACAACGGTTTGGCTGGCCATAATAATAGAGTGTGTAAGGCTGGCATAGCGCTTGGATGGGATGATTCAATACCGTTATTTACTATAATATTAATAGCGAACTATTCAATATCCACGTCGGAAAACTGCCAATTTTTCTTCCAAAACACTGTTTCTAAATATACAGCAGGCACTCCAATAGAGTAGCGGCGCCTACAGGCTGCCCTTGGTGGACGGAATCACACCCGCAGAGCGCGGGTCCAGCTCTAGCGCCATGCGCACGGCGCGTGCGAAGGCTTTGAACACGGTCTCGGCTTGATGGTGGGCGTTGTCGCCGGTCAGGTTGTCGATGTGCAGGGTGACCAGGGCGTGGTTCACAAAGCCTTGAAAGAACTCATACGCCAACTGGGTGTCAAACTCGCCCACGATGCCAGATTTGAAAGGCACATTCATGTGCAGGCCCGGACGGCCAGAAAAGTCGATCACCACGCGGCTTAAAGCCTCGTCCAGCGGTACATAGGCATGTCCATAGCGCTTGATGCCTTTTTTGTCGCCCACCGCCTTGAACACGGCTTGACCCAGTGTGATACCCACGTCTTCTACCGTGTGATGGCCGTCGATGTGCAGATCGCCTACGGCCTTGATGTCCAGGTCGATTAGCCCGTGGCGGGCGATTTGGTCGAGCATGTGGTCAAAAAACCCAATGCCTGTAGACAGGTTGGCCACGCCCGTACCGTCAAGGTTGAGCTTGACGGTGATTTGGGTTTCGTTGGTGTTGCGGGTGACTTCAGCGGTGCGGTTCATGGCGATATTGTCGCACTTTAAAACCGCATCTAAAAAAACTCAAGCGCCTACAGGCTTGCCGTCCGTGCGCCGCACCACGATGGTGGACGAGCGGGCTGGGTAGGTGTTGCCCTGCAGCGCCGATGGCCATGTGCCGCTGGGGTGCTGAATGTTGATAAAAAATGTTTTCAGGCTGGGCGTGTAGGCTAAGCCTGTGATCTCGCAGCCTGTAGGCCCCACCAAAAATCGGGTCGATTCTTTGGTAGTTTGGTTCACGTAGTACATGGCGTTGTTGCCAAAGGTGTTGGTCGTGGTGCTGCTGGTGCTTGCATCGGTTTGCACCCAGAGGCGTCCTTTGGGGTCTACGCGCACGCCATCGGGGCTAGAAAAGGTGTCACCGTTGATGTTGCCCTTGAGGTTGCTGGCGCTCAGGCGCTGGTCGCCCGCTAGCAAGAACAGCTCCCACTTGAAGGTGGCGGCTGTGGGCGAGTTGCCCGTCTCAGTCCAGCGCACGATATGGCCGTGTGAGTTGTTGGCACGCGGGTTGGCGGCATCGGTCACGGTACGGCTGCCATTGTTGGTCAGCGTGACGTAAATCTTTTGGTCAGGGCCCACCGAAATCCACTCGGGGCGATCCATCAGAGTGGCACCCGCTATGCGTGCAGCGGCTTTGGTGTTGATCAGCACGTCTGATTGGTTGGCAAAATTCACTGTCACCGGGGTTTGCGCGCCTTGGCTCACATTGCCTGGGTCGCTCGCGCCCACGACCAAACCGTTTTGCCCTTGCACCAGCGCCAGCCAGCTGCCCGTGCCGTCGGCGTTGAACTTGGCCGCATACAGCGTGCCTGCGTCAAGCAAATTGGCGTTTGCCGCACGGCTCGTAGTGCTGACTTTAGCGCTGGGCACAAACTTGTAAATGCAGCCTGGCGTGCTGTCATCACCCATGTACAGCGCCATATTGCCAGCAGCGTCGAGCATGTAGGCGGTGTTTTCGTGGTCAAAGCGGCCCAGTGCGGTGCGCTTGACTGGCATGCCGGCCAGCTGGTTTTGTGGGTCAATCTCTACCACCCAGCCGTAGCCGAGTGGGTTTTGGGTAGGGTCAAGGTAGTTGTCTGTGGTTTCTTCGCAGGTCAGGTAGGTGCCCCAGGGGGTCTCGCCGCTAGCGCAGTTGTTCAGTGTGCCCACCACGGTGGCGCCCACAGCCGCTGCCGCAGGGCCGCTGACGGCATAGGTGCTGTTGCCGGTATAGCGCTTGTTGTAGGCAGAGTTTTTCTTCACCGTCCACTTGCCTGCGACTTCCTCGACTTCGATCACCGACACGCCGACGCTGGAGAGCACAATTTTCTTTTGCTCAAGTGTCCATACGGTGGGGTCTTGGCTGGTTACTCCCAAAATGGCTGCATCGGGCGCTTCGTGGTTGATCGCCAGCAGGCCGCGCTTGTTGCCGTCAACCCCGGGCAGCTCAAAAAAGTGCATCCCATCATGCTGGCCGCCAGCAAACTTTTCGGTCTCAGCCGAGGTCAGTGGTGTGCCGGCATAGGCCGCCGAGCCAGTCTCTACCGCATCGCCTGCGCTAAACAGCACATCCATGGTATAGCCTGGCGGCACCACGACGGCGTCGCTGGTGAGTGGATTGACTTTCTTGAACGCTATGCTGAAGTCGTCTACTGCCGCAGCGGCAACAGCGTCGCCGCCACCGCCTCCGCCGCAGGCGCTCAAGCCTGCGGCTCCAAAGATGGCTGCCATCGACGCACCAAAGCCACCGCGCAACACACTGCGGCGGTTAAGCGGCATTTTTTGAATGACATCATCGAACATTTGGCCCGGCACGTCGCGGGTTGGCGCGGTAGGGTAGCGGGCAGCGTGCGCATCGCGGGCGCGGTCAGTGAGATAAGACATCGTAGCTCCAGGTTGGGTTGAATCACACCGTGGAGGGTAGGCAAGCTCAGTGACAGTTCAATGTCACTGGCCATACGCCGATCAAGTATTGCAATTGGAAACACATAAAGTCTAGCCACCGCTTGCAGCCTTGCTGCCAACTTGCATAGTGCGTGTGCTCATCACGCGCTTGTCACTTTAATCTACTAGTACGCGTATTCAGCATCTAAAGCCGCGATTTGCGCTTTGACCCATTTTTTGAGTTTTTTGTCATCTTGAACTGCCGCTAAGTCGTAGTTGAAAATTTCCAACACCTCCTGCATGCGCTGTATCTGTGCGCGCAATGAGGCCATTAAAACTTTAGGCGTAACTGCTCCATAACCTACGTTGTACGACCCTCGCACACTGTGGAGCACCATTTGGTGCTCTTGCTGCAGCGTTTTGAGCTGCTCTTTGAGCATGCGGTTAAAGCTGCGTATCTTGTCGTCGGCCATGGCCGCAACAGAGGCTGGATCGATCTGGTCAATCTCTAGCTGTAGGCGCAGCAAGGCCAGCAGGTCTTTGCTGTCGTTGGCAGCGTTGACGCGCACCATGAGTGCTGTTTTGCGGGTGCGCTCGGCAGGGTCGGTCTCGCGGTCAGGGTGCAGGGCGCTGGCGAGTTTGCGATAGATGGTGCGCAAGGCGCTGTGGGCATCTAGTTGTTCTTGCTCGGCCAGCTTTTGTTTGGGTGACTTTTTGCGTTTGGCTTGGCGGGCTTCGTGGGCGTTCATTGCGGCTTCGTCTTCGGCCTGCATTTTTCGCATCAGCGCTTCGATCATCTCGTCCGTTGAAAGCAGCCCTTGTGCATCCACCTCTACGCCCATGGCCTGGGCCATGGCGCGGTTGAGCTGCGATGAGGTTTCTTTGTCGAGGCCATCTTCCAGGTCCTCATCATCGCCATAGTCGTCCTCTGGTATTTCAAATCGATCCGCAATAGCTTGCAGTGCAGGGCTGGGGTCGCCCGCTGCCATCACCGCCTCTAGCAGCACTGCAATGATGTCGTCTATATCCTCACACACCCGCTTGGACAATCCTCTGGGCACGCGGATACGCTCGTCGAGAAAAAGCACCATCTTTTCTTGCTGCGCATAGACCTGCGCACGCAGCGGTGCCAGCTTGGTGCCGGCCTCGGCCGCATGGGCCTGCACCATGGCTTTGAGGTTTTGCAGGTCGTCGGTTTGCTTTTCTATTTTGCCTAATAGCTGATTAAACAAACGCTGCTCTGGGCCCAGCTGCTGAGCCGCAATAGTGAGGGCGGTGGCATCGGCTGCGGGCTCATTTTCAGCTGCATCGAAAAGTTTGTGTTGTCTAGACATGTGTGTGCGACCCTATTTAGCCAAACACTGCTTTAAAGCCGCTAATAAACGCTGATTCTCCTCCGGTGTGCCCACAGAAATGCGCAGGGTGTTGGCCAAAAGAGCGTGTAGATTGCTGACGTTTTTAATCAAAATACCGTGCTGCTTTAAATCTGCAAAGGTTTGCACAGCATCTTGCACGCGCACGAGAAACATATTGGCATCGCTGCGCAAAGCCTGCGCACCAGGCAACTGGTTGATCGCGTCGATCAGCATCGCACGCTGCGCCATGATCTCTTGGGCTTGCAGGGCAAACACAGCTTGGTTTTCTAGCGCAAACAGAGCGCACTCGCAGTTGAGCAGGCTGATGTTGTAGGGCGGGCGCAGCTTGTCAATCTCGCTCATCAGTGCTGCAGGCCCGGTCATATAGCCTAGGCGCACACCGGCCAGGCCAAACTTGCTCAGTGTGCGCATGAGCAGCACATTGGCGTTGGCCTGGGGCGCAGCGTGGATCTGGTGGATCCAGCTGCGGCTGCTAAAGGGCTGGTAGGCCTCGTCCATCACCACCATGCCGCCATAGGCTGCGCAGGCCACAATGATCTTTTTAATCACGCTTTCGTCCCACAGGTTGGCGGTAGGGTTGTTAGGGTAGGCAATGTAGGTGACAGCTGGTTTGGCTGTGTGAATGGCAGACAGCATGGCGGCTTCATCGAGCTCAAAATCTACCGTCAATGGCACGCCGATAAACTGCAAGCCCTGCAGCTGCGCACTCATGGCGTACATGACAAAACCGGGCAGCGGGGCGAGGATTTTGGCATTCGGCACATCGCAGGCCATCGCCAGCAGCGATATCAGCTCGTCCGAGCCATTGCCCAGCATCAGTCCGTAGCCCTCTGGCACCTGCGCGTAGCTGCGCAAAGCGGTTTTTAAGTCCTCAATCCGCGCGCCGGGGTAGCGGTTAATGGCCAGCTGGCCTAGCCGTGCGCCCAGCTGGGCTTGCAGCGCAGGAGCTAAGGTGTAGGGGTTTTCCATCGCGTCCAGCTTGACCATACCTGCAGAATCTTGGATGGCGTACGCATGCATCGATTGCACGTCACTGCGAAGGTGGGAAAGAATACTCTTTTGCATATCGGACATATCACTGCGCCATGGTTTCAAATTTAATAGAGACAATTAAAACATGAAGGCAAACTCCCCATATACGCAACGTACATTTTGGAAGTTTTTTAGGCAGTTTTCCGACGTGGATATTGAATAGTTTGCTATATATTCAATAGTAAAATCATGCTATCCGAAATGCCAAAGCACCTCGCCCGCAACCTTGCTCAGCAGGTGTAGGCGTTTACCAGCGCGTTAGTCATCACCAGTTGCGCGGGCATATCAGCCTCATACAGCTCGGTGTTGCGTTTGATCTCGGTGTCGTAGATCGACTTGGCCATGCTGGGCAGCAGGCGGCGGCCCTCGGTGCAAAACAGAGGCTTGTTGCCTGCGCGCACGCTTTGGGCGTTGGCCTCGAGCACCCCCTCGAGCACGCCAATCAGGTAGTACTGCACAAACGCTTTACCCTGCTTTTCAGACACTTCAAGCGTGCGCATTTCGCGCAAGGTCAGCGCCTGGGCGCTGGTGGCAACGCACACGCTGGCGAGCATGGCGGTGATCCAAGCATAGACTGAACGGGAAAACAGGTTGTGCTGCATTATGTAAGCCTCATAGCTGCCGCGCGGGCGTGCGCATGCAGTCCCTCTCCGTCGGCCAACACCACAGCAATCTTACCGAGGACTTGGGCTCCCTGCTCGCTCACCTCGATCACGCTGGAGCGCTTTTGAAAGTCATACACCCCTAGTGGGCTGCTAAAGCGCGCGGTGCCGCTGGTGGGCAGCACATGGTTAGGGCCAGCGCAGTAGTCGCCCAGGCTCTCGCTGGTATATGCGCCCATAAAGATCGCGCCAGCGTGTTTGAGCAATGGCTCCCAGCGGTGCGGGTCGTTGCTGGAGAGCTCTAAATGCTCGGGCGCGATGCGGTTGCTGATCTCGCAAGCCTCTTGCATGCTGCGGGTGTGGATCAGCGCGCCACGGTCGTTTAAACTTTTGGCGATGATGGCTTGGCGCGGCATCTCGGGCAGCAGCTTGTCGATACTGGCCTGCACGGCCAAGATGTAAGCCATGTCGGGGCACAGCAAGATGCTTTGCGCCAGCTCGTCGTGTTCGGCTTGGCTGAACAAGTCCATCGCCACCCAATCAGGCGGCGTGCTGCCGTCAGCCAACACCAAAATCTCACTCGGCCCGGCAATCATGTCGATGCCCACCGTGCCAAACACGCGGCGCTTGGCAGCGGCCACATAGGCGTTGCCGGGGCCAGTGATTTTGTCAACCTGGGGAACCGTCTGCGTACCGTAGGCCAGCGCGGCCACGGCCTGCGCACCGCCGATGGTGAAAGCGCGGGTCACGCCAGCCACATAGGCGGCGGCTAAAACCAAAGCATTTTTTTCGCCGCGCGGCGTAGGCACGACCATGATGATCTCGCCCACACCCGCGACGTGCGCAGGGATAGCGTTCATCAGCACGCTGGATGGATAGGCGGCCTTACCGCCAGGCACATAGATGCCTGCGCGGTCAATGGGAGTGACTTTTTGGCCCAACAAGGTGCCGTCTGCGTCGCGGTAGCTCCAGCTTTCACAGCAAGCCTTTTTTTGCGCTTCGTGGTAGCTGCGCACGCGCGTTGCTGCTGCCTGCAATGCGTCTCGCTGCGCAGCCGGTAAGTTGTCAAACGCCGCTTTGAGCTCGGCCTGCGTCAGCTCGAGTGCCTGCATACTGTCAGCAGGCATGTCCCAACGGCTGGTGTAGTCGAGCACGGCTGCGTCGCCGCGTTGCTGTACGTCAGCCAAGATATCTGCCACGCGCTGCTCTATGGCGGCATCTGCATCGGCAGACCAGTGCAGCCGGGCTTTGAATTGGGTTTCAAAATCGGCATTTTCCGACGAGAGGATTAGCGGTTTAGCTACTATATTCATAGCAATTGAACTCTTAAGGCGTGACTGCTTTGGCAAACGCGTCGATGATCGGACGAATGCGCGCTTGCTTGAGCTTGAGTGAGGCTTGGTTGACCACCAAGCGCGAGCTGATTTCCATGATCTTTTCGACCTCGATCAGATGATTGGCTTTGAGCGTGTTGCCTGTCGAGACCAGATCGACAATCGCATCGGCCAAGCCGGTGAGCGGCGCTAGTTCCATGCTGCCGTAGAGCTTAATCAAGTCGACGTGCACGCCCTTGCTGGCAAAAAATTCACGCGCAATCGCCACATATTTGGTGGCCACGCGCAGCCGCGCACCTTGCTTGACTGCCGCAGCGTAGTCAAAGTCGTTGCGCACCGCCACGCTGATGCGGCATTTAGAGATATTCAAATCCAGCGGCACATACAGGCCTTGGTGACCTGTCTCGAGCAAGGTGTCTTTGCCCACCACACCCAAGTCTGCGCCGCCGTATTGCACATAGGTCGGCACATCGCTGGGGCGCACCATCACTATGCGCACATCCGGCTGACTGGTCGGCAAAATGAGTTTGCGAGACTTTTCAGGATCTTCCAGCACCTCGATGCCCGCCGCGCTAAGCAGCGGCAAGGTTTCTTCGAAAATACGGCCCTTTGATAGCGCAAGCGTGATCAAATTCGTTTCTCCCATAGCGCAAGCGTGATCATTTCACTCTCTCAATATCTGCGCCAATCCCGCGCAGCTTAGCTTCCATGCGGTCATAGCCGCGGTCTAAGTGGTAAATACGGTCAATCAAGGTCTCTCCGCTGGCCACCAGCCCCGCAATCACCAGCGAAGCCGAGGCACGCAAATCGGTCGCCATCACGGTAGCGCCCGACAGCGTAGGCACGCCTTCAATCACCGCCACTTTGCCATCTGTTTGAATGTGCGCGCCCATGCGCTGCATTTCGGGCACATGCATGAAGCGGTTTTCAAAAATAGTCTCCGTCACTTTGACCGAGCCTTCAGAAATAGCGTTAAGCGCCATGAACTGTGCTTGCATGTCGGTGGGAAAGCCGGGGTATTCTGTCGTGCGAAAGCTTTGCGCTTTGAGGCGGCCCGAGCTGGTGATGTGGATACCCGGCACGCTACCTGCGCCGTCCTTTATGTCAACCGCTTGCACTTTAGCTCCAGCCTCGCGCAGCTTATCGATCACGGCATCTAAGTGGTCAGCGCGGCCGTGCTTGAGCACCACATCTCCACCAGTGGCGGCCACAGCGCACAAAAAAGTCCCGCACTCAATGCGGTCAGCCACCACGGCGTGGGTGCAGCCGTGCAGCTTGGCCACGCCTTCAATGCGGATTTTGCTGGTGCCATGGCCTTCAATTTTTGCGCCCATTTTGATCAGCATTTCTGCCAAGTCGCTGATCTCTGGCTCTTGGGCCGCATTTTCCAGTGTGGTCATGCCCTCGGCCAAGGCAGCGGCCATCATGAAGTTTTCGGTGCCCGTAACAGTCACCATGTCGGTGGTGATGCTTGCGCCTTTGAGTCGGGTTTGACCTTTGGGTAACTTGGCGATCATGTAGCCGTGCTCCACCACAATATCAGCGCCCATCGACTGCAGGCCTTTGATGTGCTGATCTACGGGGCGCGAGCCAATCGCGCAGCCGCCTGGCAGCGAGACCGTCGCCTCGCCAAAACGCGCCAACAAAGGCCCAAGCGCCAGCACCGAAGCGCGCATGGTTTTGACCAGCTCATACGGTGCCTCGGGCGACGACAAGCCGCCCGCGTTAATCACTACATCGCCATTGTCCACTCGCTCTGCCGTCACGCCCATGTTGCGAATCAGCTTGAGCATGGTGCTCACGTCTTGTAGCTGGGGCACATTGCGCAGCGTTACGGGGTCAGCGCTGAGCAGTGTGGCGCACAGCTCCGGCAAGGCCGCATTTTTAGCGCCGGAGATCAGCACTTCGCCGTGTAGAGTTTTGCCGCCGCGAACTAATAATTTATCCATGGTGTGTCAGTCTATTCAAATGCTGGCCTAAGCCTTTAATGCCGTCCATTCGGCAGGTGTGTACGTTTTCATCGACAGTGCATGCACTTCGTCGGTACGGATTTTTTCGCCCAAGGTGGCATACACCGCTTGGTGGCGTTGGATCAGGCGCTTGCCCTCAAAGGCAGGGGAAACAATTACGGCGCTCCAATGGCGGCCATCTCCATCAACCTCTAAATGGTCGCAGGCTAAGCCCGCTGCAATGATGGCGTGTAGTTGGTCGGCAGTCATACTTTAATTGATCTCAATATGTGTTTAGCTGCGGATTTTGTAGCCAATGCGCAGCAAATACAAAGCAATCGCGCTAACCGCTACAAATGCGGCCCCGACAATACCCAGGCTCAGCCAAGGCGACACGTCACTCAGGCCAAAAAAGCCATACCTAAAACCGTCGATCATGTAGAAAAACGGATTCAGATGGCTCACAGCTTGCCAAAAACTCGGCAAGCTGTGAATAGAGTAAAACACCCCACTCAAAAATGTCATGGGCATGATGATGAAGTTTTGAAAAGAAGCCATTTGGTCAAATTTTTCGGCCCAAAGGCCTGCCACCAAGCCCAAGGCTCCCAACATGCCAGCGCCCAAAATAGCAAACACAACGATCCACAGCGGGGCCGCCATATCGGGCCGCCCAAACCAATAGGTCACCGCCAACACGCCTGCACCCACGGCTATACCGCGCACAATAGATGAACCCACATACGCCACAAACCAGCTCCAGTGGCCCAGCGGAGTGAGCAGCACAAATACCAAGTTGCCCATGATCTTGCTTTGAATCAAGCTGGACGAGCTGTTGGCAAACGCGTTTTGCAGCACACTCATCATGACCAAGCCAGGCACCAGAAAAGCCGTGTAGCTCACAGTGCCATAGACTTTGACTTGGGTTCCGAGCACATGGCTAAATATCAGCATATACAGCACGGCAGTGAGCACGGGCGCAGCTACCGTTTGAAAGCTGATGCTCCAAAAGCGCAAGACCTCTTTGTAAAACAGGGTTTGCCAACCGGTCATGCATGGGCTCCCATCACGTCAAGGAACACATCTTCTAAATCAGCCTTGCGAATCTCGACATCGTGCGCCTCTAGCCCCGCCTCACGCACTGCCGTGAGATAGCTTTCTATCTCGGCAGCGTTATGCGCTGGAAACTGCACAATACGGCCTGTGATGCGGGCTTTTTCGGCAAGATGCACGGGAAGTTCGCTGTCAATTTTAAAGCGCAGCACATTCGATGATGCGGCTTTCAAGAGCTCAGACGTGGCGGCCAGTGCCACCACCTTGCCTTGCTTGAGCATGGCTAACCGGCCGCACAACGCCTCGGCCTCTTCTAGGTAATGGGTGGTGAGCAGCACAGTGTGACCTTGCTTGTTGAGCTTGGCAATGAATTGCCACAGCGTTTGCCGCAGCTCTACGTCCACACCGGCAGTAGGCTCGTCCAGCACAATCACAGGAGGCTTGTGCACCAGAGCTTGCGCGACCAAGACGCGGCGCTTCATACCGCCCGAGAGCTGGCGCATATTGGAGCTAGCCTTGTCAGTCAATCCCAAGCTGTGCAGCAGCTCATCAATCCATGCGTCGTTATTTTTAACGCCAAAATAGCCCGACTGAATGCGCAGCATGTCACGCACATTGAAAAACGGATCAAACACCAACTCTTGGGGCACCACGCCCAGCTTGCGCCGAGCATTGGCAAAATCAGATTGCACATCATGGCCGTGCACCAAAATTCGCCCACTGCTGGCGCGGGTGAGCCCCGCCAAAATGCTAATCAGCGTGGTTTTGCCTGCGCCATTGGGGCCCAACAGGCCAAAAAATTCGCCCTCTTCAATGTCCAAGCTCACGCCGTCTAGCGCAGTGAGTGCGCCGCGGGCTCCAGAGTACTGTTTGGTGACGGATTGGACTGAAATAGCAGGCATGAACCCATGATTGTAGGGCTTGGACTGCCTTTTTTACTTGCGGGGCGCACAGAAGATGCCTACCGCCGCCCCTGCAAGCCCCAAGTGCTATGGCGCAGCTGGCAGGAGTTGGGCCACACCGTAGATGGTGGCCAATACACGCAAGCGGGCAGGCAGCGCCCGTACAGAGAAGGTTTTGCCCGCCACTTGCGCCTCGCGGCGGCACTGCAAGAGCACCGCAAGTGCTGACGAATCAAAACGCGACAGCGCGGTAGCGTCGGCAACGACCGCCGCTTCGCCGTGCTGCAAGGCTTGCACCAGCATATGCGCGCAGCTGCGCGCATTGCTGTGGGTGATCTCATTGGGCAGCATGAGCATGGCTGACCTTATGACTTCTTGGCGCTTTTGTTGCGATCAGCCAGCTTGGTAATCAAGCCGTCCACGCCATTTGCGCTGATCTCTTGCGCAAACTGGGAGCGGTAGGTTTCGACCAGCCACACACCGAGCACGTTCAGGTCATAAATCTTCCAACCTGTGGCAGATTTTTCCATGCGGTAGTCCAACTGAATCGGGTCACCACGGCCTTTAACCTCAGAGCGCACAATCACTTCGGTGTCTTCGGGAGACGAGCGCAGTGGCTTCATGGCAATCGTTTGGTCCCGCACTTCTGACAAAGCAGTTGAGTAAGTGCGCACCAACAAGACTTTGAACTCATCTTGTAGGCGTTTTTGCTGCTCAGGGCTGGCCTGCTTCCAGTTGCGGCCTACAGCAGAGGCTGTCATGCGCGCAAAGTTCACATTGGGCATGATTTTGGTGTCAACCAAGGCCACCACTTTGGTGGTGTCACCCGCCTGCACGCCTTTATCGGCTTTGATGGCGTCCAGCACTTCGGTGGACAAACGCTTAATCAACACATCGGGAGCTTCGGCGGTCTGCGCATGGGCTGCACCTGACAGGCTCAACCCAGCGCCGAGCACTACAGAACCCACAACAGTAAACCAACGGCGATTCATCAACATAAAATTTCCTTTGCACGGCATATGCCGCTGTAGTCGTAACGCAATCCTAGAGCCTGCGGACGACTTGTTTTGTAAAGCAGCCGTATCTAGGTGGCTGCATGTGTGACCAAATTCGCACTTTAGGCGCTGTGCAAGTGGTTTAGTTGCCTTGCTTACATCTGGTGCGGTCAGTCTAAAAGTGACTCTACGGTTTGGTCGGGGTCGCAGCGGGTAATGTGGAAGTAGGTGTCACGGTAGTTGGAGCCGCTTCTTTTTCAGTCTCTTCCTCGGGGTCTTTGTCTGCTGAGCGCGCCACATCGGCGTTGCGTTTGGCCAAGAAAGCATCTCGTGTAAAGGTGTATTTGTCCAGGGCCACATCGTCAAGCAAGCTGCCAAAGCGCAAGAAATTAGCCCGTGTATTCACCACCCTCAGGGCAGTTGTTGCGTTGCGTGCTGCGGTGGGTGAGATTTGTGAGACAGGATCGTATTGACTTTCAGCCACAATAGTTAAGCTGTCACGCAAGGTAGATGGCCCAAAAAGTGGCAGCACGATGTAAGGCCCTGACGGCACACCCCAGCGGCCCAGTGTTTTACCCAAGTCTTCATTGTGCTTCTGGAGATTCATTTCCGAGGCAATGTCCAGCACGCCTCCAAAGCCAAAGAAAGTATTCACGCCAAAGCGGGTTAAGCTTTCTAGAGTTTTCAGCGGACGCAGCTGCAGCGCGCTGTTGATTGCAGTCCAAGCGTCTTGCAAATTGCCAAAAAAGTTCGTTACGCCTGAGCGCACTGGCGAAGGGGTTACCGCCACATAGGCAGTGGCTACGGGTTTGAGCACCGCCCGGTCCAAGCCATCGTTAAAACTGCTGACACCGCGGTTGAAAGGTTCCAGAGGATCTTTAGGATTGGCGTTAGGCCCTGTAGCGCAGCCTGTGAATGCTACCAGTGCTAGCGCGGCGAACAGACTGGCGCAGCGGGACATCAAGAGATGGGTCAGCATCATTTCTTGCCTCCGTTGGCAGCAGACGCGCCAGAGTTGCTGGGGCCATCAGCGGCTTTGCTGTACAAAAACTGAGAGATCAGGTTTTCAAGCACCACCGCCGACTGGGTGGATTTGACTACATCGCCTTGGGCTAAGTTCTTGTCATCTGCGCCCGCCTCAATACCAATGTATTGCTCGCCCAGCAAGCCGCTGGTGAGGATTTTCATCGAGCTGTCTTTAGGAAACACGTATTTGCTCTGCATCGCCATCTGAATCTTGGCTTGGTAGGACTTGTCGTCAAAGCTAATCGAGTCCACCCGACCCACCACCACGCCTGCGCTTTTGACGGGCGCGCTAGACTTGATGCCGCCAATGTTGTCAAACTTGGCAGTAATCAGGTAGGTAGAGTCAAGGTTGAAGCTCAGCAGATTGCCCGCTTTGAGCGCCAGAAACAGCAACGCTGCACCGCCAATCAGCACAAATAAACCCACCCAAAAATCATTGCTAGAGCGTTGCATACGCTTTCCCTTCCATTGAAACTGTCTAAATTGAAAACATCAGCGCGGTAAGAATAAAGTCTAGCGCCAATACCGCCAAACTCGCCACCACCACGGTGCGCGTCGTAGCGCGTGACACGCCCTCGGGCGTGGGCACGGCCTCATAACCCTGCTGCAGCGCCACAAAGGTTACCACCACGCCAAACACCAAGCTCTTGATAAACCCGTTGCCCACATCGCGCCACACATCTACGCCCGCTTGCATCTGGCTCCAAAACGCACCGCCATCCACACCGATCATCAGCACGCCCACCACATATCCACCCAATATACCGGTTGCGCTGAAAACCGCCGCAAGAATAGGCATGGCAATCACACCCGCCCAAAAACGCGGTGCCAAAATACGGCGCACGGGGTCAATTGCAGTCATCTCCATATAGCTAAGTACCTCGTCGCGCTTCATAATACCTATTTCAGCCGTCAGCGCAGTACCGGCGCGGCCTGCAAACAGTAGAGCGGTGACCACGGGCCCAAGTTCCCGCACCAAACTCAGTGCCACGAGCAAGCCCAAAGCTTCTGATGCGCCATAGCGCTGCAAGGTGTAGTAGCCCTGCAGTGCCAACACAAAGCCTACGAACAGGCCGCTGACCGTGATGATGAGCAGGGAGTAGTTGCCCAGAAAGTGAATTTGATCGCGCACCAAGCCAAAGCGCTTGAAGGTCGCACCTACCAACTGAAACAAGCGAACAAACAATCGCGCACCGTAGCCCCAGTCGGCCAGCTTGCTGCGCAGCGCAAAACCTACGTCACTGGGACTGAACCAGCTCATACCTGCGCTCCTGATGTTGGCACGCCGGAGCCAAAGTCTTGCTCCACTGTATTGCCTGGATACTGAAACTGCACGGGGCCATCAGCCAGCGCATGGACGAACTGGTGCACCAGAGGGTCTGTACTGTGGCGCACTTCGTCTGGTGTCCCTTGAGCGGCTATTTTTCCATTGGCCAGCACGATCACTTGGTCTGCAATACGAAAGGTTTCTTCTAAATCATGCGACACAACAATGCTGGTCAAACCGAGCACGTCATTCAAATCACGAATCAAACGCGCTGCTGTGCCCAGTGAAATAGGGTCTAAGCCTGCAAACGGCTCGTCGTACATGATGAGTTCGGGGTCTAGCGCAATGGCGCGGGCTAGCGCAACACGGCGCGCCATGCCGCCGCTGAGCTCGCTGGGCATGAGGGTATGCGCACTGCGCAGGCCCACCGCAGTGAGCTTCATCAGCACAATGTCTTTAATCAGTGCTTCGGGCAGGTCGGTATGTTCGCGCAGCGGAAAAGCCACGTTTTCAAACACGCTCAAATCCGTAAACAGCGCGCCAAACTGGAACAGCATGCCCATCCGGCGGCGCAGCGCATACATTGCGCCCGTGTCCATCGCACCTATCTCGCTGCCTTCAAACAAAGCCTGGCCTTTTTGCGCTTTGGCCTGCCCACCAATCACCCGCAACACGGTGGTTTTACCGCCGCCCGACGCGCCCATTAAGGCCGTCACCTTGCCACGCGGCACCGTAAAGCTCACGCCATCCAAGATGACCCGCTCGCCGTAACCAAATGTCAAGTTTTTAAACTCAACCAAAGGGCCGTCACTAAGGGTAGAAGTGTGTTGTTTTTCTGGATCCATAAAAGGCAAATGCCGGAGAACGTCCGGCATTAGATCATAAAGGAATTCGCGCCAGTGGCACTTAAGCAGTGCTTAACGCGGCAAGTCGCTAAAACCCATCAAAAATTCATCCACAGAGCGCGCCGCTTGGCGGCCCTCGCGAATCGCCCAAACAACCAACGACTGGCCACGGCGCATGTCGCCAGCAGCAAACACTTTGGGCACGTTGGTGGCATAACCGCCTGTAAAGTCAGTCGTTGCTTTGGCGTTGCCACGGGCATCTTTATCAATACCAAATGCTTCCAAAATCGGGCTAACCGGAGCCGTAAAACCCATGGCAAGGAACACGAGGTCAGCAGGATAGGTTTTTTCACTGCCCGGGATTTCAACCAGTTTGCCGTCTTTGAACTCAACATTGACGGTTTTCAGCGCTTTTAACTTGCCCTTTTCGCCAATAAACTCTTTAGTCGACACCGAAAAAGTGCGCTCGCAGCCTTCCTCATGGCTGGAGCTGGTGCGCAGCTTGGTGGGCCAGTAGGGCCAGACCATGGGCTTGTTTTCCATCTCGGGGGGCATGGGCATGACTTCAAACTGCGTGACGCTGACCGCGCCATGGCGGTTGCTGGTGCCTACACAGTCGCTGCCGGTGTCGCCACCGCCAATGACGATGACGTGTTTACCATCAGCACGGATTTGGTCTTTGAACTTGTCGCCCGCGTTGATTTTGTTTTGCTGCGGCAAAAACTCCATCGCAAAATGTACGCCTTGCAGCTCGCGGCCAGGCACGGGTAGGTCACGGCTTTGCTCAGCGCCGCCTGTCAGCAGCACGGCGTCAAAATCTTTTTTCAATTGCTCTGGGCTAACGGTTTCTTTAGCCCAGTTAGTAACTTTGCTGTCTTTACCCAGGTCTGCCACCAAAACGCCAGTTTTAAACACCACGCCTTCGGCCTGCATTTGCTCGACACGGCGTTCAATATGGATTTTCTCCATCTTAAAGTCAGGAATACCGTAACGCAGCAAGCCGCCCACACGGTCGTTTTTTTCAAACAAGGTCACGTCGTGGCCAGCGCGGGCCAGCTGCTGGGCTGCAGCCATGCCTGCGGGGCCAGAGCCGACGATGGCGACTTTTTTACCGGTTTTGTGCTGTGCAACTTGCGGCAAAACCCAGCCCTCAGCCCAAGCGCGGTCGATGATGGCGTGCTCAATCGACTTGATACCTACCGCGTCGTCGTTGATGTTGAGCGTACACGCGGCCTCACATGGCGCAGGACAGATGCGGCCCGTAAACTCGGGAAAGTTATTCGTGCTGTGCAGCACGGTAATGGCGTTCTTCCAATCGCCTTGAAACACCAAGTCGTTAAAGTCCGGAATGATGTTGTTCACCGGGCAGCCGCTGTTGCAAAACGGCGTGCCGCAGTCCATGCAGCGCGCGCTTTGTGATTTAGCGTCTACATCACTCAAACCGATCACAAACTCTTTGTAGTTTTTCACGCGCTCGCTCACAGGCTTATAGCCTTCTTCGATACGTTCAAACTCTAAAAATCCAGTGGCTTTACCCATGATATTTAACCTTTAACTACTCTTTAAATTTACATTTACTATTAAATATATAGCAAACTATCTAATATCCACGTCGGAAAAGTGCCCGAAAACTTATCAAAAACGACGTTGTTCATATGACTAGCATCCAATTACGCAGCGACTCGCATCTAGTCGTTGGGCTTTTGCATCTGTAATGACATATGACTAGCATCCAATTACGCAGCGACTCGCATGGCGTAAGCACGCTCCACCTTCGCTATACGCAGTTCAAAGTGCGAGTACCACTGACTCCAGCCCTTGGACTGCGCCTCGCGGTGCTCTGCATTGGCTTTCCAATCAACGATAGCCTGCTCACTTTGCCAATAACTCACGGTGATTCCGAAACCGTCTGCGCCG
>JANPDG010000272.1:0-1624 GCA_031431335.1 Polaromonas sp. | reverse complement strand
GGCCTTTAGCTCCGACACCCACAACGCGCTGCAGCTGTCCGACATGGCCAACCGCATCGCCAAGCCCATGCTGCAAACAGCGCCGGGCGCAGCCGACGTACGCGTGTTTGGCGAACGCAAATACTCTATGCGCATTTGGATTGACGCTGACAAGCTCGCTGCGTTCAAGCTCACCACGCAAGACTTAGAAGACGCGCTGCGCCGCTCCAACGTTGAGGTGCCTGCAGGCCGCATTGAAAGCAAACAGCGCGAATTTAACGTCACTACCTCTACCGATTTGCAACGCCCAGCCGAGTTTGCCCAAGTGGTGATTCGTACGGTCAATGGTCAACCGGTGCGTATTGGCGATGTAGCCACTGTGCGCCAAGGCCCCGCATCCGAGCGTAACTCCACCCGCTTAAACGGCAAAGAAGCCATCACGCTGGGCGTGATCCGCAACGCCACGGCCAACCCGCTAGAGCTGTCTGCCGCCGTGCGCGAGATGATGCCCAAGATCAAGGCCAACTTACCGCAGGGCACTGAAATTGAGGTGGCTAACGACAACTCGGTGTTCATTGACCGTTCTATCAAAGCCGTGTTTGCCACTATTTTGGAGGCCGTGGTGCTGGTGGCGCTGGTGATTTTTGTGTTTTTGCGCACGGTGCGCGCCTCCATCATTCCGCTGGTGACTATTCCGGTGTCGCTGATTGGTACGTTTGCACTGATGGCGCTGTTTGGTTTCACCATCAATACGCTCACGCTGCTGGCGCTGGTACTGGCCATCGGCTTGGTGGTGGACGATGCGATTGTGGTGCTAGAAAATATTTACCGCCACATTGAAGAAGGCAAAACGCCGTTTGAAGCGGCCATTGTCGGCTCCAAAGAAATTGGCTTTGCCGTGGTGGCCATGACACTCACTTTGGCCGCAGTCTACGCGCCACTGGCCTTCACGCCAGGGCGCACGGGCCGCTTGTTTACGGAGTTTGCCTTGGCCTTGGCCGGCTCGGTGGTGGTGTCGGGCTTTGTGGCGCTTACCTTGTCGCCTATGATGTGTTCCAAGCTGCTTCGCCATGACCCCAAGCCTTATTTTTATGACCGCTGGATTGAAGCAGGCCTCAAGGCGCTCACGCGCGGCTACGCCAAGCTGCTGGGCTGGACGCTCAAAGCGCGCTGGCTGGTGGTGCTGGTGATGATCGGCTCGGGCGTGGGCAGTTTTGTTTTGTACAAAGGCATGAAGCAAGAGCTGGCGCCCCTCGAAGACCGCGGCGTGATCATTAACAACATCAATGGCCCCGACGGCGCCACGCTCGACTACACCGCTAAATACGCCGCAGCCATTGAGCGCGTAGGTGGCCAGTACAAAGAGTTTGACCGCATTTTCACCGTGATTGGTAACCCCACTGTAGCGCAAGGCAACGTGTTTTTTCGCGCAGTGCCGTGGGAAGAGCGCACCAAAAAGACCACCGAAATAGCCCGCGAGATGACAGGGCGCATTGCAGGTCTGCCGGGCGTGACCGCCTTTCCGAATACACCGCCCTCGCTGGGCCAGGGCTTTAACTCTCGTCCTGTGAGCTTTGTGATTGTGACGTCAGACAGTTACCAAAACCTAAGCGCTGCTGTGCGCGCCATGCAAGACGAAATCGCC
>JANPDG010000271.1:0-1801 GCA_031431335.1 Polaromonas sp. | reverse complement strand
GTACACCCCCGAGCAGGCATACGCCAGAGCGCCCACAGCTGCGCCAAGAGCATGCAAAAACCACAGGGGCAAGAGTGACAGGCAACGAAACAACAGGGTCATCAAAAGGGTTAAAATATTAATATCGTCGAGTTATGAACTACTTGCGGGGCGATGTAAAAATAAATCTGCTAAAGCGTTCGCCAAGGGCTCCAACACAGTAGTTGAAAGTTGCGGCAACGCGAATTTTTCAATTTTTCCAATACTGGAGTTTATCTAAATGGCGAACGACTTTCTATTTACCTCTGAATCTGTCTCTGAGGGTCACCCCGACAAAGTCGCCGACCAAATCTCGGACGCTATCCTTGACGCGATTTTTGCGCAAGACCCACGCAGCCGTGTGGCTGCCGAAACCCTCACCAACACCGGCTTGGTCGTCTTAGCAGGCGAGATCACCACCAACGCGCATGTCGATTACATCCAGGTCGCCCGCGACACCATCAAGCGCATTGGCTACGACAACACCGACTACGGTATTGACTACAAAGGCTGCGCCGTAATGGTCTGCTACGACAAGCAGAGCAACGACATCGCCCAAGGCGTAGACCATGCCAGCGACGACCACCTCAACATCGGCGCGGGCGACCAAGGCCTGATGTTTGGCTATGCCTGTGACGAAACGCCCGAGCTGATGCCCGCGCCGATTTACTACGCCCACCGCTTGGTCGAGCGCCAAGCAATGCTGCGCAAGAGCGGCAAGCTGCCATTTTTGCGCCCCGATGCCAAAAGCCAAGTCACGATGCGCTATGTGGACGGCAAGCCTGTCAGCATTGACACCGTGGTGTTGTCCACCCAGCACGATCCAAGCCAGAGCGAGACGGCTACCAAGATGAAGGCCAGCTTTAATGAAGCCATCATCGAAGAGCTGATCAAGCCGGTATTGCCCAAAGAGATGATCACCAAAGACACCCGCTATTTGATCAACCCCACAGGCCGTTTCGTTATTGGCGGCCCACAGGGCGACTGCGGTTTAACAGGCCGCAAAATCATTGTCGACACCTACGGCGGTGCCTGCCCGCACGGCGGCGGCGCGTTCAGCGGCAAAGACCCTTCTAAAGTGGACCGTTCTGCTGCCTACGCAGCACGCTATGTAGCCAAAAACATTGTGGCTGCGGGCCTGGCCAAGCAATGCCAAATCCAAGTGGCTTACGCCATTGGTGTGGCCAAGCCCATGAACATCACCGTGTACACCGAAGGCACAGGCGTGATATCGGACGAAAAACTGTCTGCACTGGTAGCCGAGCACTTTGACCTGCGCCCCAAAGGCATCATTCAAATGCTCGACTTGCTGCGCCCGATCTACCAAAAGACTGCAGCCTATGGCCACTTTGGCCGCGAAGAGCCCGAGTTCACTTGGGAGCGTACCGACAAAGCGGCTGCGCTGCGCGCGGCGGCGGGGTTGAAGTAAACCGTTTTCTCAAATTTAAAAAAGCCACCCTCGGGTGGCTTTTTTTATGGTCGCACGAAACCGTTCTCCACCCAGCGCTCGGCGCTAGTACGGCTTAGCTTGAATCCCGCCTCCACCCGCACACTTGCCAGCTCATCACCGCCATCGTCGTGCGCTGTGAGTGTGGCGTAGGGGTTATCTTCATCGGGCACTATGTCTAACGACACGGTCACGCGCTGGCCTTTGGCGGTCACGGTAATGTCCTGGTGCAACGCAGCGTGCTGCTGCTGCTCTTGCCTGCGCACAAACTCGTGGGCGGTTTTAACTAGCGTGCTAAAAGCAAAGCCGTCCAGCGGTTTGGGGTTCTTTTTGTCG
>JANPDG010000270.1:0-22384 GCA_031431335.1 Polaromonas sp. | reverse complement strand
TTCCATCAGCACTTTGCGGCCCAGCAAATCCATCGCCTGAATGCCGTGGGTACCCTCGTGAATCATATTGAGCCGCTGGTCGCGCCAATACTGCTCTACCGGGAAGTCGCGCGTGTAGCCATAGCCACCGTGGATTTGAATCGCCAAGCTGTTGGCTTCTAAACAGTTTTCGCTCGGCCAGCTTTTGGCAATCGGCGTGAGCACTTCTAGCAGCAAACGTGTCTCGTCTGCAGCTTGCGGCTCGCCCGTGTGCTGCTCGTCTACCAAGCGCGCGCAATACAGCTGCAGCGCCAGCGCGCCTTCACAAATCGACTTTTGCGCCAGCAGCATGCGCTTGATGTCAGCGTGTTCGATCAATCGCACTTGCGGGGCGGCGGCGTCTTTGCCCGCGCTTTTGCCGTCTTTTGGGTTCACCGTCAAACGCCCTTGCGGACGATTTTTGGCATACTCCAGCGAAGCGTAGTAACCTGCAAGGCCGAGCATCGTGGCCGCCATGCCAATCCCAATGCGCGCCTCGTTCATCATATGGAACATGCATTTCAGGCCTTCGCCCGGCTTGCCCACCAAGTAGCCCACGGCGCCTGCGCCGTTGCCATATGGTCCTCCTGCGCCGTTGCCATACGGCCCTGTGTCTCCTACAGCAAACTTGCCCTCGCCAAAGTTGAGCAGCGTATTGGTGGTGCCGCGCCAGCCCAGTTTGTGGTTCAGCCCGGCCAGCGTCACATCGTTGCGCACGCCTGTCAATTCGCCTTTTTCGTTCACCAATTTCTTGGGCACAATAAACAGCGATATGCCGCGTACACCTGCAACGAGCTTGCCGTTGTCATCGGGAATCTTAGCCAGCACCAGATGCACGATGTTTTCTGTCATCTCATGTTCGCCGCTCGATATCCACATCTTGTTACCGCGCAGTCGGTAGCGCGGCCCCAGCGGGTCGCTGGCAAAATCATCTCCGTCAGGCAATGCTTTGGTGGCCACATCGCTCAACGATGAGCCTGCCTGCGGCTCGCTCAAACACATGGTGCCGGCCCAGCGTCCGTTAAACTCGTTGGCCGCGAAAACATCTTTTTGCATTTGCGTGCCGCATGCCATGATGCAATTGGCATTGCCTGTGGTGAGCAAGTTCGAGCTGATCGAGATCGACGCCACAGCAAAAAAACTGTTAGCCGCCGCCTCCACCGTATACGGCAGTTGCATACCGCCTAGTTCGTAGTCTTGCGCCGCTGCCAACATACCCGACTCCACATACGCCTTGTGCGCATCATGCGTAGCCTGCGGCAAGATCACCTTTTCACCGTCAAAGTGCGGCTCTTGGGTGTCGACCAGTCTGTTAAACGGTGCGTACTTTTCACGCGCGATACGCTCGCAAGTGTCGAGCACCGCGTCGAAAGTTTCTTGCGAGTGGTCATAAAAGCGATCGCGCTCGTTGAGCGACTCGACATCAAGCCAGTCATAGAGTAAAAAATCTAAGGTTGTGCGCAAAGCCATGATCAAATCCTAAAATCCATAAAAAATGGGGCTCTAAACTCGTCTGCTTAGAACCCCATCCAGCCAAACTGCAAAGTATAGTTTACAGAACTTCAAATACACCCGCAGCTCCCATACCGCCGCCGATACACATCGTCACGCAAACCAGTTTGGCGCCACGGCGCTTGCCTTCAATTAAGGCATGGCCGGTCAGGCGCTGGCCGCTGACGCCGTAGGGGTGGCCCACAGCAATGGCCCCGCCATTCACGTTCAAACGGTCCATCGGAATACCGAGCTTTTGCGCGCTGTACAGCACCTGCACTGCAAAGGCTTCGTTCAGCTCCCACAGGTCAATGTCTTTGACCGTCAAACCCAAGCGCTTGAGCACTTTAGGTACCGCAAACACAGGGCCAATACCCATCTCGTCAGGCTCACAACCAGCCACAGCAAAGCCCAAGAAGCGGCCTAGGGGCTTGAAGTTGCGCTTAGAAGCCAGCTCCTCGCTCATCACCACACATGCGCCAGCGCCGTCGCTAAACTGGCTGGCATTCCCTGCAGACACGACACCGCCGGGCACCGCAGGCTTGATGCCGCTGATGCCTTCTTTGGTGGTACCTTCACGCAGACCTTCGTCTACGCTCACGGTGACTTCTTTGGTCATCAGACCCATGATTTTGTCAGCCACGCCGGCTTTGACGGTGATGGGTGCAATCTCGTCAGCAAACTTGCCTGCGGCTTGTGCAGCGCAGGCTTTTTGTTGGCTGGCTGCGCCGTACTCGTCCATCGCGTCCCGGCCCATGTGGTAGCGCTTGGCTACCTGCTCTGCGGTTTGCAGCATGTTCCAGTAGATCTCGGGCTTCTTTTTCATCAGCGCGGTGTCGGCAATCATGTGCATGTTCATTTCTTGCTGCACGCAGCTGATGCTCTCCACACCGCCAGCCACATACACGTCGCCTTCGCCTGCGATGATGCGCTGCGCAGCCAATGCGATGGTTTGCAAGCCTGATGAGCAAAAACGGTTCACCGTCATGCCGGACACAGTGATGGGGCAATCTGCCATCAGCGCGATTTGGCGGGCAATGTTGTTGCCGGTTGCGCCCTCAGGGTTGGCACAGCCCATGATCACGTCGTCCACTTCTGCCGCGTCAATACCAGCGCGTTGGATGGCGTGTTTGACTGCATGGCCACCTAAAGTTGCGCCGTGGGTCATGTTGAAAGCGCCCTTCCAGCTCTTGGCCAGAGGCGTGCGGGCGGTGGATACGATTACTGCACAAGTCATAAAAAATACTCCTGAAATTGACTAAATAGCTTATTTGGCCAACGAGGCCCACAGTACGAGCAACGCGGTGGCTGCAGGCACTGTTTGAATGAATAGAATTTTCTTAAATGCGGTAGCGGCTCCATACAGACCCGCTACCGCAACGCACAACAAAAAGAACACTTTGAACGCAAGTCCAGCATCGCCCATCCACAAACCCACCAACAAGCCTGCTGCCAAAAAGCCGTTGTAGAGCCCTTGGTTTGCAGCCAACACTTTGGTTGCGGTGGCAGCTTCTAGGGTGTTGCCGAAAACTTTCATGCCTTTAGGTTTGTCCCACAAAAACATTTCCAGCACCAAGATATACACATGCAATAGCGCGATAACACCAATCAAAATGTCTGCTGCGAGCTTCATGGAATATCCTGAGTGAAAGTAATGAAGGGTTAAAGTGCAAATTGAACGTGTTAGCTCGCTGCGCTGAAGGTTTTGCCTTCAGACGCCAAGCGCGCCAACAGCGGTGCTGGCTTCCAAAACTCGGCGTCGTCGTTCGGGTTTTTGGCAAAGCTGTTCATCGCCATGCACACGTTGAACAAGCCCAGCTGGTCTGCGTAGTGCATTGGGCCACCACGGTAGATCGGGAATCCGTAGCCGGTGAGGTACACCATGTCGATATCGCCTGCTTTGCTGGCAATACCTTCTTCCAAGATATGCGCCGCTTCGTTGACCAGTGAGAACACCAGCCGCTGAACAATTTCTTCGTCGCTGATCTTGCGCGGGGCCAGGCCAATGGCTTTGCGGTGCTTGTCGATCATTTGCGTGACTACATCTGACACCAAGGCATCGCGTTTACCGGGCACATAGTCGTACCAGCCTGCGCCGGTCTTTTGGCCATAGCGGCCCAGCTCGCACAGCAAATCTGCTGTCTTGCTGTACTTCATCTTTGGTTTTTCCAAGGTGCGGCGCTTGCGAATCGCCCAACCAATATCGTTGCCAGCCAAGTCACCCATACGGAACGGGCCCATGGCAAAGCCAAACTTCTCTACGGCTTTGTCGATCTGCGCAACACTGGCGCCCTCTTCCAGCAAAAAGCCTGCTTGGCGGCTGTACTGCTCGATCATGCGGTTGCCAATAAAGCCGTCGCACACGCCAGAGACGACCGAGGTTTTTTTGATCTTCTTGCCCAATGCCATGACGGTGGCCAGCACATCTTTGCCAGTCTTTTTGCCGCGCACCACTTCGAGCAGTTTCATCACGTTGGCAGGGCTAAAAAAGTGCGTGCCAATAACGTCTTGCGGGCGCTTGGTAAACGACGCAATCTTGTCCATGTCCAAAGTAGAGGTGTTGGAAGCGAGGATGGCGCCCTTCTTCATCACTTTGTCCAATTGGGTAAATACCTTTTCTTTCACACCCATCTCTTCAAACACAGCTTCAATCACCATGTCTGCGTCTTTCAAGTCAGCGTAGTCCAGCGTGGTGGACAACAACGCCATGCGCTGGTCGTATACCGCTTGCTTGAGTTTGCCTTTGGCCACTTGAGACTCGTAGTTTTTACGAATCGTAGCGACACCCCGGTCAAGCGCGTCTTGCTTCATCTCCAGCATTTTGACCGGTATGCCCGTGTTCAAAAAATTCATGCTGATGCCGCCGCCCATAGTGCCCGCGCCAATCACCGCAATCGATTTGATATCGCGCTTAGGTGTGTCTTCTGGCACATCAGGTATCTTGCTGGCTGCGCGCTCAGCGATAAACAAATGGCGCAGCGCGCGGCACTCCGGTGTCCACATCAGGTTAATGAAAATGTCGCGCTCAATCGTCATGCCTGCGTCAAATTTGTTTTTGGTTGCCGCTTCTAACGCATCGACGCACTTGGCAGGCGCAGGGTAGTTTTTGCTCATGCCCTTAACCATGTTGCGCGCAAACTGGAAATACGCGTCGCCCAGCGGGTGGCGGCAAGGCAGGTTACGCACCAATGGCAGTGGCGATTTGTCTTTGGCGTGGGCGTCTGCCTTTTCGCAGGCGAAGGCCACGGCCTCATCTATCAAGGACTCGGCTGATTTGGCCAGCTTGTCGATCAGCTTTTGGCCTGGCAGCATGGCTAGCATTTCGCTCTTAACAGGCTCACCGCTGACAATCATGTTCAGCGCAGGCTCTACACCCAGCACACGCGGCAGGCGCTGCGTGCCGCCCGCGCCTGGAATCAAGCCCAGCTTGACTTCGGGTAACGCCACATTGCAGCCAGGCGCCATCACACGGTAATGGCAACCCAGCGACAGCTCTAAGCCACCGCCCATGCAAGTGGTGTGCACAGCAGCCACAATGACCTTAGGTGAGTTTTCGCAGGCCAAAATCAAGCTCAGCAAGTTAGGTTCTTGCAGCGACTTGGGCGAGCCGAATTCTTTAATATCCGCTCCACCTGAAAAGGCTTTGCCAGCGCCGGTCACGACGATGGCTTTAATTTTGCTGTCCAGCTGCGCTTTAGACAGCGCCGCGACAAACGCGGTGCGTGTAGCCAGCCCTAAGCCATTGACAGGCGGGTTGTTCAGCGTGATCACTGCCACGTCGCCGTGGGCTTTGTACTCTGCCGTCATGGGGCATCCTCTCGGTGTTGAAAAATTAGGAGACTAAGAATCTAGGTATTTGAATGCGGTAGTGTGCTGCAAACCGCAAAAAAGTACGATCGTTCTTTTTTACATATTCTAAGCAGGTTTAAGAGCTGCTACGACAGCCAGGTGTCACTAACGTACCAAAACAACTATTTTTGGAAGAAAAATAGGCAGTTTTCCGACGTGGATATTAGATAGTTAGCTATTGAATTAATAGTAAATTCAATAGCGACTGACTAAAAATTTATATCCCAGCCTAGACTTCCAGCCATTCCTTGCGTATGTAGTTGTCTGCCCGCAAGCCCTCGGGTGTGCCTTGAAACACAATACTGCCGTGTCCCATCACCAAAGCACGGTCTGAAATCGCCATGGCAATGGTCAGCTTTTGCTCAATCAGCAGCACTGAAACTCCGCGTTTTTTGAGCTCTTGCAGATACTGCGCCACCAGCTCGACAATCTTGGGAGCCAAACCTTCTGTCGGCTCGTCAATGATGATCAAGTCTGGGTCGCCCATCAAGGTGCGGCACAGGGTTAGCATTTGCTGCTCACCGCCGCTCATCACACCGGCCTCGGTGTGCTGGCGCTCCTTGAGGCGCGGGAACATTTGGTACATATCGTCAAACCCCCAGCGAGGGTTTTGCGCGCCACGCTTTTGCCCAAGCATCAGGTTTTGATGCACCGTTAGCGTAGGAAAAATGTCGCGGTTTTCTGGCACATAGCCAATACCCATGTGCGCTACTTCAAAGGCTTTTTTACCCGTGATTTGGCGCTCCTTCCAGAGCATAGAGCCTTCGCAGTCCACCAAACCCATGATGGCCTTGGCCGTGGTACTGCGGCCCGAGCCGTTGCGCCCCAGCAGCGCCACAATCTCGCCTGCATTCACCTCGAAGCTCACACCATGCAGCACATGGCTTTTGCCATAGTAGGCGTGCAGGTTTTCAATTTTCAATAGTGTTGACATGCTCAATGCCCTCCCTGCGCATCGGCAATGTGCGAGCCCAGATACGCCTCTTGCACCTTGGCGTTGGCGCGCACCGCGTCTGGCGTATCAAAAGCCAGCACTTCGCCGTACACCACCACTGCAATTTTGTCGGCCAGGCCAAACACCACACCCATATCGTGCTCCACTGTCAGCAGGGTTTTGCCAACCGTTACGCTTTTGATCAAACTGATAAAACGTGTGGTTTCTGATTTGCTCATGCCTGCCGTCGGCTCATCGAGCAAAATCACGCTGGCACCTCCTGCAATGGTGATACCGATCTCTAGTGCACGCTGCTCGGCGTAAGTCAGGTTTATGGCCAAGATATCGCGTTTTTTGTCGAGCTTGATCATCTCCATCAGCTCATCAGCACGGTTGTTGGCATCATCTAAATCAGCCAGAAAATTCCAAAAACTGTATTTGTATCCCAGACTCCACAGCACACCACAACGCAGATTTTCAAACACACTGAGCTTGGGAAAGATATTGGTGATTTGAAAGCTGCGCGATAAACCCAAACGGTTAATTTCAAATGGTTTTTTGCCATTGAGACTTTGACCATTGAGCAAGATTTGACCCGAGGTTGGCTCGAAGCGACCACTCATCAAGTTAAACAATGTCGACTTGCCAGCACCGTTCGGGCCAATGATCGCTACCCGTTCACCAGCGTTCACAGCCAAGTTCACGCCGCGAATGATCTCGGTTTTACCAAAGCTCTTGCGCAAGTCTTTAAGCTCCAAAATATGGCTCATAGCGCGGCCTCCCGACGCTTGATTTCTTTTTCGATGTCTTCCTGAATGTCGCTCCACTCATGCAAGAAATGCCGCCGCATCAGCTCAAACAAACCCAAGCCGGTGAGCAGGACAAAACCCGCTCCAAACCAACTGTTAATGCCCTTGGCATTGAGCGGCATGCCCAGAAATTTGAGGTTATCGCCCAGCGCGACATTGAGCTGTAAGTGATAAATCATCTCGATCATCGCGCCAGCGCCCAGCAAAATCACCAGTGCACAGACAGCCAAGCCCAGATAACTCACCCACAGCTTACGTAGCATGCCATAGGCTGCGACGCGCAGGTTCATCATGATCAGTGAGGCGATACCGCCTGGGGCATACACCACCATAAACAAAAACACCAAGCCCAAATACAAAAGCCAAGCCTTGGTCAGCTCAGATAGCAACACAAACGCCAAGATCATCAACACCGCGCCAATGATGGGGCCGAAAAAGAAAGTGGCCCCGCCTAAAAAAGTAAACAGCAAATAAGCGCCCGAGCGCTGCGCACTAACGACCTCCGCTGTGACGATCTCAAACAAAATTGCACCCAAGCCGCCTGCAATACCGGCAAAAAAACCGGCAATGATAAACGCCATATAACGCACACGCTGCGTGTTATAGCCTACAAATTCGACGCGCTCTGGGTTATCGCGTACAGCGTTGAGCATGCGCCCCAGTGGGGTGCGCGTGAACGCAAACATGAGTGCCACACAGACAAAAGTGTAAATAGCGATCAAATAATAAACCTGCGTTTGAGAGCCAAAGGTGATGCCAAAAAACGGCTGGCCCACCACACGGTTGCTCGATACTCCCGCCTCGCCACCAAAAAACTCTGAAAACATGAGCGACATGGCAAACACCAGCTCGGCCATGCCAAGCGTGATCATGGCAAACGGTGTGCCCGCTTTTTTCGTGGTGACGTAGCCGAACAGTATGGCGAAAAACAAACCCGCAACGCCGCCCACAATCGGCACCAAACTCACTGGAATAGCCAGCTTGCCGCTAGATGCCAAGTTAAGCGCATGAATCGCCATGTACGACCCCAGGCCAGTGTAGACCGCATGGCCGAAGCTGAGCATACCGCCCTGCCCCAAAAGCATGTTGTAGGACAAGCAAGCGATGATCGCGACGCCGATTTGCGCCAGCATTGTGATGCCCAAGCCACTTTTGAAGATCAGCGGAGCAACTAGCAACATCAAGGCGAAAAGCCCCCAAACTATCCAGCGGCCTACATTGAGGGGTTTGAATTCATAGTAATTTTGTTGTGCCATGTCTTACCCCTCGCGCGTACCCAATAATCCCTTGGGACGGAAGATCAGCACCAGCACCAGAAACAAGTACGGCAAGATAGGCGCTACCTGCGAGATCGTGAGTTTAATGAGTGAATTATTCTTAGCGCTGTCAGACAGCTCTATGCCCAACTGCTGGGCCGCGCTAAGCAGCGAATAGTCAAACGCGACAGCAAAGGTTTGAATCACACCGATCAATACTGAGGCCAAGAACGCTCCAGAAAGCGACCCTAAGCCTCCAACGACCACAACGACAAAGATCACCGAGCCCACAGCAGCCGCCATCGCTGGCTCAGTCACAAATGTGCTGCCGCCAATCACCCCAGCCAGGCCCGCCAATGCTGCGCCTGCGCCAAATACCAGCATGAGCACGCGCGGCACGTTGTGGCCCAAGGCCTGTACTGTGTCTGGATGGGTCAGCGCCGCCTGGATCACCAAACCCACACGGGTGCGCGTGAGCAAAAGCCATACAGCCAGCAGCATGATGACGGCCACAAGCATCATGAATCCGCGTGTCGCAGGAAATGGCGAGCACACCAAACGCACAGCAGTATCGGCTGCGCTGCACATCTCAGGGGTAGCTTGACCCAAAACCATGCGCAGTCCATCTACGCTGTGGTTAACCAAGGTAAACATCGGCCCTTGCAAAAATTCAGGCGGCCTAAAATCTACTGCAGAACGGCCCCATACCAATTGCACCAGCTCGAGCAAAATGTATGACAAGCCAAAAGTAATGAGCAGCTCTGGTACATGGCCGTATTGGTGCACTCGGCGCAGAGCATATCGCTCAAAAGCCGCACCAATTGCGCCTACAGCCAATGGCGCAACCACCAAAGCGGGCCAAAAGCCCACCAAGCCGCTGATGGTGTAGCCCACATACGCGCCCACCATGTAAAACGAAGCGTGTGCAAAATTGAGCACACCCATCATGCTGAAAATCAGCGTTAGTCCAGAGCTGAGCAAGAACAGCAGCAGCCCATAGCTTAGGCCGTTAAGCATCGAGATGATGAAAAATTCCATAGGCTTTATTTGCTAAATCTGAAGTGGCACACTGGGCATTGAAAAATCTGGCGTTGAAAAAAAATGACTTCGCAGACGTGCTGCGAAGTCATTGTAGGCTCAGTTCAATATCAAGGACGCTTCATCTGGCAGCTGGTAGGTGTACTGGCAATGTAAGCAGGAAATTCCTTCACTGGTGCGAGTGTCATATTGGTCTGCTCAGCGCTCATTGGAAATTTCTTATCGGCTTTTTGCCAAACCATCATCTGCACTGGCTGCTGCAACTGGTGATCCATCTTGCGCAACTCTACGTCGCCGTTCCAGTTTTTAAACTTCAGGCCCGACAAGGCAGCGGCCACTTTGACCGGGTCGGTGGATTTGGCGTTGGCAATAGCTTGCGACAAAGCGGTGTACACGGTAGGAATCTGGCCTGTGTACATGTCGTCTTTGAATTTGTCCTTGAACTCTTTGGTCCACTGGCCCATCTGGCCACCCATGTTGTAGTGCATGATGGCGACCTGCTTCACGCGGCCCTCCATGGTGCTACCCAAGGCAGTCGGCGTACCCGTCACACCGGTGTAGTAGGTGTAGAACTTGCCGGTGTAGCCGCCTTCGTTGGCTGCCTTTACCAGCAGTGCCAAGTCAGAGCCCCAGTTGCCGGTGATCACGGTGTCTGCGTTTGCAGCTTTGATTTTGGCCACATAGGGAGCAAAGTCGCGTACCTGCGCGAGCGGGTGCAGATCTTCACCCACAATTTTGATGTCTGGGCGCTTGCGAGCGAGGTTTTCTTTGGCAAACTTGGCGACTTGCTGGCCGTGCGAGTAGTTTTGATTCAGCAAGAAGACATTTTTGATTTCTGGCTCATCCTTCATAAAGGTGGTCATGGCTTCCATCTTCATGGAAGTGTCAGCGTCAAACCGGAAGTGCCAATAGCTGCATTTACTATTGGTAAAGTCAGGATCGACCGCAGCATAGTTTAAGAAAACAACTTCTTTACCTGGATTGCGCTCGTTGTGGCGGTTAACCGCCTCAATCAACGCACCAGCTACTGATGAGCCGTTACCTTGGGTGATGTAACGCACGCCTTGATCGATAGCGGCCTTCAGGGCATTTAAGCTCTCTGCGGGGCTAAGCTTGTTGTCAAACGCGACCAGCTCAAATTTAACGCCGGCAGGATTGTTATTGCTGAATTTTTCAGCAAAGAACTGGAAAGACTTGAGCTGGTTCAAACCCACAGGCCCCATCAAACCACTTTGTGGGTCAATTAAGGCGATTTTCACCGTCTCGCCTTTTTGGGCGAATGCACCAAATGCTGCAGCCATCAAAGCACAAGCAGCTACAGATTTCAAAACAAATTTCATGAGTGTCTCCATAAGAAGTAAGGGGCTATCTACAACGCACAGAGTACCGGACAAAGCCGACAAACAACCTAGGTGATTGCCCGTAATCCCTATCTCTTTTGTGACTTAATAACCCAGTAATTACGCTGGTAGTTTGTAATCTTTAAGCTGCTCGCGCAGTTTCATCTTTTGCATCTTGCCAGTCGCTCCCAGCGGAATAGCGTCAACAAACACTACGTCGTCCGGAATTTGCCATTTGGCAGTTTTGCCGTCGTAAAACTTAATCAGCTCATCACGCGATACATCCAAGCCCGGGCGCTTGACCACCGCCACTATGGGGCGCTCGTCCCACTTGGGGTGCGGCATGCCTACGCACGCGGCCATCAAAATAGCTGGATGGGCCATGGCGATGTTTTCAATATCAATCGAGCTGATCCACTCGCCGCCCGACTTGATAACGTCTTTGCTGCGGTCGGTGATTTGCATAAAGCCATCTGCATCAATCGTGGCGACATCGCCCGTAGGAAACCAGCCGTCCGCTGTCAACGGGTTACCGCCCTCGCCTTTGAAGTATTCGCGCACCACCCACGGGCCTTTGACCAGCAGGTCGCCATAGGCTTTGCCGTCATGCGGCTGCGCATTGCCATCGCCATCCACGATTTTCATGTCCACCCCATAAACGGCGCGGCCCTGCTTGAGGCGGATTGTCATCTGCTCTTCTTTGGACAGCGAAAGGTGTTTGTTTTTCAAAGTGCACAGCGTACCCAGCGGCGACATTTCGGTCATGCCCCAGGCGTGCAACACCTCTACGCCATAGTCTTCTTGAAACGCGTGAATCATTGCAGGCGGGCAGGCGCTACCGCCAATGACCGTGCGCTTGAGCGTGCTGAACTTGAGTCCTGCTGGCTTCATATGGCCCAGCAGCATTTGCCAGACGGTGGGTACGCCCGCCGCGTAGCTGACTTTTTCGCTCTCTAGCAGCTCATAAATCGACTTCCCATCTAGCGCTGGGCCTGGGAACACCAGTTTGCAGCCAGTCAGCGCAGCGCTGTAGGGAATGCCCCAAGCGTTCACATGGAACATCGGCACCACGGGCAGCACGCTGTCACGCGCGCTCAGACCCATCACATCGGGCAGCGCAGCCGCGTAGGCATGCAAAGTCGATGAGCGGTGCGAATACAAAGCCGCCTTGGGGTTGCCTGTGGTCCCGCTGGTGTAGCACATGCTAGACGCTGTGTTTTCGTCAAACACAGGCCAGTGGTAGGTGGTGGGCTGCTTGCCAATCCACGCTTCGTAGCTGGTCAGGCCGGGGATGCCCGTGTCACTAGGCAACTTGTCTGCATCGCACATCGCCACATAGTGTTTGATAGTCGTGCAGCGCGCATGCACGGCCTGCACGATGGGCAAAAAGCTCATGTCAAAGCACAGCACTTGGTCTTCTGCATGGTTGGCTATCCAGACCACTTGGTCGGGATGCAGGCGCGGATTAAGGGTGTGCAGCACTTTGCCCGAGCCACTCACGCCAAAATACAGCTCAAGATGGCGGTAGCCGTTCCATGCCAGTGTGGCAATACGGTCGCTGAAGGCAAGATTCAAGCTGTCTAGTGCGCCAGCCACTTGGCGCGAGCGCTTGGCAACATCACTCCAGGTGTAACGGTGAATATCGCCCTCTACACGGCGCGAGACGATTTCGGTGTCTGAGTGGTGTTGATCGGCAAACTCGATCAAAGATGAAATCAAAAGGGGCTGCGACTGCATTAAACCGTGCATGATCTGAATCTCCAAAATAACAACACTGTGAGTATGTCGCATTGTCTGCAGTGTCCCGCCTCGGGAATGCCCTCAAATCCAGCGCTACAGGTCAATTAAGAGACAATACATAAATGCAATTTGACGTCTCGCAACAAAATTTTGCCCGCCTGGGCGAGCAGTTTTACACCCGCCTTGCCACTACGCCCCTGGCTGCGCCCTACTGGGTTGGCACCAGCCGCGCTATGGCGCATACGCTGGGCTTGGAGGGCGCATGGCTGCAGTCCAATGAAGCGCTGCAAGCACTCAGCGGTAACACCCCCTTGCCCGGCGCGCTGCCGCTGGCCAGCGTGTACAGCGGGCACCAATTTGGCCAATGGGCGGGGCAGCTGGGCGATGGGCGGGCTATTTTGTTGGGCGAGACGACGGCACCCGACGGCCAAAGCTGGGAAATTCAGCTCAAAGGCGCAGGCGCCACGCCCTACTCTCGCATGGGCGATGGCCGCGCGGTGCTGCGCAGCTCGATTCGTGAGTTTTTGTGCTCTGAGGCGATGCACGGCCTAGGCATACCCACCACGCGGGCACTGTGTGTCACGGGCTCTGATCAGCCTATTCGCCGAGAAGAGCTAGAAACGGCTGCTGTCGTCACCCGCTGCGCACCCAGTTTTATCCGTTTTGGCCATTTTGAACACTTCTCTTACAACGGCCAGCATGCTGAGCTCAAGGCTTTGGCTGATTATGTGATTCGCCGCTATTACCCTGCGTGCGCGGCCGCTAAAAACCCCTATGCCGCCCTGCTAGAAGCCGTCAGCGAGCGCACTGCCATCATGGTGGCGCAGTGGCAGGCAGTGGGCTTTTGCCATGGCGTGATGAACACCGACAATATGAGTATCTTGGGGCTGACGATTGACTATGGCCCGTTCCAATTTTTAGATGTGTTTGACCCAGCGCACATTTGCAACCACAGCGATACCCAAGGCCGCTACAGCTTTAACCGCCAGCCCAATATCGCTTACTGGAACCTGTTTTGCCTAGGCCAAGCGCTGCTGCCGCTGATCAGCGCCTTAGGCGAACAAGACCAAGCCATTGCTGCGCTCGAGCCCTACAAGGCCATCTTCCCTGAGCAACTAGAAATGCGTATGCGCCACAAACTGGGCCTGCCCGACAGCGCAGAAGGCGACAAAGAGCTGATTGAGCGCCTACTCAAGCTGCTGGCGCAAAACAAAGTGGACTACACCATCTTTTGGAGCAAACTTACGCAGTGCGCTGCCAACGACGAGTGGGAGCCGGTGCGCGACCTGTTCTTGGACCGCCAGTCGTGGGATGCTTGGTTACTATCATATTCAGAGCGAACTATTGATATTCCACGTCGGAAAACTATGGATTTAATGCACCAAAACAACCCCGTCTATGTGCTGCGCAACCACTTGGGTGAACAGGCGATTCAAAAAGCGAAACAAAAAGACTTTTCTGAAGTCGAACGCTTGCAGCGACTCTTAGCAAACCCATTTATGGCCCAGGCTGGCATGCAGGCTTATGCAGCGCATCCGCCCGACTGGGCTAGCAAAATTGAAATCTCTTGCTCCTCTTAAGGTAAAACTCTATGACTTACAAAATCACCAAAACCGATGATGAATGGCGCGCCGCGCTAGCGGCCAAAGGCGCTGAAAAGCTGGCTTTTGACGTGACCCGCCACGAAGCCACCGAGCGCGCCTTCACAGGCAAGCTCGAAGGCCAAAAAGCGGCAGGCACCTACAGCTGCATTTGCTGCGACAAACCGCTTTTTACATCAGACACCAAATTTGACAGCGGCACAGGCTGGCCAAGCTACTACGCGCCCATCGACGGTGCGGTGGCCACCAAAGAGGACGGCATGCTGTGGATGAAACGGGTAGAAGTGCACTGCGCTGACTGCGGCGCGCACCTGGGCCATGTGTTCAACGATGGCCCGCAGCCTACGGGGCAGCGGTATTGCATGAACTCAGCCTCGCTGCAGTTTTTACCTCGATAATTGACACCTATGAAGCAACTCCTCGACTTTCTGCCCATCTTGCTGTTTTTTGCAGCCTACAAGATCTATGACATCTATGTTGCCACTGCGGTCATCATGGCAGCCACTGCGGTGCAAATGGCCATTTTGTACAAACTCGATGGACGCTTGCAAACCATGCACAAGGTCACGCTCGGCCTGGTGCTGGGTTTTGGCGCACTGACATTGGCTTTTCACGATGAGCGGTTCATCAAAATCAAGCCTACTGTGCTCTACACGTTTATGGCCGCTGGCTTGGGTATTGGCCTGTGGTGGTTCAAAAAGAACTTTCTAAAGATGATGCTAGGCGGCCAGCTGAATTTGCCAGACGGTGTGTGGCGTAATTTGACTGCAGCCTGGGTGGCCTACGCCTTGGCTATGGCCGCGCTCAACGCGTTTGTGGCTTACTTTTACACCACCGAGCAGTGGGTGAACTTCAAACTCTGGGGTTACGCTTTTCCTATCGTGTTTCTGATTGCCCAAGGCCTGTACATCGCCAAATACATCCAGCCTAGCGACGATGAAGAGGCCAGCCAATGACGCAGACCTACAGCCCCACAGGCCCCGCCAGCGCTGACACAGTGGCCCAGCACCTGCGCACAGCGCTGCAGACCCATCAAGTGACGGTGCTAGACGAGTCCGCCGCCCACGCTGGGCATGCGGGCAACCCAGACGGCCAAGGTGTTGCCACCCATCTGCGCGTGCGCATTGCATCGCCCCTGTTCGCAGGCAAGAACCGTGTGGCGCAGCACCGGCTGGTGTACGGCGCCTGCCAAGCATTTATTGCACAGGGCCTGCATGCGCTGGCCATTGAGATTGAGCCACTTCACGATGATGCTGTTGTGTCCATTTAAAATGATGTGATGAAGAGCGCGTGAACTATTGCGTGCTAGCTCTGTCTGAATCTTTGTTACTTAATTTATCACTCATATTTTCATAGCTCAGTATGCTATATTTGATTGATTAGAAGCCCTATTTACACAGGAAAAACATGAATAAACAGGTTATTTCAAGCATCGCACTGACCGTGCTGGCCGTGAGCAGCGCTTGGGCGCAAAACGTCGCCATCGTCAACGGCAAAGCCGTGCCCAGCAGCCGCGTTGAGGCATTGAGCCAGCAAATCGCTGCCCAAGGCCGTCCCGTCACGCCTGATGTGCAAGCGCAGATCAAAGACGAAGTCATCAACCGTGAAGTGTTTATGCAAGAAGCGCAAAAGCGCGGCATCGACGCCAGTGACGAGTACAAAGTCCAGCTCGAGCTCGCCCGCCAAGCCATCATGATCCGCGCACTGTTTGCTGACTTTCAAAAGAAAAACCCGGTCACTGCAGCTGATGTACAGGCTGAGTACGACAAGTTTGCCGCAGCCAATGGCGGCAAAGAGTACCGCGCCAGCCACATTTTGGTCGAAAAAGAAGACGAAGCCAAAAGACTGATTGCTGACATCAAAAAAGGCGGTAAGTTTGCCGACATCGCCAAAAAGAACTCCAAAGACCCAGGCTCTGGCGCCAAGGGCGGCGACCTCGACTGGGCCAACGCGGCCAGCTATGTCAAAGAGTTTTCTGACGCTATGACCAAGCTCGAAAAAGGCAAAATGACTGACGTACCGGTGAAGAGCCAGTTTGGCTTTCACATCATCCGCTTAGACGATACCCGCCAAGCCCAGTTGCCACCGATTGACCAAGTCAAACCGCAAATCGAGCAGCAGCTAGGCCAGCAAAAATTAGCCAACTTTCAAAAAGAAATGCGCGAAAAAGCCAAAGTTGAATAGTCCGATTTGAATCGATCACAAAAATGCCTGCAACAAAGTTTTCTTTGTTGCAGGCATTTTTTATGAACGAGTGAATTGGCCTTACAACGCGCCACCATCAATCGTCGTGCGTCGCGTCCAAGCCTGGGAACAGTATCTCTGTGTAACCGAACTGTGTGAAGTCTTTGATGCGCATAGGGTACAAAATGCCCGATAAGTGGTCGCACTCGTGTTGCACCACCCGCGCGTGAAAGCCCTCTGCTGTGCGCACCACAGGGTCGCCATACTGGTCAAAGCCGCTATAGCGAATGTGGCTGTAACGCGGCACGACGCCGCGCAAGCCAGGCACCGACAGACAGCCCTCCCAGCCGTTTTCTAGTGCATCACCGATGGGCTCAATCACAGGGTTGACCAGTACCGTGCGCGGCACGATAGGCGCATCGGGGTAGCGTGGGTTGACGGCACCGGTACCAAAAATCACCACCTGCAAATCCACCCCAATTTGCGGCGCAGCCAAGCCAGCGCCATTGGCTGCAGCCATGGTATCCAGCATGTCGCTGATCAGCAGATGCAGCGCGTCGGTGTCAAACGCGGTGACAGGCTTTGCCACGCGCAGCAAGCGCGGGTCGCCCATTTTGAGGAGGGTGTGAATGGTCATGCCCTGATTGTCAGGGCAAATGCCCACTCAGGCGCAGCTTACCGGTAGTGGTGATGGGGGCGGCCGCGCCAACCGTAACCGTAGCGCACTGCAGGCCGAACCACCACGACGGGCGGAGCCACCACCACGGGCGCTGGCGCTACCACGACAGGGCCTGAATACACCTCTGGGCCATGCCCCGCATGGCGCGCCGGAGCAATCACGCATGCGCCTAGGCTAGCAACTAGCAGCGCAGCCGCGCCAGTTTTGGCGGCAAGTTTGGCCATAGATATTGATGTCATAACGCACTCCTTGTGGATATGCAGTTTCAACGCGCTAGCGCATTGCAGGGCAGACAGCCGGACGTATCTCTAATGTAAAGATGCCCTGTACGTCCACACGCATTCGCTCATGCAGCCGTGTATTGAGTTACATTTTTTTCCAATAAAAAATGGCATTTTTCCGACGTGGGTATTAAATAGTTTGCTATTTATTTAATAGCAATAAACGTTTCACCTCGATGCAATAAGGCATCTTCTGAGCTGCTTTTTAACCCAGCAACATGGCCTGCATGGTCTGCTCGTCAATCACCGCCACGCCCAGCTCTTGGGCCTTGGTCAGCTTACTACCAGCATCCGTGCCCGCGAGCAGGTAGTCGGTCTTTTTACTCACGCTGCCTGCTACTTTTGCACCAGCGGCTTCGAGCAGGTCTTTGGCTTCGTCGCGGCCCAAGGTGGGCAGCGTGCCAGTGATCACGAATGTTTTACCAGCCAGCGGCTTAGGAGTTTGCTCGGCGGCCTCGCCCTCTGGCCAGGTCAAGCCGCAGGCGCGCAGCTGCTCTACCACCTCGCGGTTATGCGGCTGGTCAAAGAAGGTGCGCAGGCTTTGCGCTACCACGGGGCCTACGTCGGCTACTTCTAGCAGTTGCTCTACCGTGGCGTCCATGATGGTGTCCAACTTGCCAAAGTGGCGCGCCAGCTCTTTGGCTGTGGCCTCGCCAACATGGCGAATACCCAGGCCAAAGAGAAATCTGGGCAGGGTCGTTTGCTTTGACTTTTCTAGCGCTGCAAGGATGTTTTGTGCAGACTTTTCGGCCATGCGGTCTAGGCTGGCGAGCGAGGTAAGGCCTAGCTTGTACAAATCTGGCAGCGTTTTGATCACGCCTTCGTCCACCAGCTGCTCTACCAGTTTGTCGCCCAAGCCTTCCACCTCGACGGCGCGGCGGTGGGCAAAGTGCAAGATGGCTTCTTTGCGCTGGGCTGTGCAAAACAGGCCGCCTGTGCAGCGGTAGTCGGCTTCGCCCTCTTCGCGCACGGCATCTGAGCCGCACACGGGGCAATGGCGGGGCATGGTGAATACCTCGGCGCGCTGGGCGCTGGCTGGAGGTGGTATGAACCCTATGGCAGGCTCAGGGTGAGCGGTGCTGAGCACCACACTCACAATTTCTGGAATCACATCGCCTGCCCTGCGCACAATCACCGTGTCGCCCACGCGCACGTCTTTGCGCCTCGCTTCGTCTTCGTTGTGCAGCGTCGCGTTAGTCACCGTCACGCCGCCCACAAACACAGGCGCCAGCTTGGCCACGGGTGTGAGCTTGCCAGTGCGGCCCACTTGCACGTCAATGGCCAGCACGGTGGTGAGCTGCTCTTGGGCGGGGTATTTGTGCGCCACAGCCCAGCGCGGCTCGCGCGTGACAAAGCCCAGTTGCTGCTGCTGCGCCAAGCTGTTGACCTTGTACACCACGCCGTCAATATCGTAGGGCAGGCTGTCTCTGCCTGCCGCAATGCGCTGGTGGTAAGCAATCAATTGGTCGGCCCCTGTGGCCACTGCCACTTGGCTTGCCACCGGAAAGCCCCAGGTTTTGAGGGTCTGCAGCAGGTCGTAATGCGTGGTCCACGGCAGCGCAGCGCCACCTGTCACCACTTCACCTACGCCGTAAGCAAAAAAGCTCAAGGGCCGCTGCGCAGCAATCTTGCTGTCAAGCTGGCGCACTGCGCCAGCGGCCGCGTTACGCGGGTTAACAAAGGTTTTCTCACCTTTGTCGCCAGCCGCTATTTTGGCGCGCTGGCGCTCATTGAGCTTGTCAAAATCATCGCGGCGCATGTACACCTCGCCGCGCACTTCGAGCACGCTGGGCGCATCGCCAGTCAGCTTTAACGGGATTTGCCCTATCGTGCGAATGTTGTGGGTCACGTCCTCGCCCATCTCGCCGTCACCGCGCGTAGCAGCCTGCACGAGGGTGCCGTTCTCAAAGCGCAGGCTCATGGCCAGGCCGTCAAATTTAAGCTCGGCTACATATTCGACAGCAGGATCGGTCTCTGTGAGTCCGAGCGCTTTGCGCACGCGGGTGTCAAAGTTTTGTGCGCCGCTGGCCTGGGTGTCGGTCTCGGTGTTGATGCTCAGCATCGGTACGGCGTGTTTAACCGACGTAAAGCCGTCGAGCACCTTGCCCAGCACGCGCTGCGTAGGCGAATCAGGCGTGATCAGTTCGGGGTGTGCAGCCTCTAACGCTTGGAGTTGCTGAAACAACCTGTCGTACTCCGCATCAGGAATCTGCGGGTCATCGAGCACGTAGTAGCGGTGTGCGTGCAGGTGCAGCACGTGGTGCAACGCATCGCGCTGTGCGACAGGATTTACTATGCTATTGATAGCTAACTTATTAATATCCACGTCGGAAAACTGCTTATTTTCTTCACTAAAAAGGCCCAGTGTGCCCATCACTACCTCAAAGCAAAGTTCAGCTAAACAAGCGCCGTGCCTGCAGCGAGCCTGCGGACAGGTCGCGTGCTTCTAGCGTGTCATAGAGTGTTTCTAGGTCAGCGCCAATGGCGTCTAGCGCTTCTAGGCGAATGATGCTGCCGTTGTCATCGGTAATCAACCCATCCATGCTGGCGGCCAGCGCCACGGCCATGTCGCGCATGCGCATGAAGGGCTGCTCAGTGCGGTCGACTTGGGGCACATCGAGCGACAGCGTCAGGCTGCGCAGCGCAGACTGCTCGGGGTCGTCTGCCAGCGCGGCTTGGGTGTCAAAAGACAGGCTAAGCACAGGCGGCAGGCCCCCCTGCAACGCGGGCAAGACCATACGGCCAGGAATGACTCCGGGCAGCAGCCCTTGGCGGGCCGCGTGCTGCTGCACGTAACCAGGGCTCCAGGCTGTGGCGCGGGCGCGGATGGTGACGCTCAGCTGCGCGTCGTGGCTGCTGGCAAACTGGTCTAGCTCTCGGGCGCGGTTGACTTCATCGCGCATCTCAGGAAACTCTGGCGTGCCTGCCACGGCGTCGGCAAAGGCTTGGGCTTTGACCACAAACTCGGAATATTCAATATCGTTGAGCGCACCAGTGCGGTTGGCCAACTGCACGCCGGCTTGAAAAGCGTTGTAGCGCTGGCCTGCTACGGGCTGCTCCCAGCTTTCGGTGAATCGGTTGTAGCCCTCAACTGCAAACGGCTTGCTGCCTGCGCGGCGCGTAGCGGGCATGGAGGCCACAGCCAGCTCGCCGGCTACTTCGCCGTCCACAACAATAGGCGCAATCACATCAATCAGCGCGTCCAGCATGGGTTTTTTGTCGTGCACGACTAAGGGGATTAAATTGGAATCAAAGTCGTTGCCTCGGCTGGGCGGTAGGAAGTAGTCTGGGCTATCCGTGCCCGTCTTGCCAGTGATGCTGTCCATGCCCGGCTCGGTACGCTCTGCGCCAACTGCCAGCGGGTCTGCCGCAGGCTCGAGCTCGGCAGTGCGCGGAGCGTTGCGCCGGGTGTTCCACGCACTGTGCGCCACCACAGCGGCCAGCACCAGGCCGCCTACGACTGCTAAGCTGACTGTTAATGTACTCATAACTGAAAACCTGTTTTATCGCCGGGCAGCCCCAATGCAAAACAGCCCCCGTTGGGGGCAGCGAACCTCGCGCAGCGGGGGAGCGTGGGGGCAATTAGCTTCATACGGCTTCCGCCATACCCAGAGCGGACTCCATGTCCACCGCCACGATGCGCGAGACACCCTGCTCTTGCATCGTCACGCCAATCAACTGCTCGGCCATTTCCATGGCGATTTTGTTGTGGCTAATGAACAAGAACTGCGTGCCTTTTTTGCTCATGCTTTGCACCAGCTTGGCGTAGCGCTCAGTATTGGCGTCGTCCAGCGGCGCGTCCACCTCGTCTAGCAAACAAAACGGCGCGGGGTTAAGGTTAAAGATAGCAAACACCAGTGCAATCGCCGTAAGGGCTTTTTCACCGCCCGAGAGCAGCGCAATCGACTGGTTCTTTTTGCCCGGTGGCTGGGCTATGACCTGCACGCCAGCGTCCAAAATCTCTTCGCCGGTCATCACAAGTCTAGCCTGCCCACCGCCAAACAGCTCGGGGAACATGCGGCCAAAGTGCTCGTTCACAATGTTGAACGTGCCAGAGAGCATCTCGCGGGTTTCGCCGTCAATTTTGATAATCGCGTCTTGCAGGGTGTTGATGGCTTCCGTCAAGTCGGCCATTTGCGCATCTAGAAAGGTCTTGCGTTCGCTGGCGCTGGTCAGCTCGTCCAGTGCGGCTAAGTTAACTGCGCCGAGCGCTGCAATATCGCGGTTGAACTGGTCAATCGCGCTTTGCAAACCGCTCAGTTTGACGTTGCCCTGTGCAATCGACTTGCCCACGGCTTCTAAGTCGGCCTGCGCTTCTTGCAGCAGTTGCTCGTATTGCTCAAAGCCCAGGCGCGCGGCCTGCTCTTTGAGCTGAAAATCGGTGATGCGCTGGCGCAGCGGGTCGAGCTCGCGCTCGAGCTTTAAGCGGCGCTCGTCGCTGGCGCGCAGCTTATGGGTCAGGTCGTCATACTCGCTGCGCTGTGCGCCCAGAGTGGTTTCGCGTTCTAGCTTGATACTCAGGGCGCTTTGCAAGCCCGCTTGCGCCGATGCATCGGTCAGGCAGCTCAGCTCTTCGTGCGCGCGCTGCTCGTCTGCGGCCAGTGTGGTGGCTTGCTGGGCTGCAGTTTCAATCGCGCGGGACAGTTCGGCTTTGCGAGCCTCTAGCGTGCGCAGGGCAAACTGTGCCTCGGTGCTTTGGCGCTCTAGGGTGCGCTGCTGCTCGCGAGACTCAGACAACTTGCGATCCAGCTCGATCACGCGTTCGTCTAGCTGGGCATGGCGCTCTTGGGTGTCGGCCAACTGCATGTCCAGCTCTTCAAACTTGGCCTCTGCCGTGGCTTTGCGCTCTTGCAGGTCGCCCAGCTGCGCATCCACCTCGCCCAGGTCGCCAGTAATCTGCGCGCTGCGGGCGCGGGTTTGCTCGGCCAGCTGCTGCAGGCGCAGCGTCTCGACCATCAGCTCGTGCGCGCGGCCCACAGCCTCGGCAGCTTCGCGGCGGGCAGTTACAAGGCTCTGTGATGCTGCGTTGTAGGCGCTCTCTGCGCGGGCCAGGCCATTGCGGCTTTCTTCGTTGATGAGTGCTTGGGCTTTGAGCTGTTTGTCCAAGTTTTCAATCTCTTGCGCGCGGGCCAGCAAACCAGCCTGCTCAGAGTCTTGTGCAAAA
>JANPDG010000269.1:0-7516 GCA_031431335.1 Polaromonas sp. | reverse complement strand
TTTGCTGACAAAGTCCATCACGCCGCTGGCGGTGCAAAAGCGCAGACGGGTCAGAGCGTTGACGATGACGCGCAGGCGGTCTTGCGGGTTTGCATCGTCTTGCAAACTATCGCTCCACTGCGCAGGCGTATTGCCATACATGTGACGCAAAAACTCTATGTAATTGGCCGACTGCAGCGCGCCAGACACCTCTGCGCCATAGGCCAGCGTTTGCTGCGCCGTCCACTGCGGCAGTACGCCTGCGTGCACCACCAAATAGCCGCCCTGCTGCAGCGCCAGCGGCCTGCGCCGCAGCCAGTCGAGCAGGGCGGGGGCGTCGGGCGCGGCCAGCAATTCGGTCAAGGTGTCATTTTTGTGTGCGGGGCGCACGCCTGTGGCCACGGCCAGGGCGTGCAGGTCGTGGTTGCCCAGCAGGCAGTGCGCTGCGTCGCCCAGGCCGCGCAGCAGGCGCAGCACGCCCAGCGAGTCAGGGCCCCGGTTGACCAAATCGCCCAGTAATACCAGTCTGTCGCGGCTGGGAGAGAAGTCCATCGTGGCTAAAAGCTGTTTTAGAGCCGTGGCGCAGCCCTGCACATCGCCAATCAGATACAGTCTCATACTTGTTTCCATTTTGATAGGATTTATGGACTTTATCCTGATTGCGCTGCTCACCCTGATCAACGGGGCCTTTGCCATGAGCGAGATGGCGCTGACCGCTGCGCGCAAGGTGCGCCTGATTGCCATGGCCGAGAGCGGCGACGATGGCGCCAAAGCCGCGCTTGCGCTCAACGACAACCCCACGCTCATGCTCTCAACCGTGCAAGTGGGCATTACGTCGATTGGCATGCTCAACGGCATTGTGGGCGAGGCTGCTTTTAGCGACAACGTAGCCCAGTTTTTGCAAAATATGGGGCTGGCGGCTAAGTTTGCTGCGCCTACGGCCACCACGGTGGTGGTGGTGGTCATCACCTTCATTACGCTGATTTTTGGCGAGCTGGTGCCCAAGCGCATTGGCCAGCTCTACCCCGAGGCGGTGGCCCGCGTGATGGCGCGTCCGATGGCGTGGATGGCCAAGGCCGCCAAGCCGTTTGTGGCGCTTTTGATGATGTGCACCCAAGGCGTGCTCAAGCTGATGCGCATCAACACCAACAACGCCCGCGCTGTCACCGAGGCCGAAATTGCAGCCAGCCTGGACGAAGGCTTGGACGCCGGTGTGATGCAAGTGCACGAGCGGCAAATGGTGGAGAATTTATTTCACCTGGATGACCGGCCGCTCACCTCCATCATGGTGCCGCGCAGCGATATTGTGTGGATGGACGCCGACCTGACCGTAGCGCAAGGCTTGCTCAAAGCCGGTGGTACCAAAGACGCTACCGAAAAAACATCGCACAGCTGGTTTCCGGTGGGGCGCGGTGGCCTTGACGATGTGATTGGCTTGGTCAGTGTGGCGCGTATGCTGCGTTCAAACAGCCAAGATACGCTGGGCAGCTTGGTCAGCCCGGCTATTTTTATCCCCGAAACCTTGAGCGGCCTAGAGCTGCTAGAGCAGTTTAGAAAGCAGTCAGCGCGCATGGTGTTTGTGGTGGACGAGTATGGCGTGGTTCAAGGCCTGCTGACCCCGCGCGACCTGCTCGAAGCCATCACTGGCGAGCTCAAGCCCCAAGCCGCTGCAGATGCGTGGGCCAACCACCAGGCAGATGGCAGCTGGCTGCTGGACGGCATGATGCCGATTGCAGAGCTCAAAGCGCGCCTGCAGATTGACGACGACCTGCCCGAAGAGGACAAAAACCGCTACAACACCTTGGCTGGCCTGCTGATGGCTGTGGCGGGCGAGATGCCCCAGCAAGGCGATGTGCTGGACTGCGGCGGCTGGCAGTTTGAGGTCACTGCACTCGAAGGGCGCCGTTTAGACCGTATTCGGGCCGTTAAAGCGCTTCCGTAAGCTGTTAAATAATTGGCTTTTCGGGTGCTTTTGAGGGGGGTTTGGAGCTTTTAGGCGTCCAAACCCTCAAATTACGCTGTACGGCGCGGGCTGGGCGATGTAAATTAAGGCTTTACATACGCTTTGTGAACCAGTTGCACCCGAAGCGGTCTACCATTTAGTTACATGCTGCGTTGTAGGTGGCAGTCAGTTTTTATATTTAAGGTGGTTTTATGCGCCGTTCAATTTTCTCTATGGCTTCTTTACTGGCTTTGGGCTCCACAGCCGCGCTGGTGTCTGCACCTGTGCTTGCCCAAGAGGTGGGCCGCGTGATCTCGAGCACCGCCATGATCAGCCAGGTTAGCGTGCCGCGCCAAGTGTGCGCGCAAGAGCTGGTGCAGGTGCAAACCCAAGAATCGGTCAGCAAAAGCGGCGCAGGCGCGCTGATGGGCGGCTTAGCAGGCGGTGCCATTGGCAACGCCATAGGCAACGGCACAGGCCGCGCAGCCGCCACCATGCTGGGTATTTTCGGCGGTTTGATTTTGGGTGACAGGATTGAAGCAGGCAACACGCCCCAGACTAACATCACACAGCAAACCGTCAACCGCTGCAGCACCCAAAACTTTGTTGAAAACCGCACCGCGGGCTACCAAGTAGTCTACGAATACGCAGGCAAGCAGTACAGCGTGCAACTGCCGCAAGACCCCGGCCCGACCATTCAGCTGCAAGTCTCGCCTGCGCAGCAGGTGCTGCCGCCTGCCGCTGCCCCTGTATACCAAGCGCCTAAGCCTGTTGCGCAAGCCGACAGCAACGTCTTTGTAGCCCAGGCTCCCGGCCAGTACATTCCAGTGGACGCTTACACCCCCTACATCGGCACCACGGTGATTACCTCATCGTCATCGTATCAACCCGCTGTGGTTTACGCCGCACCTGTGGTGATTGGCTCGCCTTACTACCGCCCCGCCATCGGCGCGTCGTTTGTCATTCGCTCTGGCCATGGCGGCTACGGCCACCGCGGTCACTACCCAGGCTATTTCCGCTAAGACAGCGTCCAAGCCAACCTGCTCAACCTGCCGGGCCAACCCCATGCACCCGCCGTGGCGCGTGTTGATCGTTGAAGACGACAGCGATACCCGCGAATTTTTTGCCAAGTCTGTGCGCAACTGCCCCGAGCTGGAGCTGGTGGCCCTTGCAGCCAGTGTGGCGCAGGCTTGCCAACACTTAAGCGCACCCGGCTTGCAGATTGACGTGCTGCTCACAGACTTGGGCTTGCCTGACGGCAGCGGTTTGGATGTGATTCGGTTTGCGCTCAAACACCAAAGCCAGTGCGAAGTGCTGGTGATCAGCATGTTTGGCGACGAGGACAATGTGTTGTCCAGCATCGAGGCTGGTGCCACAGGCTATATCCACAAAGACTCTGCTCCAGACGACATTGCCCAGTCGGTGTTGCAGCTCAAGGCGGGCCTGTCGCCTATCTCCCCCATGATCGCTCGCCGCGTGCTGTCCAAATACCGCAGCATGGCGCAAGATGAACAGAAAAAGCAGCAGTTTTCCGACGTAGATATTAAGAAGTTAGCTATTAAAAGTGTAGTAACTATCGCTGCTAATGGTCCAGCGCGCCCACTCTTGTCGCCCAGCGAACACGAAGTGCTAGAGCTGATTGCCAGAGGCTTTTCGTACAACGAGATATCCAAGCTGCGCCATGTCAGCGTGCACACGGTGCAAACCCACATCAAAAATCTGTATGCCAAACTGGCAGTGCACAGCAAAAGCGAGGCGGTGTATGAAGCGACCAAGTTGGGGATATTGGCGCGCTGAGTTTGCGAAAGCCGGGCAACACTGCTGCGCAAAGAAAAAGCCACTTGGAATTAACCAAGCGGCTTTAAAGTGTGGTGCCCTTGAGCGGAATCGAACTGCTGACCTACGCGTTACGAGTGCGTTGCTCTACCAACTGAGCTACAAGGGCGGGTAATGAATTATAGCAAGGCGATGAATGCTAGCTGACATCCAAGTGGTATTGGGTCACGCGCTCTACCTCGTTTTTAGAGCCCAAAATCACGCTCACTCGCTGGTGCAGCTTCTCAGGCTGAATCTCCATGATGCGCTCTTTGCCGTTGGTCGACGCGCCGCCCGCTTGTTCGATCAACCAGCTCATGGGGTTGGCCTCGTACATCAGGCGCAGTTTACCGGCCTTGTCCGGCTCGCGCTGGTCCCACGGATACATGAATACACCGCCGCGCGTCAAAATACGGTGCACATCGGCCACCATGCTGGCGATCCAGCGCATATTGAAGTCTTTGCCGCGCGGGCCGGTTTTGCCAGCCAAGCATTCGTCAATGTAGCGCTTCACAGGCGGTGCCCAGTGGCGCATATTGCTCATGTTGATGGCAAACTCTTTGGTGTCGTGCGGAATCTGCACATTGTCTTCGGTCAGCACAAAGCTGCCTTGCTCGCGGTCGAGTGTGAACATCACCACGCCGTCGCCCACGGTGAGCACCAGTGTGGTTTGCGGGCCATACACGCAGTAGCCAGCGGCCACTTGTTTGTTACCGGCCTGCAAAAAGTCTTTCTCTTCAATGCCTGCATCGTTGTCGTCAGGCTTCTTTAATACGCTAAAAATCGTGCCAATACTGACGTTCACATCAATATTGCTAGAGCCGTCTAATGGATCAAACAGCAGTAAATATTCGCCTTGCGGATAACGGTTAGGCACCAGATAAATGCTGTCCATCTCCTCACTGGCCATCGCTGCCAAGTGACCGCCCCATTCGTTGGCTTCGATCAGCACCTCGTTGGCAATGATGTCGAGTTTTTTTTGAATTTCACCTTGCACGTTTTCAGTCGACGCCGTACCCAGCACACCGCCTAACGCGCCTTTGTTCACTGCGTGGCTGATGCTTTTGCAAGCTCTTGCCACAACTTCCAGCAAGAGTCGCAGCTCTGGGGGAATGTGGCCTTCTTGGCGTTGCTGTTCTACGAGGTATCTGGAGAGTGAAATTTTGGTGGTCATGGTTGGTATCTTAACTTGGGTCTTAATACGGGGAGAGCTGCCAGACGCAGAGGACGCAAAGGTTACGCAGAGGATGCAAAAAAATACCAAAGAAAAAATACAAAAAATACAAAACGACTTTTGAATTAACTTAATTTATTCATATTCATCAGCTATTTTTTAAATTCAATTTGGTATTTTTTTTTGTCTTCTTTTGCGTCCTCTGCGTCCGGCAGTCCGATTTTTTCCTCAGCCAGTGTCAGTCTGCCAAAGCCCGTGTGATGACTTCGCGCACGTCGTTGCTTAGGTCACTCTTAGCCGCCACCCGTTTGATAGCCTCTTTGGCTGCGTTTTGGTAAGGTGCGCTGAGTTTTTTCCAGCGGTCCATGGCGCGGGCTAGGCGGGCGGCTACCTGGGGGTTGATGGCGTCTAGGGCCAGTACGTGTTCGGCCCAGTAGATGTAGCCAGCGGCGTCTGGGCGGTGAAATGCGCCAGGGTTGGCGCTGCAGTAGCTAAAGATCACGCTGCGGGCACGGTTGGGGTTTTTGAGGTTGAAGTCCGGGTGCTGCATCAGGCTGCGCACGCGGGGCAAAATGTCGCCGCCCCGGTCGGTGTTGCCCGCTTGCAGGCTAAACCATTTGTCCAGTACCAAGGCTTCGTCTTTGAACAGCACATAAAACTGCTCTAGCGCGGGTGTGGCCAGCGCGTGACCGCTGACGACCAAGGCTGCCAGCGCGCCGAAGCGGTCGGTCATATTGTTGGCGTCTTTAAAGCGCTGATAGGTTTTGCCAGGCCACACTGTATCGCCAGACTCGCGGGCTGCCAGGCACAGCATGCCTTGCGCTAAGTTGGCCAGCGCGCGGCGGCCGCTGCTGACGGCGTCGGGGCTGTAGCTGGTGTTTTGGTGGTTGTCAAAAGCCCATTCCCAGTCGGCGTGTAGTGCGGTGGCCAAGGCAGAGCGCATGGCCTCGCGCACGGTGTGAATGGCCTGCGGATCAACCACATCGAGTTGCTCAGCAATATAGCTTTCAGACGGTAGGGTCAGTATGAGTTCTTTGAATGCTGCATCTAGGTCGGGGTTGCGCAGCACGCTGCGCAAAGCTGCAACGAAGGGCGATTGCACCAACTGGGCAATGTCTGCACTGCCAATGCCTTTGGTGAAGTCGACGTGCAAAGCCACCAGACGCACTGCGTTTTGCATGCCTAAACGCTGCGCTGCCTCCCACTGGTTGAACGGGTCGTTGTCGTGCGCTAGCAGGGTCAGCAGCTGCGCTTGGGTGTAGTCAAACTCCAAAATCACCGGCGCAGTAAATCCGCGCAAGATAGACGGCACAGGCTCAGCGTCGACATTAATAAACTGCAAAACTTCTGCAGCTTGCGTCATGACAAAGGTGCGCTGGCCGGGCACGGCATGTGTCTCACCTGCGAGCTGCAGCGCCATATCCGTGCCTTGGTTGCTGAGCAAACCTAGGTTGATAGGGATGACAAACGGCTCTTTGCTAGGCTGGCCTGTCGCGCTAGGGCAGCCTTGCGCAAGGTGCAGTGCGTAGGTGCGCGCTGCAGCGTCGTACACACCATGGGCCTTGATGCGCGGCGTGCCCGCTTGGCTGTACCAGCGCTTGAACTGGGTTAGCAGGGCTGGCAGCGCTGACTGCGGGTTGGCGTCAGCAATGGCTTGCGCAAAGTCGTCACACGTCACGGCTTGGCCGTCGTGGCGTTTGAAATACTCGGTCATGCCTTTGGCAAAGCCGTCACGGCCTACCAAAGTTTGCATCATGCGCACCACCTCGGCACCTTTTTCGTAGATGGTGACAGTGTAGAAGTTGTTGATCTCTTGGTAGGCATCGGGCCGCACCGGGTGCGCCATCGGGCCTGCGTCTTCAGGGAACTGGGCGGTGCGCAGCACGCGCACGTCTTCAATGCGCTTAACGGCGCGGGCCGATGGGCTAGGGCACAGGTCCATGCTGAACTCTTGGTCGCGAAAGACCGTTAAGCCTTCTTTGAGTGAGAGCTGAAACCAGTCGCGGCAGGTCACGCGGTTGCCAGTCCAGTTGTGGAAGTATTCGTGACCCACCACGCTTTCAATATTGGCGTAGTCCACGTCTGTGGCAGTGGCTTGGTTGGCCAACACGTATTTGGTGTTGAAAATGTTCAAGCCTTTATTTTCCATGGCGCCCATGTTGAAGTCGCTGGTAGCCACAATCATGAAACGCTCTAGGTCGAGCGGCAGGCCAAAGCGGGCTTCGTCCCAAGCCACGCTGGCCATGAGCGAATTCATCGCGTGCTCGGTTTTGTCCAAGTCGCCGCGGCGCACAAACACTTGCAGCAAATGGTCTTTGCCTGCGCGAGAGGTAACGCGCTGCTCGCGCGCGACCAAGTTGCCTGCCACCAGTGCAAACAAATAGCAGGGCTTTTTATGGGGGTCGACCCATTTGGCAAAGTGGCGACCATCGTCTAATGCGCCTTGGTCTACCAAATTACCGTTAGACAGCAGCACGGGGAACAATGCAGCATCTGCACGCAGCGTGACGCTGTACATCGACATCACATCAGGGCGGTCTAAAAAGTAAGTAATGCGGCGAAACCCCTCCGCCTCGCACTGCGTAAAAAACGTGTCTTGGCTGACG
>JANPDG010000268.1:0-3874 GCA_031431335.1 Polaromonas sp. | reverse complement strand
GCAGGACCATCTGGAATTGTACCTGCAGTTCGCCGCGAGTCAGCCGATTACGCTCTACAAGTATTGGAACTTGTGGGGAAAAGCACTGATCGGCGCGCAGTGGTTGCTGACGCGCAAAGGCCTTGGTGCGTCAAATCAGTTCGAGGCTTGCGCGTTCATTCGCAGCCAGGCTGGGGTCGAGTATCCGGACATTCAGTATCACTTTCTGCCGATCGCAGTGCGCTATGACGGCAAAGCGGCGGCGGCGGGTCATGGGTTTCAGGCCCACACCGGACCAATGCGTTCAAAGTCACGGGGCGCGGTGACGTTGCGGTCGGCTGATCCACTTGTGGCGCCAAAAATCTTGTTCAATTACATGCAGGACCCGGATGACTGGGTGGATTTTCGTCGCTGCATCCGGTTGACGCGCGAGATTTTCGCGCAACCGGCGTTCAAACCTTTTGTGAAGTATGAACTCCAACCGGGCGCGGCATTGCAGAGCGACGCCGAACTGGACGCGTTCATCATGGAACACGTCGAGAGCGCCTATCATCCTTGCGGCACGGCGCGCATGGGGCGGCGCGATGACCCGATGGCGGTGGTGGATCCCGAGTGTCGGGTGATCGGGGTTGAGGGGCTGCGGGTCGCGGACAGTTCGATTTTTCCGCAAGTGACCAATGGCAATCTGAATGCTCCGTCGATCATGGTGGGCGAGAAGGCAGCAGATCACCTGTTGGGACGCACAGCCCTTGCGCGTTCCAATCTGGAGCCGCAAGTGAACCCCGAGTGGCGGCGGGCGCAACGCTGAGCAAAGCTCAGCTTAGATGAGCTGAGCTTCGTTAACCTGTTGTTGGGGAATCGGTTGTGCGGTGATTGTGGCCGGCTGATACCCGTTGCATGTTCATTGTTCGTTCAATTGTCTCGGTCGGTTTTCTGCTGCTGTGGGTGGCGGCGGTTCTGGCCGGAGCACCCGAATTCAAGGGCATCGCGTGAGTGGTGGATGGTAAGCGATGCGGCCGCCCCGTGGTTTCGGTTTAGCCGGATTTCGGGCATGCCGCCGTGCAACTGAGTTTGCGGGAGGTTTGCTGTGGAGCACCAAATTGAGCACCGGATGGAGGTTCCCAGTCGTAGGGGAGTTTCGCGCATCGAGGTTTTGGACGGTCCGACGGGGCGGCGTCGGTGGCCGGATGAGGTCAAGGCCCGGATTGTGGCCGAGAGCCTGATGCCGGGGGCGCGAGTTTGTGACGTGGCCGATAAGTATGGGTTGATCGCGCGGCATCTTTCGCAGTGGCGCGGCCTTGCCCGGAAGGGGAAGCTGGTCCTGCCGGGTAACAGGGTGCCAATGTTCGTGCCGCTTGTGGTGGAGCCAGTGACTGCGCCCAATCCGGTCGCGGCGAAACCGGATGCCGGGATGGTCAGGATTGAGATCGCCGGGGCGGTGCTGCATGTGGCGTCAGACTGCAGCCCAGAGCGTGCGGCAGCACTGGCGGCTGCGTTGAAGAGGGTTCTATGATCTTCCCGGATCAGGCGGTCCGGATCGTGATTGCGACGAAGCCGGTAGATTTCCGCAAGGGTCATGATGGTCTTGCCTCGATGGCGCAGGCTGAGTTGGGCTTTGCCCCGAAGGCAGGCGTGATGGTGGTGTTCCGATCCAAACGCGGGGATCGGGTCAAAGTCTTGTTCTGGGACGGCAGTGGCATCGTGATGATTTACAAGCGGCTGGAGCAAGGTGCCTTTGCCTGGCCGAGGGTCGGCGACGGGGTGATGCGGCTGTCGCGGGTGCAGTTTGAGGCGCTGTTTGCCGGTCTCGACTGGCGCCGCATCCATGCGCCGCGCCCCTTGATCCCGGCCGCGACAGAATGACTCGGATCGCCTTGTAAATATGGGCTTTTGTGGGGTGATGCGGTATGAACCGGCATGTCCGCTCCCGCCTCTCAAGCCCCTGACCTGGATGCACTTCCGCCTGCCGTGCGGGAAGCGTTTCTCGTCTTGCAGGCGGAAGTGGTGGGTCTGCGCGCCCAGACCGAGCGTCAGGATTACCTCATCGCCGAGCTGCGCCACGCACTCTATGGCAAGCGCTCAGAACAGCTGAAACCTGATGATCGCCAGTTGGCCTTTGAAGACCTGGAGACCGCCGTCGCCGAATGTGAGGCAGCGGGTGACTCCGTTGCGGCACGCAATGCAGATGGCAGCACCAAGCGCCCGCCGGCCAAGCGCAATCTTGGTCATCTGCCAGACCATCTGCCCCGCGTCGAACAGGTGATCGAGCCCGAGCACAAGGTCTGCCCCTGCGGCTGCACCGAGATGGTGAAGATCGGTGAAGATCACAGCGAGCGGCTCGACATCATCCCCGCCCGTTTCCAGGTCATCGTGACGATCCGCCCCCGATATGCCTGTCGCCGCTGCGATGGCGGTGTGCTACAAGCTGCGGCCCCGGCCCGTCTGATCGAAGGCGGGCTGCCGACGGAAGGCACCTTGGCGCATGTGGTTGTCTCCAAATACGCCGATCACTTGCCGCTTTACCGCCAGTCGCAGATCTATGCCCGTGGCGGCGTCGATCTGGATCGCTCAACGCTGGCGACATGGTGCGGCAAGGTCGGCTTCCACCTCGCCCCGATCGTCGACCGGATGCTGGTCCACCTCAAGAGATCGACCAAACTCTTCATGGATGAGACCCGCGCCCCAGTGCTGGACCCGGGGGCGGGCAAAACCAAGACCGGCTATCTCTGGGCGCTGACCCGCGATGATCGCGGCTGGAATGGCGGCGATCCCCCGGCGGTCGTCTTCACCTATGCGCCTGGGCGCAGTGGCAGCCATGCGATGGACATTCTGCGGGGCTTTGACGGCATCCTGCAAGTCGACGGCTATGCCGGGTATAATGCCCTGGCCGAACTCCGGCGCGTGGGTGGCGCGCCTCTGACGCTGGCTTACTGCTGGGCACATTCCCGGCGCAAGCTGCACGACATTTATCAAAAGGATGGTTCCGAGATCGCCGCCGAGGGCCTGCGCCGCATCGCACAGATCTACAAGATTGAGGCCAGCGTCCGTGGGCGCGCGCCTGAAGAACGCCTCGCCATCCGCCAGCAGAAATCCGCCCCCCTTGTCGCCGACTTCCGCCTGTGGCTGACCCTGCAACGCGCCAGAATCTCAGCCAAATCACGCCTTGGCGAGAAGCTCGGCTATATCCATCGCCACTGGGACGGGCTGCAGGTCTTCCTGACCGATGGTCGCGTCGAGATGGACACCAACCCCGTCGAAAACACCATCCGACCCATTACCCTGAACCGCAAAAACGCGCTCTTTGCCGGCCACGACGAGGGCGGCCGCACCTGGGCGCGCATGGCGTCGCTGATCGAAACCTGCAAATTGAACAGCATCGATCCATACGCCTATCTGCGTGCCACAATTGAGGCCGTCGCCAACCGGCACCCCAAGTCGCAGATCGATGACCTCATGCCTTGGGCCTTCGCAAAAACGTCAACCCGCTAAACTGACGGCCGTCTCGAACCGCTTACAATGCAACCGGCGGCTTTCACGATACTCGGCCGACGCGGTATCAAAACTGCGTCAGGCGGCTTTCCGCCCTCACTGACATTGGTGAAGCCTCGCCCGGGCTGGCGGGGCTCTAGCAGACATCGGGCTCACCCATCGTCCGCCAGCGTCAGCTGATTGTCCCGCGCGACAACACACCATCGACTCCGCCCGTCCTGTAGCCAAGGGATGTCTACATGACAGACGAAGCGATCTGACCACAGCGCCCTCAGTCCTCTTTACGATCAGGCAAGCCCTTGTGACTGGTGGATGCCAAGTCATCAAGCTCCTGCTCAGTCATGGTTTTGGCCATTTCCTTCGAGGCTCCTTTCAGGGCAGATATCTTGGTCTCGCCCCGTTTAGC